>CAYTAY010000041.1:0-19312 GCA_964435845.1 uncultured Azoarcus sp.
CAGCGAGTGCCTTCGGCTTGAAGCCCATTCGCCCGGCCAAGCCGGGCTCCTGCAGTTTGAGGTGGCTCCATGACCAGGAACAGCAAGCCGATGCCACGAACGTGATATAACGCTGCCATTGAGAAAGGCAACGCCAGATACCGCATGACCGACACAACGCCCAAGCCGGCAACAGAAGCACTCCTGGATCCGGATGCCCTGCCCCGCTTCCAGATCCGCAACAAAAAGGAGATCCGCCACCTCCTGAGGACGATCGCCGACAAGCGCTTCATGCTGATCGCCCATATCGACGGAGGCCCCCTGAGCTTCGTCACGGCGGTGCTTGATGTCACAGTCGACGGCGAGGGTGTCATCCTCGATTCCAGCCGCGACGAAAAGATCATGGAGCGTGTCGAGCGGGCGGAAAAGCTGGTGTGCGCCGGGCAACTGGACGGGGTACGGATTCAGTTCAGTGCCGAGTCGCCTGGGGGATTTCCCTACGACGGCTTCGAGGCCTTGCGTTGCGAGCTACCGGAGATGATGCTGCGCCTGCAGCGGCGCGAGACTTTCCGCTTGCCGGTGCCGATGTCGAGCCCGGTCGAGTGCAGGCTGCTGTTTCGGGATGAGGACGGCGGGGAAGTCCCGGTTCCGGTCCGGGTGCTCGACCTCAGCGCCGAGGGGGTCGGCTTGCTCATTCTGGACGCGGACTGTCCGGCCGAGGCAGGCCAGCTCATCGACAGCGAACTCACCATTCCGGACCTGGGCGTGGTCCAGGTGCCGATGCGCCTGCGCAATGTGTTCAGGCTCGACAGCCGCGGCGGCGGCCCGAACCTGCGGGCAGGCTTCCAGCTCATCGACCCGCCACAGCGCCTGGTAAGCGCGATCCAGCGCTACATCTTCAAGGTCGAGCGCGAGCGCAGGATGCTGGAGACCAATCGCTGACATCTGCATCAGGGTGGCGCACTAGCGGGTGCCCGGAACACAACAAAAAGGGCTGCACCATCCAGCGCTACATCTTCAAGGTCGAGCGCGAGCGCAGGATGCTGGAGACCAATCGCTGACATCTGCATCAGGGTGGCGCACTAGCGGTGCCCGGAACACAACAAAAAGGGCTGCACCAGGCAGCCCTTTTTGTTGATTATTGTGATCAGCCGTGGATCGCGTCACACCGGCATGTTCATGATGTCCTGATAGGCGGAGACCAGCCGGTTGCGCACCTGCACCATCTGCTGGAAGGAAAGGCTGGCTTTCTCGAGATTGACCATGACGTCCTGGATGTTCACGTCCGGGTTGCCGGCTAAGAATTCACGCGACATCGCCCGCGCCTCGTTTTGCGCGGCACTTACATCCTTGAGCGTGGATTGGAGCACCTGGGCAAAGTCGACCCCGCCGGCCTCGGCAGGGGCGGCGGTGGCGCTCTTGCCGGCAGCGGTTTGCGCGGTGGCGCGCAACTGCCCGATCAACTGGTCGATTCCGCGATTGTCCATGGTCCTTACCGGATGGTTTGTCCGTGTGAGTGCAGTCTAGCAGAGCAATTGCCGTGCCAAAAGGTGAAAGTGGACATGGCAAGGTGGCCATGCACGCTCGTGCGGGTTCGCCAAGCCCTCATATCTCATGGCCTTCGTCACGATACTGTGCGAGCTTGTAGCGCAGAGTGCGTTCGGAGATGCCGAGCTTTTCGACTGCGCGCTTGCGCGAACCGCCGAGCTCGCGCAGGGTTTGCAGGATGTGCTCGCGCTCCAGGTCTTTCATGCTGACTGGCTTGTCACTTGCGGAGGCGCTTGCCGGACCGGCAATTTCTGCCGCCGGGTGCTCCGGGTGCGGCGGCAACACCGCCGATTGGGCACCGGTGTCGAGCTTGGGCATGCACAGCGCCAGCGTCTCGCGGGTGATGGTGTCGCCGCTGGCGAGGATCAGCGCCCGCTGCATGGTGTTTTCCAGCTCGCGCACGTTACCGGGCCAGCCGTGGGCGAGCAGCAGGCGCTCGGCGCCGGTATCCAGCCGACCCTGGCGGCCAATGCGCCGGGCATGGCGGGCGAGGAACACGCAGGCCAGAGGCAGGATATCCCCCGGGCGGGCGCGCAGCGACGGGATTTCGAGCGGGAAGACATTGAGCCGGTAGTAAAGGTCCTCGCGGAAACGTCCGGCCGACACCTCGGCGGCCATGTCCCGGTTGCTGGTGGCCAGCACCCGGATGTCGAGCTCGACCGATTTCTTGCCGCCCACGCGCTCGACCTCGCGCTCCTGCAGCACCCGCAGCAACTTGGCCTGCAGGCCGAGCGGCATTTCGGAGATCTCGTCGAGCAATATCGTGCCGTCCTGGGCCTGCTCGAACTTGCCGGCCTGCGCACTCTGGGCGCCGGTGAAAGAGCCCTTTTCATGACCGAACAGGGTCGCCTCCAGCAGGTTCTCGGGAATGGCGGCGCAGTTGATGGCAATGAACGGGCCCTTGCTGCGTGGCGAGCGCTGGTGGATGTAGCGGGCGAAAACCTCCTTGCCGGTGCCGGACTCGCCGGTGAGCAGCACCGTGGCGTCGGTCCCGGCCACCCGCGCAGCCATCGCCAGCAGGTTGCGGCTGCGCACATCCTCGGCAACGATGTCGTCCGACAGCATCGGTGCGGACGCATAGCGGCGCACATGCTCGAGCAGCACGTCGGGCTCGAAGGGTTTCATCAGGAAGTCACAGGCCCCCCCGCGCATCGCCGCGACCGCTTTTTCGACGTCGCCGTAGGCGGTCATCAGCAGCACCGGCATCTGGGGCAGGCGCGCGCGGATCAGGCTGAGCAGTTCCAGCCCGTCGATGGGCTGCATGCGCAGGTCGCTGACGACCAGATTGAAGGCCTGACGCTCCAGCGCCTGCAAGGCGCCGGGCCCGCCGTCGACCCCGACGACCTGATGCCCGCCCAGTTCCAGCGTGAGGCATACCGCATCGCGCAGGGATGCGTCGTCTTCCACCACCAGAATGGCGATCTTGTCGCTCATTCGCACGTCTCCTGTGCTTCATCCTGCAGCGGCAGGCTGAGCGTGAATACTGCCCCTTCGCCCGGCCGCGACGCGACCGCGATGTCGCCGCCGTGACCACGCGCCACGCCGCGGGCAATCGCCAGGCCAAGGCCGGTGCCCTCGGCGCGGGTGGTATAGAACGGCTCGAACAGCCGCTGCTGCAGCGCGGGGTCGATACCCGACCCCGAGTCGGCGACACGAAAAGCCAGCTGGTCGCCATCGTGAATCACCGACACCGACACGCGCCCTCCCTTGCCCGAGGCATTGAAGGCATTGTCCAGCAAATTGGTGATCGCCCCACCGAGGGCCTTGCGGTCGCAGTTCAGGCTCAGGTCGCCGCAGTCGCATTCGGTGTCGAAGTCTATGCCACGGCTGCGGGCGAGCGGCTCCAGGGTGTGGGCGATCTCGCGGATCAACTCGCAGACTTCGAAGCGCTGGCGCCCGAGGCTGTCGCCGCGAGCGAAAAGCAGCATGTCGCGGATCAGACGCTCCAGATAGCGCAGTCGCTCGATGGCCCGGTCGGCGAGGCGATCGCGGTCGGTAAGCGACAGCTCCGCCTGCCGCAGGTTGGCGGTATAAAGCATCGCCGCCGACAAGGGCGTACGCAGCTGATGCGCCAGCCCGGCGACCATCTCGCCCATCGCGGCGAGCCGCTCGTGGCGCTCGGCCTGCAGGCGCATGCGATGCGTCTCGGTGATATCGTGCAGCAACACGATGGACTCGTCGCCAGACTCGAGCGCGGCCTCGGACAGTGCCAGCCGCCGGTCACCGGCTGCACCATGCAGTTCGACCTCGCCCGGGGTCTCGGTCGCCACGAAGCTTGCCGCCACGCTCGCCCAAGGGGCGAACATGGGGATGTTGCCGAGCATGCCGAGCGCGGCGCGGTTCATCTGCACCACCCTGCCCTCGCGGTCGCACACGACCACGCCTGCCGGTAGCGCGCCCATCAACACATTCAGGCGCTCGGTGAGCTGCGCAACCTGCCCCTGCAAGGCGTTGTAGGCGCTCGACAATTCCTCGGACGCGCGCGAAAACAACGCGAAAGCCTCGGCGAGCTGCGCGGCATCCATGCCCTGGATGCTGGCGCCGGCGTCTGACTGCGGCAGGGAGGGGTCGTTGGGCGGTCTGGTCACGGCTGGCAGATTAATTGCAAGTGGGTCAATGGTAACCGGCAAATAGCCGGCAAAAAATGCCGCTTATCGAAAGCTCGGGCTTGCGCGCCGCGCGTGACAATGCCGCCATCCGCTATTGGGACCGAGAAGGACGTACACATGGCTACCGCCGATACCGCAACCACCGCTGGCGCAGTGCCCGGAACGCAGGCCCTGCGGGGACTCAACGCCCTGTCGCAACGGCAGAAGATGTCCGCTGCGGCGGCAGTCGCGTTTGCGCTGTCACTCATCGTCGGCGCCTGGTTGTGGGCCCGCACCCCGGACTACGCCGTGCTGTTCGCCAATCTGGACGAGCGCGACGGCGGGGCGATCGTCACCGCCCTGCAGCAGCAGAACATTCCGTATCGCTTCTCACCGGGAGGCACCGCGATCATGATTCCGTCCGGCCAGGTGCACGACGTGCGGCTGCGTCTCGCGGCACAGGGTCTGCCCAAGGGCGGCCTGGTGGGTTTCGAGGTCATGGAGAACCAACGCCTCGGCGTGTCGCAGTTCCTGGAGCAGGTGAACTACCAGCGCGCGCTCGAGGGCGAACTGTCGCGCACGGTGCAGTCGATCGCGTCGGTATCGGCGGCGCGGGTGCATCTTGCCATCCCCAAGCAGAGCGGCTTTCTGCGCGACGCCCAGCGTCCGTCAGCCTCGGTCATGGTCAACCTGTATCGCGGCCGCAGCATGGAACCGATGCAGGTAGCCGGCATCGTGCACCTGATCGCGTCGAGCGTGCCGCAGATGTCCAACGAGGCGGTGAGCGTCGTCGACCAGAACGGCAATCTGCTCACACACCGCAGCGACCCGATGATGACCGCCGGGCTGGACGCCACCCAGCTCGAATACGTGCGCCAGGTCGAGGCCGCCTATGTGCGGCGCATCGAGACCCTGCTCGCTCCGCTGGTCGGCTCGGACAACTTCCGCGCCCAGGTCACCGCAGACGTCGATTTCAACCGTGTGGAGGAAACCGCGGAGACCTTCCGCCCAAATCCCGCGCCGGACCAGGCGATACGCAGCCAGCAGACCACCGAACAGCTGACCCGCGACCCCGGCGCAGTGGGCGTGCCCGGTGCGCTGACCAACCAGCCGCCGGTGCCGGCCACCGCGCCGATCACCGACCCGGCAGCACCCGGCACGCCGGGCGAAAACGGCGTGCCGCTGAACAGCAACCGCAGCGCGACCATCAACTTCGAGCTCGATCGCACCATCCAGCACATCCGCCAGTCGCCGGGCCAGATCCGCCGCCTGTCGGTCGCGGTGGTGGTCAACCACCGCACCGAGACCCTGCCCAACGGCCAGACGCGCACCGTGGCACCCACCGAGGAAGAGACCAACCGCATCCGCGACATCGTGCGCGAGGCGATGGGCTTCGAGCTGACCCGCGGCGACAGCCTGAATGTGTCGACCGCGCCCTTTACCACGATCGAGACCGACGTGCTCGAGGCACCGCCGTTCTGGAAAGATCCGGGGATGATCGCCCTGGCCAAGGAACTCTTCCGTTATCTTGTGGTTCTGCTGGTCATTGGTGCTGCATACTTCGGCGTGATCAAGCCGTTGATGAAGAACTTCGAGCGCGAGGCCGAGCGCCAGCGTGAGCTGGAAGAAGAGCGGCGCAAGGCACTGGAGCAGGCCGCGGCTGCCGGCGACCAGGACGCCATCGTGAGGCTTGGCGCCGGCAAACCGGCGAGGAACTTCCAGGAGCGCCTCGAACGCGCCCGTCAGCTGGCCAAGGACGACCCGAAGGTAGTGGCCAACCTGATCAAGGAATGGATGGCCGGTGAAGAGGGCAAGAAATGATGACCCCGCAGGAAGGCCTCGAGAAAAGCGCCCTGCTGCTGCTGACACTCGGCCCCGATGAAGCAGCCGCGGTGCTCAAGCACCTCGGCCCGCGTGAGGTGCAGAAGCTCGGCATGACCATGGCCGCCCTGCCGGCCCAGCCGCGGGACAAGGTCGACGGCGTCATCACCGAGCTGGAGACCCACTGTGAAAAGGGTGCACCGATCGAGGCCAACGAGGAGCAGATTCGCGACATGCTCACCAAGGCGCTGGGCGACGACCGTGCCGCCCACATCATCTCGCGCATCATGCAGGGCTCCGATACCGCCGGCATCGAGAGCCTCAAGTGGATGGACGCTGCCACCGCGGCCGACATGATCAAGAACGAACACCCCCAGATCATCGCGACGATTCTGGTGCACCTGGAGTTCGACCATGCGGGCGAGATCCTCAAGCAATTCCCCGACCGGCTGCGCAACGATGCCATGCTGCGCATCGCGACGCTAGACGGCGTGCAGCCAGTCGCCCTGCGCGAGCTCAATGAATCGCTCACCCGCATGCTGGCAGGCGCCTCGTCGGTGCAGAAGGCGGCAATGGGTGGCATACGCCACGCAGCCGAGATTCTGAACTTCGTGGGTGCGGCTGCCGAAACCTCGGTGCTCGACAACGTGCGCGAATACGACCCGGAGCTCGCCCAGAAGATTCTCGACGAGATGTTCGTGTTCGAGAACCTGCTCGACATCGATGATCGCGGCATCCAGACGCTGCTGCGCGAGATCCAGTCCGACTCGCTCATCACTGCACTCAAGGGCGCGGCCCCGGAGTTGCGCGAGAAGATCTTCAAGAACATGTCCCAACGGGCAGCCGAGATGATGCGCGAAGACCTCGAAGCCAAGGGACCGGTCAGGTTATCCGAGGTCGAAGCCGAGCAGAAGGAGATCCTCAAGACGGTGCGCAGGCTTTCGGAAGAAGGCCAGATCATGCTTGGCGGCAAGGGAGACGACGATGCCTTCGTCTGAGGCCCGCTGCACCGGGATTGCGGCTGAGCGCCGCGGAGCCAGGTCATGACGGTGACCCGACATCAGGCGGTGGGCGCCTACCAGCCCTGGCAGCCGCCCTCTTTCGACTCGGGTGCCGAGCCTCCTCGCGGTGCGCCGGATGACAAAGCCCCGGCCAAGGGCAGCGCGACTGCCGCCGACAAGCGCAACGAGAGCACAAACGCCGCGCCCCCGGACTTCCGTCTGCCGACTGCGGACGAGATCGAACAGATCTACGAGCAGGCGCACCGGGAAGGCCACGAGGCCGGGTTCGCGGAAGGCCGCACCGAAGGCTATGAGGAGGGCAAGGCCCTCGGCCGTGCCGAGGCCGAACGGCTTGCCGAACTGGTCGCCGCACTTGAAGCCTCATTCACGGCGCTCGACCAGGAGGTCGCGCAGGAGATCGTGACCCTCGCCATCGCGGTGGCACGGCAAATCGTAGGCCACGCGGTCACCGCAGACTCGACCGCGGTGCTGCATGTAGTGCGAGAAGCCCTGCTGCAGCTGCCGCAGAACAAGGTCCGGATCCATATCAACCCTGAGGATGCCGCCGGCATCCGCGAGCATCTCGGCGAACAGCTCGAGCAGGGCCACCACCACCTGCTGGAGGACGAAGCCATAGAACGCGGCGGCTGCCGGCTGGAATCGGCAGGCTGCGAAGTGGACGCCACCATGGAAACCCGCTGGCGCCGGGTGGTCGAGGGCATGGGCCGCGACCCCAGCCCCTGGACGGCCGACGAATGAACTCACGCAGCGAACGCTGGGGCAACTTCGTCCGCGCCCATCTCGATCTGGTTGAAAATGTCACCCCGTATCAGACCGCGGGACGCCTTACCCGCATCAACGGGCTGGTCATGGAAGCCGCCGGCATCAAGCTGCCACTGGGCGCCGGCTGCCGCATCCTGACCATGAACGACGGCGAGGTCGAAGCCGAAGTCGTCGGCTTCAATGGCGAACGGCTCTTCATGATGCCCACCGACGATATCTTTGGGCTGGGGCCAGGCGCACCCGTATTCCCGATGGCCCCCACGCCGTCTCCACCGCGGGTCGGCGATGTCATCGCACCCAAGCGCCGCACCTCGGATCGTGCCAAGCACCTGCCGGTCGGCGACAAGCTGCTCGGCCGGGTGGTCGACGGTGCCGGTCGCCCGCTCGACGGCCTCGGCCCGCTCGACACCGACCTGACCCGCTCGCTGCAGAGCCGCCCGTTCAATCCGCTGGCGCGCGCACCGATTCGCGATGTGCTCGATGTCGGCATCCGCGCGATCAATGCCCTGCTCACCGTGGGCCGGGGCCAGCGCCTGGGGCTGTTCGCCGGTTCGGGCGTAGGCAAATCCGTGCTCATCGGCATGATGGCGCGCTACACCCGTGCCGATGTCATCGTTGTCGGACTGATCGGGGAGCGCGGCCGCGAGGTCAAGGAATTCATCGAAGAGAACCTCGGCGAAGAAGGCCGCGCCCGCTCGGTGGTGGTCGCGGCGCCTGCCGACACCAGCCCGCTGATGCGATTGCAGGGGGCAGCCTATGCCACGACCATCGCGGAATACTTCCGCGACCAGGGCAAGCAGGTCCTGCTGATCATGGACTCGATCACCCGCTACGCGATGGCGCAGCGCGAGATCGCACTCGCGATCGGGGAACCTCCGGTGACCCGGGGTTACCCGCCAAGTGTTTTCGCACGCCTGCCGGCACTGGTCGAGCGTGCCGGCAACGGAATGGACGGCGGCGGCTCGATCACCGCTTTCTACACCGTGCTCGCCGAGGGCGACGATCAGCAAGACCCGATCGCCGATTCGGCGCGGGCGATTCTGGACGGCCACTTCGTGCTCTCTCGCACCCTCGCCGACCAGGGACACTATCCCGCGATCGACATCGAGCAGTCGATCTCCCGGGCGATGCTCAATCTCGTTGCACCGGAGCATTTCGAAGTCGTGCGCCAGTTCAAGCAGTTGTTCGCACGCTATCAACGCTCGCGTGACCTGATCGCGGTTGGCGCCTACCAGCCCGGCTCCGACCCCCTGCTCGACCGCGCCGTGGAAATGTACCCCAAGCTGGAGGGTTTTCTGCAGCAACGCATCGACGAGCATGTCCCCTGGGAGGGCGCGCTGGAGCAACTCGCTACGCTGTTCCACGCCTGATCCGCGCCACGCGAGGGCCGGCCGAAGACACCGAACCCTCACACGCTGCAGGCTCGCTGCCGTGATCGACCGCACGGCGCCCGCACGCCGTTGACGTAGAATGACGCTCGACGGTGATCGCCGTCGAGCCTCGATCACCGACTCAACGCAATGACCAAGCCTTTTCACCTCAAACCCCTGCAGGCGCTCTCGAAAAGCAAACTGGAGGATGCAACCCGCGATCTCGGCAAACTGCTCGCCCACGAGCAGGAAGCGGCGAAAAAGCTCGAGATACTGCAGAACTACCGGGCCGAGTACGATGCTCGATTCCGGGAAGCTCTCGACGGGGGTATCGGCATGGAAGCCTTTCGCAACTACAGCGCCTTCATGACCCGGATCGACCAGGCCATCGCCATCCAGCAGGCGCAAGTCGAGCAGTCACGTCGCAACACCTCGACCGGGCGGCAATTGTGGGTGCATCAGCGCAACCGCAGCAAGGCGTTCGACGCCCTGCACGAGCGGCACATGAGCGCCGAGAACCGCCGCGAGGCACGCAGCGAGCAAAGCCTCAGCGACGAGCGGGCAACACGCAAGGTGTGGGACGCCAACAACCGGGAAGACGACGACGCCTGACACTTGGCACGTTGTTTGCATGGAATGCTCGAACACTCCATCAGGACAGTGGCCATGACCCCAAAAACAAGCTCACTCGAACGCGGCGCCAGTGCCCTGCAGATGCTCACGGCGCTTCAGGCCACTCCTCAAGATGCCAGCCGAGGCGCCAGCTTCGGGCGCGTCCTCGAGGGCAATCTACAGCCGCGTCCGGCTGAAAACCCCAGCGCACGCAGTCAGGGCGCGGAGCGCCAGCCGGAGCTGCAGAAGCCGCGCACCGAGAACCGTCCATCGCGCCCGGAACCGGACCACGCCCCCTCGCCCACGGCGCAGGATCAGCCGGCACGCAGCGCGGGGCCGGCATCCGACGCGGAGCCCGCCGAACGCTCAAACCAGCCCAACGACGCAGCGTCCGGCGGCAAGTCCGACGCGCCGGATGCAAGCACCGCCATGCCGGGCGAAGACCAGGATCCGGCAAAGCTTGCCGTACTGGCTGCGGTTATTGCCGCGCTGCGCGGCAGTGGCGCACCGGCCGAAGCCGATGGCGAGGCACCGCCGCCAGCCATTCGGGCAAGCCAGGGCATGCCAGGCGCTTCGCTCGCATCGGACACCGAAGGCAAGTCCGACGGCAAACGCCCGACCACCGCGCATAATGGCGCCGCGCCCACACAACTGGCTGCCAGCAACACCGCTGACACCACCAAGCCAGTGGCATCGCTCCGCACGCCGGAAGTGGCAAATGCCCTGTCGGCGGCAACCCTGCCGGCACGCAATGCCGCGCCTCAGACCGGCACCAATGAAAATCTCGGCAACTTGCCCCCCACCGCGCTCATTACCGAGCTGCGCGGTGAATCCATGCCGGTCCAGAAGATGCTCGTGCCCACGCCGGCCGGCCAGCGCCTCTGGGCCGACGATGTCGCCAACCGGGTGATCTGGATGGCCGGTCGTGGCGATGGCCGGGCCGAACTCGTGCTGACGCCGCCCAGCCTCGGCAAGCTCGGAGTGTCCATCCAGATGAACGGGGAGCAGACGACTGCGCACTTCGTGGCGGCATCCGCCGCCGCGCGCGAGGCGCTCGAACAGGCGCTGCCGCGACTGCGCGAAGCCCTTCAACAGGCCGGTATCACCCTGGGCGACACCAGCGTGAGCACCTCGGGCGATCAACAGGCGCGTAACGGCGGCGAGTCCTCCGCAGGCAGTGACGGCCGCTCACAGGCGGACGAATACGGTATTCTCCCGGAGGCGGCCGAAGTGGCGAGCAGCAGCCGGTGGACTCAAGTCGGCAACAATCTGGTCGATACCTTTGCATGAGCGTGTCCAGTTCCGGCGGGTGCTCCTCAAGGCCGGTCCTGGCAGGCTTGGCGGCGGCCGAATTGGGCCTGCTCGACCGGCCTTTTTCGGGCTTGGATTGCACGGCTGCAGACCGATAATGCCTCATCGAATACAGGAGTGAATAATGGCGAAGGGCGCTGACAAGGAAAAAGAAAAGGGTGAAGAGGGCGCAAAGCCCAAGAAGGGCAAGAAGCTGCTCATCATCATCCTGATCGTCGTCCTGCTGCTCGTGCTGGTCGCCGGCGGACTGGTCGGCCTGCTGCTGATGAAGCGCGGCAGCGGTGGGGAAGAGGCCGACGCCGCAGCAAGCAGTGCGCCCGCAGCCGCGCGGGTTGACCTTTCCCGCCCGCCCACTTTCGTCACGCTCGATGCCTTTACAGTCAACCTCGCGCCTGATGAGGGCAATCGATTCCTGCAGGTCGTAATGGCGCTCAGGGTGGCCGATGCCCGCACCGGCGACAGCCTCAAGGGCTTCATGCCCGAGATCCGTCACCGGGTAAACCTGCTGCTGTCGAGCAAGCTGCCATCGGAGGTCGCGACCGCGGCCGGGCGCGAGACCCTGGCAAAAGAGATCACCGACGAGATCAACGCGGTGCTCGGCGGCTCACCCGGCGAAGACGGGCCGATCCAGGCTGTGCTGTTCAACTCCTTCATCGTTCAGTAAAGGACACAGGGCGATGTCGTCATCCGATTTTCTCTCCCAGGACGAGGTCGATGCCCTCCTGCGGGGCGTGACCGGAGAGAGCGACGACGTCGACACCACTGGCGAGGACGAGGGCGGGGTCCGCAGCTACAACCTGGCCACTCAGGAGCGTATCGTCCGTGGGCGCATGCCTACGATGGAGCTGATCAACGAACGCTTCGCACGCTATCTGCGCATCGGTCTGTTCAACTACATGCACCGTAGCACGGAGGTTTCCGTAGGGCCGATCAAGGTCCAGAAATACGGCGAATTCGTGCGCAATCTAGTGGTGCCGACCAATCTCAACCTGATCCAGGCAAAGCCGCTGCGTGGCACCGGGCTGGTGGTGTTCGACCCGAATCTCGTTTTTCTGGTGGTCGACAACATGTTCGGCGGCGATGGGCGCTTCCACAGCAGGGTGGAGGGCCGGGACTTCAGCCCGACCGAGCAACGCATCATCCAGGGCATGCTTGATGTGGTATTCACCGAAATGTCGCGTGCCTGGGCGCCGGTGTTCAAGCTCGACTTCGAGTACATCCGCTCCGAGATGAACTCCCAGTTCGCGAACATCGCCACTCCTTCGGAGATCGTGGTTTCGACCGCTTTCTCGCTCGAACTGGGCGGCTCGCAAGCAGAGTTGCATGTGTGCTTTCCCTACTCGATGGTTGAGCCGATACGCGACCTGCTCTACTCGACCATGCAGAGCGATCACCTGACCCAGGACAACCGCTGGCTCAAGCTGCTGACCCGGCAACTGCAGGCGGCGGAGATCGAACTGGTGTGCAAGCTCGGTTCGGCCAAGGTGACGCTGCGCGACGTACTCGACTTTCAGGCGGGCGACGTGATTCCGCTGAATATTCCGAAGCGGATCGAGGCGCAGGTCGATGGCGTGCCCGTAGTGGAGCTGCAGTACGGAATTCGCAACGGACGTTATGCCGTGAAGGTGGAACGCTTCGTGGCGAGCAGCGAGGAAGAGACGCTGCACCATGGAGAAAAAAATGGCTGACAAGGACGACAACCAGATCACCGAAGACGATTGGGCTGCCGCGATGATGGAGCAGGCCGCAACCGAAGGCAGCGACGCAGACAGCGAAGCGGAAAAAGTTGCAGCCCAGCTCGCTGCGGCCGCGGACGACTCACCTTACCGGGCCAAGCCGGCAAGCCAGATATTCCCGGACTTTGGCGACGCGGACGCCAGGTCTGGCAACCTGAGCGACTTCGACATGATCCTGGACATTCCGGTCCAGATGACCGTCGAACTCGGCCGGACCAAGCTGTCGATCCGCAACCTGCTGCAGCTGGCGCATGGATCGGTCGTCGAGCTCGACGGTCTGGCCGGCGAGCCGATGGACGTGCTGGTCAACGGCACCCTGATTGCACAGGGCGAGGTCGTGGTGGTCAACGACAAGTTCGGCATTCGCCTGACCGACATCATCACGCCGGCCGAGCGCATGCGCAAGATTCGCAACTGAGTAACGCGACAGCAGCTGCCGACGGATTCACCCGCAGGTCAAAGCAGAGAATTGTCGTGCCTTTTCCCGCCTAATCCAGCCATCTGGAAGGTGCCGGGGACACTATGATTTCCAACGTGAAAACATGGTTTCCCTGACCCGTGACGCTCCCTCGCCTGCTTGCCCTCGCAACACTCTCCGGTTCCGCCACCGGCGCATTCGCCCAGCAGGAGCTCCCGGGCCTTGCCTCCGGCTTTGCGCAAATGCTGCTCGGGCTTGGCGTCGTGATCGTGCTGCTGCTCGCAAGCCTTTGGCTCATCAAGCGTCTTACCGCACCCCGCGGCCCGGCCGCCGGGCTGAAGGTGCTCGGCGGCGTCGCCATCGGCTCGCGCGAGCGGCTGGTGCTGGTCGAGGTGGGCGACAAGGTCCTCGTGCTTGGGGTCACTGCGACCAACATCAACACCCTCCACACCACCGATGCAGGCAGCCTGGCGCTGAGCGCGCCGCCGGCCGGACCTGAACGCCGCGAGCCGGAGTTCGCGGGCTGGCTGAAGCGATCGCTGGAACGGCGCAGGGACGGTGCCTGACATGGGGTCTGTCGTGCGCAATCTCCTGCTGATTGGATTACTGGCGCTACCGGCGCTCGTGTCCGCTCAAGGCCTGCCGGCCTTCACTTCAACCGAAATGCCGGGAGGGGGCACCAGCTACAGCCTGAGCTTACAGACGCTGCTGCTGCTGACTGCCCTCTCCTTCCTGCCTGCGGTCATCCTGATGATGACCTGCTTCACCCGCATCATCATAGTTTTTGCCTTGTTGCGCTCGGCGATGGGCACCATGACCTCGCCGCCCAACCAGGTGTTGCTCGGCCTCGCCCTGTTCCTGACCTTCTTCATCATGGCCCCGGTCGCCGAGCGCGTGTACGAGGACGCCTATAAACCCATGGCTGTCGGTGAGCTGCCCTTCGACGAGGCCATGGTCCGGGCTTCCGAGCCGGTCAAGGCCTTCATGTTGAGCCAGGTGCGAGCCTCCGACCTCGACCTCTTCGCCCGGCTGGCCGACCTGCCACCGGTCGACAGCGCCGAGGAACTACCGATGCGGGTGGTCGTGCCCGCATTCGTCACCTCCGAGCTCAAGACCGCTTTCCAGATCGGTTTCATCGTATTCATCCCCTTTCTCATCATCGACATGCTGGTCGCCTCGGTATTGATGTCGATGGGGATGATGATGATGTCGCCGGTCATCGTATCGCTGCCATTCAAGATCATGCTGTTCGTGCTGATCGACGGCTGGACGCTGCTCATCGGCTCGCTGGTGCAGAGCTTCGGATGAGGCCCAAGAACAAGGAGAACACGCCATGACACCGACGATGGTCATCGATATTGGCCGCCAGGCGGTCGAGGTGACGCTGATGATGGCGACACCGCTCTTCCTCGCAGCCCTGCTCACCGGCCTCGCGGTCAGCATTTTCCAGGCGGCGACCCAGATCAACGAAATGACGCTCTCCTTCGTGCCGAAGCTGGTCGCGATATTCCTCGCGATGGTGGTCGGCGGACCGTGGATGTTGACACTGATCACGGACTTCGCCACGCGGCTGATCATCTCGATCCCGTCGATAATCGGCTGACCGCCTCGCACAGGCAGCAGGCATGCTCGAGGTCACAGCCGCCCAGCTCGACGCCTGGGTCAATGGCTTGATGCTGCCGCTCGCGCGGCTGCTCGGACTGGTGGCCGCAGCGCCGCTTTTCAGCAACCGCGCCATTCCGGTGAGAATCCGCCTGGCTGCGGGGCTGGCGATGACCCTGGCGGTGCTGCCCGCGCTGCCGCCGATGCCGCCGATGCCAGCCGATTCCTGGCTCACGCTCACGGTGCTCGCACAACAGATGCTGATCGGCATTGCGATCGGCTTCATGATGCGGCTGTTCTTTGCCGCGGTCGACGTGGCCGGCGAGATGATCGGCCTGCAGATGGGCCTGTCCTTCGCGGTGTTCTTCAGTCCGCAGACCGGCGGCCAGTCCTCGGTGGTGGCGGAGTTTCTCAACCTGCTCACGCTGCTGATCTTTCTCGCGCTAAACGGCCATCTGATGATGATCAGCGTGCTCGTGAAAAGCTTCGAGTGGTTGCCGGTAGGGGAGATCGCTGCCGCCAAGGCCTGGATGCTCATCGTGCGCTACGCATCGGTGATGCTTTTCTCCGGCGTCCTGCTGGCGCTGCCAATGGTCGCGACCCTGTTGATCACCAACATCGCACTCGGTGTGCTGACTCGCACCGCGCCGCAACTCAACCTGTTCGCGGTCGGCTTTCCGGTCACCCTGACAGTCGGCATGATCGTACTGCTGATCAGCCTGAGCTACTTCGCCCCGATGGCACAGCGAATCTTCGAGATCGGCTTTCAGGCGATCGACGAACTGATGCGAGTGATGGTGCAGGCACCGATGTAGCCCGGAGAAACGGCCTGCGAAAGGGCCACAGACAGGGCCACAGACAGCCTCAGAGATCGATCTCGGGCCAGGTCTGCGAGCGGGCGAGACGGATCTCTCCGCTCGCGAAGCGGTGCGCGAACGGTCGCGTCGACTTGATGCCCTCCTCGTAGCGAAGCACCTCGTAGGAAACGAACCCCCCCTCGGACATCAGCTGCTCCGCGTTGCGGCGGAAAATCCGGCGCGCCTCGCCCTCGCCACCGGTGGCAAGGCGCTTCATGCGCAGATCGAGACGAACGCGCTGTTCATCGAGTTGCGTCACCGTGATGCGCCAGGTCGGCGCGAGCGGATCGTAGATTGCGTAGGCGATCAACGCGCCCGCAAGATACTGTGGTTCCAGGAACTCGAGTTCGGAGGCGGCCTGCAACACGCCCACGGCGCCAGCCGCCGGGCCACCATAATCGCGAACCGTTTCGCAACCGACCAGCAGGGCTGCGGAAACCAGGACGAGCGACAGGCGGACTTTCATCACGCGATCTCAGTTGATGAAGTTGAATAGCGACAGGCCAGTGACCCGCACGAACGAGGCCTGCGCCGCTTCGAGAAAGGTCTGCTGACGCGTCAGGCGCGAGATGGCCTCGGCAAAATCGACATCCTGCAGACGCGACAGGGTTGTCGCGTACTGGATGTCGAGATCCTCGCCGACGTTGCGGAGGTTCTCCACCTCGACCAGTTGCGAACCGATCTGAGCGCGCACGCGGAGGATGTTGTCGAGCCCGGCATCCAGGGTCTGCAGCGCAAAACCCACTGCACCGCCCGCCATGCCGCTCGGGCCCGGCCGCTCCAGGGCATCGATGAAAACCGCCAGGTTGGCAAACATGTCGGTGGATGCGGCGAAGACTTCGAAACGATCACCGTTCGCCGGCGCACCCGACACATCGAGAGTGATTCCTTCGAACGTAATCTGGCCCGCTGCCGGCAACACCGGCGGCAGCGTTGCGTCCGGCACGCCAGGCGCTCTGCGCGTGACGGCATACTCGCCGGCAAGCGCGTCCCATTCCACGATATAGCGCACGCCCGGCGCGGATGGTACCGAGCCGGGTGCGGTCGTCAGCGCAGCCGAACCCATATTGGCGATCGCCGCAGCGATCGTGACCGCGGAATCGTCCAGGACACGTGTACGCTGGAAAACCTCTGACCCAGGGAAGCTGACTGGCATGAACCGCGACGACGACACCTGGATGGTGCGCGTACCCTCGTCCCCGGCGTAATTCACCGCGCCGAATCCACCTTGAAAGGGTTGCGTCTGCGATTTGTAACCCGCGAAGAGAAACTCGTTGTTGGCATCCTGGCTGTTGGCAAGCCCGACCAAGGCCTCGAACTGGGCGCGCAGGTCGGTGGCGATGAAATTGAGCTCGTTCTGGGACAGCGCGGCGTTGCCGGCCTGTATCGTGCGCTCGCGCACGTACTGCAGCACTTCACCGACGCCGGTGAGACGGTTCTCCAGCAGCTTGAGGTTGTCCCCGGCGTAACCCTGGTTGGTCGTGAACTGGGTGTTGATCGCCTTGGACTGGGTGATCTCAAGTGCCCGTGCAGCACCGATCGGATCGTCGGCCGGCGTGAGTATGCGACGACCGCTGGCCACCTGTTGCTGGGTCTTCAGGAGATCCGCAGTCTGGCGCTGGATGGTCGCCACACCCCGGTCGTAGATCATGTTGGTCGAGACACGCATGGCATGTTCTCCTTATCGAGCGATCGACAGCAGTTCGTCGAACAGCCGCTGGGCGATGGCCATCACCCGTCCGGACGCCTGGTAGGCCTGCTGATAGCGAATCAGGTTGGCCGCCTCCTCGTCCAGATTGACGCCTGAAAGCGCATCGCGCGCGTCTCTTGCCTGCTGGAGCAGAGTCACCTGCGCCTGCTCGCCCACCTGGACCTCTCGGGTCTTGTTGCCCACCGCGGACACGATGCGTGCATAGCCCGACTGCAGCGATGCGGTGGGCTCGCCGCCGGCGCTGAAGAGCAGACGGGCGGTCTGCAGCGCACCGAGCAGGCTCGCGTTGCGGTTGTCGGCGACGCCCTTCTCCGTTGCACCCAGACTAAAACTGTCGCCGGATCCAGGCGTTCCAGAAAGCGTGAAGCTGAATGAATACGTGGCACCGCCTTGAGCAATCTCCACCTTGAACAGCTTACCAGTGGTATCCGCCGCGGTCGAATAACTGTTCGGCGTGATCGTGATTGTCGGTGCGGGCGCCGATGAAGTTGAAAGGCCCACCGTAAGACCAGGCACCGTTCCGGAGAATTCCAGTTTCAGGTCGGCGGGCAGGGTGAGCGATCCACTGAGGGGCTGACCGCTTGCATCAATGGCAGAGAGCATTTTGATATCAGAGACACGGCTGGTACCCGTATTGCTCAGCGGCTGGCTGACCGACACCGGATTGCCGGCCGCAACCTGCCGGACATCCGACAAACCGAGTGCGATGTTCTGCGCCCCAAACCGGAAAGGCTGGACAAGTGCACTTTGCCCAATCGGAAGCGCAGCCGGATCGACCGTAAACTGCACACCATTGTGTTCGAAGCTCGCCCCGGTAAAAGAGAAGCGACTGCTGTCTGACAGCCGGATCAACTCGTAGGCATTCACACCGATTCGATCGATCCGGTAGTCACTCGGCTGCAACTCGCTGACTTCGCCTGGTACGAAGCTCGCCTGAACGGAGCCCGCCGGCCGCACCGTCACGTCTAACGGCCGGAAGAAGTCCTTGCCGAGCACACCGTCGAGATCCACCCCGAGCCGGTGCTGGGCATTGAAGGCCTCGGTCAGCCCGACCGCGATCAGACCGAGCTGGTTCTGGGTGGTATCCAGCGCCTCACGCCTGAACGCGAGCAGGCCGCCCAACTCGCCGCCACCGAGCAGGTTCTCCGGCAACGGCAGCACGCTGCCGCCGGGGGTAACGAGTCCGATGGCCGCACGCGTCGGATCATTGGCGGACGGCACGACCGCGAGCCGGTTGATGACCTGTCCGAGCACGAGGTTCTGGCCCGAGCCGATGAACACGCTCAGCGAACCGTCGGATTCGACGACCGTCGATGTCTTGATAAGACGGTTGAGCTCGCTCACCAGCACGTTGCGCTGGTCCAGCAAATCATTGGCGGGCACTGCGACGCCGGCAGACTGCGCGATCAGGATGCGCTGGTTCATCTCGGCGATGCGCTCGGCGTAGTTGTTGATCAGATCTACAGTGGCGCCGATCTCGCCCTCGACGCCCTGGCGCACCTCGGACAGACGCGCGTCCATGCTCCGGAAGCGCGCGACCAGCGATTCGGCATTCGACAACAGGGCCTGGCGTGCCGCGATACTCGAGGGGTTGGCTGCCACCTCCTGGACACCGGCAAAGAAACCATCGAGTGCAGGTGCCAGGCCGGCCTGCGGGTCGGCCAGCAGATTGTTGATCTGGGAAATCTGCGCGCTGTAGGCGGCGAACTCGGAGCGGCGATTGTCGGCCGACAACACCTGGTTCTCCAGGAACTGGCTGTACTGCCGGTTGACCGCGACCACACGCGTGCCCTGACCGAAAAAGCCGGCGCCGGTGAATAGCGGGTCGTTGGTGCTTTGCACCACGGTCTGGCGGTTGTAGCCCGGCGTACCGGCATTCGCGATATTGTGCGACGTGGTGTTGAGCTGCAGCTGCGCGGCGTTCAGTCCGGTCAAGCCGATGTTGAGCAATCCGGCCATGATGGTTCCTCGTTAC
>CAYTAY010000042.1:0-19293 GCA_964435845.1 uncultured Azoarcus sp.
TGTGCTTGGCTCGCTTTGGATCACCCGCAACGGCCTGCGTTGACCAGGCCGAAGTCCAGGGTATGACGCTACTGCGCCAGTGATTCTTCGACCTTGCCCCCTACGTAGGTGCCGCTGCTGCGGGCATGCTCGGCGAAATCGTGCAGCGTGGTCGCAGCAAGACCGGTCGCGCCCGTCGCGGCGTTCTTCAGCGTCTCGATGAACAGCGCCTCGAGGCCGGCCAGATCGTCCAGGCTGCGACGCAACTCCTGGCGGGAGAACTCACTGCCGCGCGCGGCCGCTTGGCGGAGCGCCAGATCGGTCGCCTCCGCCGCCGCACCGAGCGCCTCCGTTCCGCTCTGGGCGCCGTGCATGACCGAGTGCATGACGCGCCTGATCGCATCCGCATCCAGCCTGCCATCGGACAGCGCTTCGAGGGTGATGCGCCGCACGTCCTCGCGAACGTCGCTTTGTGCACCGGTGACCGCCGCCTGGACCTCCTGTTCGACCCGATCGGGATTCGTACTCATGTTGTCACCTCCATTCGTGAAGCATAGAAGACCGCGCTCTGGAATACACGCGGCAAGCCGGCCCTGCAACGGCTCAATCGGGGTCCAGCCCGGCGCAACGCATGCGTGCCTCGAGACGACGCACCTCGTCGATCAGATCGGCGACCATCGCGGCAAGCTCCGGGTCCGCGTCGAAAGTCAGCTCCAGCATCCGGACCCGCCGCGCGCGCTGCAGGTCGAAGCTGGAGAAGCGACGCTCGGGCACGACCGTGGTGCAGGTCAGAACGCCGGTTTCGATTCGCGCCACGACCCAGGCGCTATCGACCCTGCACGCCCGTGCGAACTCCTCCAGCGTGAGCGCCGCTTCTTCGAGCAGCATGCCGGTCAGAATCTCCTGTCGCGTCATCGCTCAATCCCCCAGTCCGCGGCGCGGATCGAAAGCGAGCTCCTGCGCCATGGTTTCATACAGTTCGCGGGCGCGCCCGGAATCGGCCGAGGGCAACACCACCTCGAGCACCAGGTAGAGATCGCCCGGCGGGCTGCCCGGGATACCGCGGCCCTTGAGCCGCAGCTTGCGACCGGTCTGGGAGCCTGCCGGCACCTTGACCTCGACCGGGCCCGACGGTGTGGGCACCTTGATCGTTCCCCCCAGGGCGAGCTCCCACGGCGTGACCGGCACGGTCTCGAAGATATCACGGCCATCGACCCGGTAGCGCGGATGGGGCTTGAAGCGTATCTCGAGATAGAGGTCGCCAGCCGGCCCGCCCCCCATGCCGGACATGCCCTGCCCGGCCAGACGGATGTGCTGCCCGTCCCTCACACCCACCGGGATCTTGACGTTGAGCGTGCGCTCGCGCACCTGCATCCGACCGTGCGCGTCCACCGTGGGCGACTGCAAGGTGAACGCCCGCGTCGCCCCGTGAAGCGCCTCCTCGAGGTCGATCAGCACCTTGGCATGATGATCCTCGCCGCGCGTGCGGAACTGACCCTGACCCGGACGCTGGCCACCACCAAGGCCGCCAAACAGGGTGGAGAAGAAGTCGCTGAAATCGCCGCCATCGCCGCCAAACGGCCTGGCGCCGGACGAAAACTCGAAGCCGGCATCCCAATCCGGCGGTGGCCGGAAATCCTGTCCGGCGCGGAAATTCCGGCCAAGCTGATCGTAGGCAGCGCGCTTCTCGGGGTCCGAAAGCACCGCCCAGGCTTCGTTGATCTCCTGCATCTTGTGCTCGGCACCCGCTTCCTTGCTCACGTCCGGGTGGTACTTGCGCGCGAGCTTGCGATAGGCACGCTTGATGTCGTCGGCCGGGGCGCCGCGCTCCACACCGAGCGTCTGGTAGTAGTCCTTGAACTCCATCCGGGCAATCCTCCGATTCGCTTGCCGGCGTCACGCGGCGCACGGCGACTTCCTTCCTGCAGATGGGGGCGATGCCCGTTCATTGAAAGGGGGCTTGAATTCCTTCGCTACCGACAACATATACGAAGCAGACGGCGGCATCCACTCGGTCTCCGATGCCGTCCCGGGACCATCGGGGTTTCGGAATCACTGAGAGCTGAAGGAGGTTAGCAATGTACGAGTCTCTTCTGAATTCACCGAGCGGCTTGTTCGCCGAGCTCGAGCGACTCCAGCGCGAAATGCAGCAGACTTTCGGTTCGGTCGGACGACCGGGCAGCATCCGCGCAGTGGCGAGCGGCGCGTTTCCGGCCATCAACGTGGGCAGCACCCCAGGGGCGGTCGAGATCTATGCGTTCGCGCCGGGCGTAGACGCCTCGAAGGTCGACGTGCAGGTCGACCGCGGGGTATTGACCATTTCGGGCGAGCGCCCCGGCGAGCGTCCACAGGGCGACGAGAAGTCCGCGGTGTATGCAAGCGAGCGCTTCGCGGGCCGCTTCAAGCGCACCGTGAGTCTGCCCGACGATGTCGATCCGGAGCGCGTCACTGCGCGTTATCGCGACGGCGTGCTGCACGTCAGCGTGGCGCGGCGTGAATCGACGCTGCCCAAGCGCATCGAGATCCAGTAATTGCACGCATTTCGAAGGAGGAATCCACGATGAACGAAAAGCAACAAGTCACCCGGGCCGAGCGCCCGGCCGACGTCCCGACCCTGATGCCGCGGGTCGACGTGTTCGAGGACAGCGCCGGAATCACGCTGCTTGCGGATCTGCCCGGTGTTCCGAAGGATCGGCTCGAACTGCGCGTCGAGGGAGACACCCTCCAGGTCGAGGGCGAGATTCTCCCCGATACGCCCGAGGGGATGGAGGCGGTTTACGGTGAAATCCGCGTTGGTCGCTATCGCCGCGCCTTCACCCTGAGCTCGGAGCTCGATACCTCACGTATCGAGGCCCAGTTCCGCGACGGGGTGCTCAAGCTGCGCATTCCGAAGCACGAGCACGCCCAGCCCAGACGCATCGAGGTGCAGGTAGCGTAAGTCCGACCGGGCCGCGCCACGCGGCCCGCCGTCGTAACGTCCTGATGGAGATTGGTCGATGGAAAAACTGTCCGAACTCAAGCACGGCCTGGAAGAGGCCTGGCACTCGGTCGCCGAAGGCTGGCGATATGTGCGCGAACGCGCTGCCGGAGCCCTTACCCGGTTCACACCGTCCTCGAAGACATCGCCCCCGCCGGCCGATGCCGGCGAACTGCAGCTTGCGTCGACGAGCTGGGCGCTGCTCGCCGGCGACGTATTCGAAGATGACGACCGGGTGGTGGTGCGACTCGAAGTGCCCGGCATGGAGAAGCAGGATTTCGAAGTCGAGGTGCGCAGCGACGTGCTGGTGGTTCGTGGCGAGAAGCGCTATGAGCGCGAATCGTCGGAAGGCCGCTACCGCGTCCGCCAGTGTGCCTACGGCAGCTTCCACCGCGTGATTCCGCTGCCGGTGGCGGTCCAGTCCGAAAAGGCAAAGGCAACCTACACGAGCGGCGTTCTCCGGATCGAGCTCCCCAAGACCGAGCACGTGAAAGGCCGGCGCATCGAGATCCGTACGGACTGAGCGAGGCGCCGGGGTGGGCGGCGGCAAGGCTGCGTTAGCATCGGGCTACGCCCACGGTTCCGCCACCCGTTCAGCGAAGCCCGAAGAAACCCAGAATCACCAGCACGATGACGACGAGGCCGACGAGATAGATGATGTTGTTCATGGTATTGCCTCTTGCGTGGATTGACTGACCTAAGCGCATCAATGCGCGATTCAGTAGCGGTCAGTTTAGTCGCCGGATCAGAGCCACTCTGTACGCTACCGCACCTGAGTCTGCGAAGAGCCCGGTCCGTTCGGGCGGGTTTTCGGCGGATGTTTGCCCCGGTCGCCATCGCTCATGTCCGGCAGGCTCTTGGTGCAGACCTGTATGTGCACCGCCGTACGGATGGATCGACACGCCCCTCCTATCATCCCTCCACACGCTTGAGGAATTCTCCCGAAGGAGGGACTGCATCATGTTCGATCATCGTAATTCTTTGCCGTATGCCGGGCTGGTGCTCGCTCTGGCCGTGCCGTTCGGCCTGTCCGGGCAGGCGCTGGCCCAATCGCATGTGTACTGGTATGTCGCCGACTCGGCAATCCCGAGCGCCGAACTTCTTCGGCACATGCGCGAGCGCGTCGGCGCGGCGCCTGCCCCGACGGGAGTGGATGCGAACACGCTGGCGAGAATCCAGGCCGAACTGCGCGTGCGCGGCTACCCGATTCCACTGATCAGCGGCCGGATGGATGCACCGACCCGACAGGCGATCCGCGAATATCAGCAGGGACAGGGGGTGCCGGTGACCGGCGCGCCCTCAGGATATCGGTCGCCAGATCGTGGAGGAACTGCTGAAGCTGCACGTCGGTGTCGAGCGTCCGGGCGAGGAAGCCGCGGCCGCGGTGGCGTATGTACCGATCCGGCTCACGCCGGTGTTCCGCATCACGATGCTGGTTTCCGGATCCACGGAGCCACACAGTCATATCGACATGGGGCCCTATCGCGGTGACGCGCTCAACCATGGTTATCGCCTCAGTCATCGCAGCAACCAGCCGCTGCAACTGGTGTTCGCGGACGAGCGCGGAACATCGGTCATTGCCAGCTCGCGGTACCGTCTCGAGAACAGCGTGCCGCAGCGGCTGGTCTGGCAGCGCGACGCCGAAGGGCGCATGACGGTCACCCGGGATGGGGAGGTGCTGATCGACGTGGTCGACCGCAAGCTGAGCGATGGTTTCGATGGCTTCTCGCTGATCAACGCCGGGGGTGAATGGACCCTGCACGAGGTGATCGTCGAGGATCGCGGCTGAGAGGCATGTCCGGGATCGCCCAGCCCGGACACTTGCCCGCAAACCGCCACTTTACGAAGAGAGGTGACGAAAGGAAAGACTTGAACCGATCCTGCCGATCTGCTGCGGGAGATACCGCAGCCACTGCCCTCTGATTGCGTTGAGACGCCGCGGTCATCCGACCGATGTGGACGTGACGAGATGGCCGAACGACATCGTCCTTCGGTTGTGCCGCCGGTCGCACTGCGCGTCAGCGAACATACATGCCGGAGTTTCTGGACTATGCTTTATGAAGCGGATGGCATTCTATCGTCGGAACTCGATGCGGGATCTTCGTATCACCCGAGGAAAGTCAAGATGGTCCCTCCCCCTCAAGTGCAAGACCCGAAGCAGAATCCGAAGCAGAACCGCATTCTGGCCAGATTGCGGGATGCGGACTACTTCCGTCTGCTCGACGACCTCGAGTGGGTCCCGCTGAAGCTGGGTCGGGTGCTTTTCGAGCCGGGGGACAGGCTGGACCATATCCATTTTCCGATCACCGGGATCGTATCCATGGTGTTTACCACCGAGGATGGATCATCGGCCGAGCTGGCGATGACCGGCAATGACGGCCTGGTCGGCATTCCGCTGGTCCTGGGCGGAGAAACCACGACGCCCAAGGCGGTGGTGCAAAGCGAGGGCGGCGCCTACCGTCTGCGTGCCGAGATCGTTGCTTGGGAGCTGGAGCAAGGCGGCAGCTTGCTGCAACTGGCCCTTGCTTACGTGCAGGCCGTGATGACCCAGATGGCGCAGGGCGTCGTCTGCAATCGCCATCATACGGTCGACCAGCAGTTGTGTCGCTAGCTGCTCCTGAGTCTGGACCAGTTGCCCGGCAATGAGCTAGACATGACGCAGGAACTGATTGCCAACATGCTCGGCGTGCGCCGTGAAGGCGTGACCGAGGCTGCCGGAAGACTGCAGACCGCTGGCCTGATCCGATACAGCCGCGGGCATATCACGGTACTCGACCGGCCGGGACTCGAGGAGCGCGTGTGCGAATGCTACCGCGTGGTCCGGGCAGAGTACGAGCGACTGTTCAGCATCCGCCTGCCTGCGCCGGTCAAAGGGCGCGTGCGCCCCAATCCCGCCACGCTGCGCCAGCGCGCGGAGAAGCGGCTGCAGGAGGCCGGGCCTCCGCTGCCGGATACCGCCTGGGATACCGCACGCCTGATGCACGAACTCCAGGTGCATCAGATCGAACTGGAGATGCACAACGAAGAGCTTCGGATCGCCTACGATGAAGCCGATGCGCTGCGCGCGCGCTACGCGGACATCTACGATTTCGCACCGGTGCCTTATCTGACGCTGGATGCCGAAGGCACCGTCCTGGAACTCAATCTCGCCGCGGCCATTCTGCTCGGCATCAAGCGCTCGCAGAAGAGTCGCCATCGCTTGGCCGCATCGCTGACCGAACCGTCCCTGCCGATCTTAGAGCGCTTCCTCGGCGACGTCCTGAAAGGGAAGAACAAGGGCTTCTGCGAAGTCGCCGTGGTGTCGACGCCGCAACATTCGGAGACCCTCGTCAGGCTGGAGGGGGTTCCGGACGAAGACGGACGGGAATGCCGCGTCGTGATGATGATCATCCGCTCCGCCCAAGCGGGTCAGGCTGATCGGCGAACACATGTCTAGAAGGCTGTTTATTGCCATGCGCCGGTATGATACGCGGCCCCGCTATCGCCTCTGCCTGAATGGAAACGGCCATGGAAAGAGAAGCCGCGCTTCAAGCGTCATCCCCAGCTGAAAAATCCTCCGGAGCATCGAACGACGAAGCCTTTCCGGTCGTGGGCATCGGTGCGTCGGCCGGCGGGCTTGAGGCGCTGGAGAAATTCCTTTCCGGCGTGCCCCCTGACAGTGGCATGGCCTACGTGGTGGTCCAGCACCTCGACCCGACCCACAAGGGGATGATGCCCGAGCTGCTGCAGCGTGTCACGAAGCTGCCGGTGGTCCCGGCGAAGAACCGCCTCAAGGTCAAGCCGGACCGCGTCTATGTGCTTCCGCCCAACTGTGACATGTCGATTCTGCGCGGCGCACTTCATCTGTTCAAACCCGCCGCACCGCGTGGCCAGCGCCTGCCGATCGACTTCTTCCTGCTGTCGCTGGCTGCGGACCGCCGCCAGCGGGCGGTCGGCGTGCTGCTCTCGGGCATGGGTTCGGACGGCACCGCCGGCTTGCGTGCGATAAAGGAAAATGCCGGTCTGGCTTTGGTGCAGGATCCGGCCGCAGCGGGCTTCCCGTCCATGCCGCAAAGTGCGATCAATACCGGGGTGGTCGACATCGTTGCGGCGGCAAACGAGCTGCCGGTGCGCATCATGGGCTATTTCAGGCACGGCCCCAGTGCCCTGGAACCCGTTCAGATGGAGGGGGGGCAATTGCAAAGCGGGCTGGAGAAGGTACTGATTCTATTGCGTGCCCACACTGGCCAGGATTTTTCACATTACAAGAAGAGCACCCTCTACCGCCGCATCGAGCGGCGCATGGGCATCCACCAGATCGAGCGCATTGCTGGCTACGTGCGCCTGTTGCGGGAAAATCCGCAGGAGCTTGATCTGCTGTTCAAGGAATTCCTGATCGGCGTGACCAACTTCTTCCGCGACCCGGTGGCCTGGGATAGCCTGCGCGATGTCGCGTTCCCGGCCTTGTTCGCGCGCAGCCCCTCGGGGCGCGTGTTGCGTGCCTGGGTACCCGGCTGCTCGACCGGAGAAGAAGCCTACTCGCTTGCCATCATCTTCAAGGAAGCCCTGGAAAGGCACAAGCCTGCGGGTCGCTACTCGCTTCAGGTCTTCGCCACCGACCTCGCGATCGATGCGATCGAAACGGCGCGTCAGGGTCTTTACACCGACCGCATCAAGGCCGAGGTGTCCGCCGATCGGCTGGCGCGTTTCTTCATCCCCACCGACGATGGCTATCAGGTCGGCAAGGAAGTGCGCGATATGGTGATCTTCGCGTCGCAGAACATCGCCCAGGATCCGCCCTTCACGAAGCTGGACGTGCTGTCATGCCGCAATGTGCTGATCTACCTCGCGTCCGACCTTCAGAAGAAACTGCTTGCCCTGTTCCACTACAGCCTGACCCCGGGCGGGGTGCTGTTCCTGGGCAATTCCGAGACCGTCGGCTCCAGCTCCGGCACCGAGCTGTTTACCCCGCTCGATGCGAAAGCGCGGATCTACCGCCGCGCCGATATTTCGCCTCACGGGCTGAATGTCGATTTTCCAAGCCACTTCCAGCAGTTTCGCGGCGCAGTGAGCGAATCTCCTCCGACGCCGCCTGCCGCCAACCTGCAGGTGCTCGCGGACGAGCTGCTGTTGCGCCAGTTCGCACCGGCTGCCGTGCTGGTCAATAATCGCGGAGACATCGTCTACATCAACGGCCGCACCGGGCGCTACCTGGAGCCGGCCGCCGGCAAGGCGAACTGGAACGTCTACGCGATGGCGCGCGAAGGTTTGCGCCAGCCGCTCGGCAATGCGCTGCAGCAGGTGGTAAGCGATCGCGGCCGTGTCGAGTGCAACAACGTGTCCGTGAAGGATGACGGGACAACGCACAGGATCGATCTCACCGTGCAATACGTCGAGGTTCCCGAGCCACTACGCGGCATGATCATGATCGTGTTTGCCGAGTTGCGCTCGAAAGCCCCTGCCAGGCGCCACGCGGGAGCGGGCAGGCGGTCTCCGAATGAAGTCGAACTCGAGGAGGCGCTGCAGCATGCGCGTGACGAGATCCGCATGCTGCACGACCAGATGCAGACCTCGGGGGAAGAGTTGAAGTCGGCCAACGAAGAACTGCAGTCGACCAACGAGGAATTGCAGTCGACCAACGAGGAACTGACCACGTCGAAGGAGGAGATGCAGTCGCTCAACGAGGAATTGCAGACGGTCAACGTCGAACTGCAATCCAAGGTCGACGACCTGTCGCGCGTCAACGACGACATGCAGAACCTGCTCAACAGCACCGAGGTCGCCACCGTCTTCCTCGACGACCGGCTGCATGTGCGCCGCTTCACGCCACAGGCAGCACACATCATCAAGCTCATCGCGGCGGATATCGGACGCCCTTTGTCCGATCTGGTGAGCGATCTGGAATACCCGGAACTCGAGGACGATGCGCACGAGGTGTTGCGCACGCTGATCTTCTCGGAGAAGCAGGTCGGCACCCATGACGGCCGCTGGTTCACCGTGCGCATCATGCCTTACCGCACCATGGCGAACAGCATCAACGGGGTGGTGATCACCTTCATCGACATCAGCGTGGCCAAGCGCCTCGAAGCGGACCTGCGTGCGACCGTGGCGCGTATCGAAGGAAAGGCTTGACCTCCTCCCCGTTTGATCGGACGTGACAAGCCCCCGGCTAGCACGAGCTTGCCCCGCAGACGTGTCATGTGGAGACGGTTCTGACCGGCGGGTTCGAGGTTCGGTCACACCGGGCTGGATGCATTCACGAAACGTTCGAATTCGGCGAGCGGCAACGGATGACCGAGCGGGAAACCCTGGTAGCCGTCACAAGCACGGGCTTCGAGGAAGTCGCGCTGCAGTTCGGTTTCGACACCCTCGGCGATGATGTTCAGGCCCAGGCTTCTGGCCATCGTAATGATCGCGTCGATGATGACCGTGTCGCTCCCCTGTTCCCGAATGCGCAGTACGAAGGACTTGTCGATCTTGAGTTGGTCGAGCGGCAGGCGTGTCAGGTAGGACAGCGAAGAGCAGCCGGTGCCGAAGTCGTCGATCGAGAACCGTATGCCCATCTGCTTGATCGCTTTTATCTTGTGCATGGTCTCGGCGGTGTTGTCGAGCATGATGCTCTCGGTCAGCTCCAGCATCAGGTGCGCCGGGTTTGCATGACTGGCGTCGAGCGTCTTGCGCACCTGTTCGGTGAAGTCGGGGTGGCGGAACTGCCTGGCGCTGACGTTCACCGCCAGCGTGATGTCCCGGGTATCGGCATCACGGGACCAGCGGTCTAGCTGGGCGCAGGCGGACTCGAGCACCCATCGACCGAGGGGCAGGATCAGGTCGGTCTGTTCGGTCAGGTCGATGAAATCGGACGCTGCGACGAGCCCTCGTTGTGGATCATGCCAGCGCAGCAGCGATTCCGCGCCCGTGACCCGGCGTCCGGCGTCGAGTTGCGGTTGGTAGTACAACTCGAACTGCCCCTGCTTGAGCGCAGCGCGCAGCGCGTTCTCGCGCAGGCTGCGTTCATCGAGCGCCGCCTGCATCGACGGATCGAAGAAACGCACCCGGTTACGACCGGCCGACTTGGCCTGGTAGAGCGCCAGATCGGCGTGCTTGAGCAAGTCCTCGACGCTCTCCCCCGGACCGAACAGGCGTACGCCGATGCTCGTCGTGCAATTGAATTCAGCGCCGCCGACCTCGAAGCGGTGCGCAATCGTCTGGTTCAGCTTGTCGCCGACCTGCTGCGCGAGCAAGGCTGCGACCTCCTCGGACGTGTCCAGCCCTTCCAGGATCATGACGAATTCATCCCCGCCCATGCGCGCCACGGTATCGCCTTCACGCAAACCACTGCGCAAGCGGTGCGCGATCTCGATCAGGAGCCGGTCGCCGGCATCATGTCCACGGGTATCGTTGAGCACCTTGAAGTTGTCGAGATCGAGAAACAGGATCGCGCCATAGCGTTCGTTGCGCTTGCTTGCCGCCACGGCATGCGCCAGACGATCCTGGAACAGACGGCGATTCGGTAGCTCGGTCAGCGAATCGTAGTGCGCAAGGCGCTGAATCTCGGCTGCTGCCGCGCTTGGCTCGGTGGTGTCGAAGAACGCGATGCGCATCACCGCAGGGATGCCGGGGCGGTCCATCACCATGCACTGCAGCTGGGCCGCAAACTGCGATCCGTCTGCGCGCCTGAGCAGCAGTTCGCAGTCCGGCGCACGCTTGGCCGGTCCCTGCCACGCGGCGGCGGCATACCGGTTCCAGCGATCGAGGTCGACCGGCGCGATGAGACGCTCGAAATCACGCTGGACCAGCTCTGCCCGGACCATTTCGAGTTGCCTGGCCGCGAGAAGATTGGCCTCGGCGATGTGGCCGTCGCGTGACAGCGTGATGTAGGCCACTGGTGCGAAGTCGAACAGATCGACATAGCGGTCGCGCGATGCTTCCAGCGCGATCTGCGAATTCCTGAGGGCCTCGTTCTGCATCTCCAGTTCGATCTGGTGGACCTGAAGTTCGTGCAGCAGAGCCTTGTCATGCAAGGACGGATCATGAGGTGACTGCGCCGTATGACGCGCTCGGGCCTCGGCAGAGATTCTCAGTTCGTCCTCGTCGCTGCGATCATCCATCGATCGTGTTCCTCCTGTCTGGACGTCATAGCCAGGCATTGCCTGGCTATGAACCCGCTTGAGTCGGGAGGCTCGATGCAACGGAAACCCGGACAAGGCGATGACCATGCGCGAGTCATTCCGAGGATTCCTCCCGCCCGGTCGGGTGCTGAAAGCAATGCCAACGTATTTTGAGCATGTTATGTAAGGCCCGCGATCGTGTATGTTCGTTATCGAACACAAACGTGTCGAGCGCCTGGCCGTGCTTGCGTGAGGCGAACGACTTGAAGCCTCTAGCTGGCCCGCATTTCTCACACCTGCACTGCTGCGGCCGCCGATGCACTCGCTACGCGCCAGCGTGAGAAATCACAACCAGTGGTCTGCTTCGCAAATACCAGAACACGCAAACGCGCCTTGCGGCGCACGGCGGTGTTGCTCATCCTCGCAATAGCTACAGCTATTGCTGCGGTTCGCGCCTTGCCCTGCAACGCAATCCATCGTTTTCGTCCTGCCCCTTGATTTACGAAGCAGACCACTAGCATCCTGTTCAGCCTCTCCGGCACGCCGCCATCGTCCAGGCGTAGGTCGCCTTGTCGGCTTTGTAACAGCTGCAGGAAGCGGATTCGAGCCCCGCATGGTCGAGAATCGTGACATTGCCACGCTGATATCGGATCAACTTGCGATTCTGGAAGACGGTGGCCGCCTTGGTAACTCCAACGCGGCGCACACCCAACATGCGGGCCAGGAACTCGTGCGTGACGTGGAAGGTGTTCGAGTGCACCCGATCGCGCGTCATCAACAGCCAGCGCGCGAGCCGCGCTTCCACCACATGGAAACGGATGCATGCAGCCGTTTGCGCCAGTTGCGCCATCAGCACATAGAGATAGCGCTGGAGTTCCCATTGCAGCGCCGGATTCCGTGCGAGTTCTCGCTGAAACGACGCAGCCTCCACGCGCAGTGCGCGACCCGAGCCCTGCACCAGGGCGTGCAGCGGGACGACATTCACGCCAAGAAGCAGTGAAACGCCGAACATACCTTCGTCGCCGATCAGGCCCACCGCCAGGCGAGCACCGTCATCGATCTGCGCGACGACCGCAACCAGGCAGTCAATGGGAAAGTAGACGTGTCCGATCGGCACCCTGGGTTCGGCCAGAATCTCGCCAAAACCGAGCTCGACCAGCTCGCAGGACGCAACCAGCCGCTCACGGTCGATGTTCGGCAGATCCGCAAGCAGACGGTTCTCGACAAAGGTAGCTTGGGCGTGCAGCACGTATTTTCTCCAGACATGCGAGCAATCCGGAAGAGCGAAAGAACCCGGAGCAGGCCACGTCGAGCGACGGAATCGAAATCCCGACGTCGAACGCGGATCAGGGCGATCGAAACTTTCCGGCCAGGACGTACTCTGCAGTGAAGAACCTCACTCGTCTGCACGGTAGCGCACAAAGTCAGGTCGCCAGGTGCACTTCAAGCAATCGAACACGGTATCCCGACAAGCGCAGCTCACCCCTCGCTCCGTAAATGTGCGCTAGCAGACAAACCACCGCGGCAGTCGTGCACACACTTGCACCTCCTGAGCATCGGTCGTCGGCAAGTGGAGAACGCCGCTTGTGCTTGTATCGGAGAACGCCTATGAGGACTACCTACCCGCTGATCACCATCTTGCCCGCCATGCCTCCCGCCGTCAGCGAGATCGAACGCACTCCCGGTAAAGGTCGAGCCGCCCTGCTCGTGGTCGCCACATTGCTTTTGCTGATCGCGCTCGGTGCAGCCCTGATGCTGAGCTTTGGTGCATCAAGCGCTTGATGCGTGTTTTCATTCGATGCAGTTCGTGTCGGGACGAAACCGGCGAACAACCGGGTGGCGTCACATTGATGTCCAGAAGGAGAAACCATGAAGGGAAAGGGAAAGGCGGCAACGTGGCTGGAAGTCGCTGCGGCCCCGCATTCGCGCGACAAGAGCGTCGACCTGCGCGTCCATCCACTCCTGCACGCGGCCCGCGAGATCACGGAGAAGGACGGGCATAAGCGTTGTTACGCGATCTCGGTCGATGGGCGCTGGTTGTACTCCAACGATGGTCGGCTGACGGCCTTGAAGGGCATGAAGGCAGTGGACCGCTTCATGCGTCTGATCAACGCGTCCTGCTATGAATCCGGGGAACCCGCACAAATCGACGTCGATTGTGGCAAGACTGCGCACTGCATGGCAGCCGACCGGAACGAGGCGCTGCGCGGATGCGCGTAGCTCCCCCACGACGCGCCACAGGCAATCGCACCCCGTCTCGATCATTCTCGGTCGACCTGTGAGTTCCGCTTCCGGCCGGTCTCTGTCCCTTCCGAGCGAGGACGGTGAAAGCAGCCCGTGCCGCGCCAGGCAAGGCATGGTCGTGGCAGTGCGCGGCAGCGTTGTCGACGTTCGCTTTGACGAGCATCTGCCGGCCATCTCCATTCGCTGCTTCGGGCTGGCGACGAGGGACACATCGCCATCGAAGTACTCACTCAACTCGACGCGCAGCAGGTGCGCTGCATTGCGCTCACGCCCACTCAGGGGCTGGCGCGCGGGATGGCGGTGAACGACAGTGGCGGGCCGCTGCGCACGCCGGTCGGCAAGACCATCCTGTCGCACATGTTCGACGTGTTCGGCCATCCGATCGACCCGATCCGAGATCTTCGAAGCCGGAATCAAGCTCATCGATATACTGGTGCCGCTGGAGCGCGGCGGCAAGGCCGGTCTGTTCGGAGGCGCGGGGGTAGGCAAGACCGTACTGCTCACCGAGATGATTCACAACATGGTCGGCCATCACAAGGGGATGAGCATCTTCTGCGGCATCGGCGAGCGCTGCCGCGAAGGCGAGGAGCTTTACCGCGAGATGACCGAGGCCGGCGTGCTGCCCAACATGGTAATAGGTGTTCGGCCAGATGAACGAGCCGCCGGGGGCGCGGTTCCGGGTGGGCCAGGCGGCCCTGACGATGGTCGAGTATTTCCGCGACGACGCGCACCAGGACGTGCTGTTGCTGATCGACAACATCTTCTGCTTCATCCAGGCCGGCTCCGAAGTCTCCGGCCTGATGGGGCAGATGCCGTCAAGGCTGGGCTACCAGCCGACCACGGGCACCGAGTTGGCGGGGCTGGAGGAGCGTATCGCGAGCACTGCGAGCGGCGCCACCACCTCGATCCAGGCGGTCTCGATCCAGGCGGTGTATGTGCCGGCCGATGACTTTACCGACCCGGCAGCGGTGCATACCTTCTCGCACCTTTCGGCGTCGATCGTGTTGTCACGCAAGCGCGCGAGTGAAGGCTTGTACCCGGCCATCGACCCGCTGCAATCGAACTCCAGAATGGCCACGCCCGGCGTTGTCGGTAAGCGCCATTACCGACTGGCCCAGGATGTCCGCCGCACCCTCGCGCAATATGCAGAGCTGAAGGACATCATTGCCATGCTCGGCCTCGAGCAACTCTCCCCCGAGGACCGCAATGTGGTCGGCGGCGCGCGCCGGCTGGAGCGGTTCATGACTCAGCCCTTTTTCACCACCGAGCAGTTCACCGGCCTCAAGGGCCAGTTCGTCAGCCTCGAGGATGCGCTCGACGGCTGCGAGCGCATTCTGCGCGACGAGTTCACGGACACCCCCGGAACGGGCCCTGTACATGATCGGGACGATCGATCAAGTCAAGAGAACGGGAAGCACCTCACCCATGCCCAAACCCGAAGAGGAGGACGAGCGTGCCGACCAACGGCATGACGCTTAAGGTTCTGCTTCCATTCCGGACCTTCGCCAAAAGGACCGGCGTGATAAGGATTGTGGCGGAGATACGCGCCGAACAGGAGGGCGATGATGAATGAAAGCGCGGGCCTGGTGACGGCACTGGCAGCCGGCGTGCTGCTCGGTGCGTTCTTCTTTGGCGGCCTGCTGTGGACGGTACGCAAGTGCCTGTCGTCCCGACAGCCGGCGCTGTGGGTCCTGGGCAGCCTGCTGCTGCGCACGGGCGTCGTCATGGCGGGCTTTTACTACGTTTCCGCCGGTCACTGGGAGCGGATGCTGCTGTGTCTGGCCGGATTCTTCATCGCCCGATTGTTGGTGACCCGACGGAGCGGACGCACCGCCACGGGTGGCGATCCTCCTCTCGAGCTGCGCCTGCATGCGGCTCACGCCGAGCGAGGTTCAATCGCCGACTCACTGAAAGGAAACAGCAAATGAGCCTCCTTACCCACGATTTTGCCTCTGCGCTCATGGGCGCCCAGCCACCCTGCCTGTCGCTCTACCAGCCCACGCATCGCTGTCATCCCGCCAATCAGCAGGATCCGATTCGCTTCCGCAATCTGGTGAAGGCATTGGAGCACTCACTACTACAGCAATACCCACAGACGGAAATCGCCAGCCTGCTGGCACCGTTCGAGTCTCTCGCCAACGATCAGGAACACTGGAATCACACGCTGGACGGGCTTGCGGTATTTTCAGCGCCGGGGCTGTTCAAGGTTTTCGCCACCCAACGCCCGGTCAAGGAACTGGTCGTGGTGGCCAACAGCTTCCACACCAAGCCGCTGCGGCGCCTCCTCCAGCGCGTCAGCAAGAATCCGTTTCTCGTCACAACCGGAATCACGGTCAACCCCCCGACGCTGTATCGATCGAGGAACTTCGCGCCCGCGCGTGGGAGGTCGTCGAACCCGAGTATCACGCACGGCTCGCGGCGCTCGCCGAAGCGTTCGGGCAAGCCCGTGCCAAGGGGCTGGGCAGTGACGATCTCGCCGAGGTTGCGGCGGCGGCAGCGGCCGGTCGCGTCGAGACGCTCCTGATCGAAGCCGACCAGCCGGTTCCAGGCCACCTGGACGAGGCGACCGGCCTGATCACGTGGGGCGAACTCGATCACCCGATGGTGGACGACCTGTTTGACGATCTGGGCGAGATGGTCGCGGCTAACTTTCATGTTGCGATGATGCAGCGCCCCTGATCATGAAATAATGCGAAAATCGTGATTTTGGTCGCGAGGTTTTTATTTTCCTTGAATCACGGTTATTTCACGTAAAGGGGGGTAAGGTGTGGGTGGTTCCGGCCGAGTACATGCCTGTGCAGAGTGGTTTCGCCGCAAGCTTTCGCTACTGACCGATCGTAGATTGGAACCGAAGAGGACGAATCATGGATATCCGGCTCAATACCGACAAGAACATCGAGGGAAAGGAGGCCCTGGCCGCACAGGTCGAGGCGGCGGTCGAGCGTACCCTGCAGCGCTTCGATGATCAGATCACGCGGGTCGAAGTGCACCTCAGCGACGAGAACGCCGGAAAGTCCGGAAGGGATGACAAGCGTTGCCTCATGGAAGCCCGACTCGAGGGACGTCAGCCGGTGGCCGTCACGCACCAGGCGGGCAGCCTGAGCGAAGCCGTCGACGGTGCCGCCAACAAGCTGAAGTCGCTGCTTACCACGGCCCTCGGGCGCGTGAGCAAGTATTGACGCGAGCGCGTTCGCAACGCGAGCCCCACCATACGCCTGACCTCTGACGAGATCATCTTCTGGCAGGCCGGGGAGTTCATCAGGCTCAATGCCACGATCGTGTTCACCTGGGCACTGATGCTGGCATTGGTGGCCGGATCGATGCTGGTCACGCGCAGGCTGTCGCGGGATCTGCACCGCTCGCGCTGGCAGAACCTTCTGGAGATCATCGTCACCGCCATCGAGAAGCAGATCGAGGAGGTCGGCTTGCGTCAGCCGCGAAAGCACCGCGGTGTCGTAGGCACGATATTCCTGTTCGTGGCGGCGGCAAGTCTGTGCACGATCATTCCCGGCTAGGTGCCGCCTACGAGTTCGCTGTCGACCACGGCGGCGCTCGCGTTATGCGTTTTCGTTGCGGTACCACTGTCCGGCATCGCGGAGCAAGGCGTGCGCAGCTACCTGATGGCCTACGTGCAGCCGAACTTCGTCATGCTGCCGTTCAACATCATCAGCGAACTCTCGCGCATGCTGGCCCTGGCCGTTCGCCTGTTCGGCAACATGATGAGCGGCGCAATCATCGTCGGCATTCTGCTCAGCATCACGCCCTTCCTGTTTCCGATCGTCATGAGCCTGCTCGGGCTGCTTACCGGCATGGTGCAGGCCTATATCTTCAGCATTCTGGCGACGGTCTACATCGCGACCGCGACACGCACCGGAACGCCCGCACCGGAACCCGAGAAACGTCGCCAATGAATGCGGCACCCGACAGCATGCAGCATGTCTTCGAACGCACCTTCGACGACATCAGCGCGGCGCGGTGCGCGTTCACGCCACAGTTCGAACCGCGCGAGGTGGGCACCATTACCCGCGTTTCCACCGGCATTGCAATGGTCTCCGGCCTTCGCGGTGTCGCCTTCGAGGAGTTGCTGAAGTTTCCGGGTGGAGCGCCCGGGCCGCGTGATGGACGTGTCGGTCGGCGAGGGGCTGCTCGGGCGGGTCATCGACCCGCTTGGCCAACCCCTCGATGACAGGGGGCCGGTCACGGCCAGCATGCGACTACCGATCGAACGTGCGGCTACACCGATCATGGATCGCGCGCCGGTGAGCATGCCCTTGCGGACCGGACTCAAGGTCGTCGATGCGCTGATTCCCATCGGCCGCGGTCAGCGCGAACTGATCCTGGGCGATCGCCAGACCGGCAAGACCGCGATTGCGCTCGATACCATCCTCAATCAACGCGACCAGAATGTGGTGTGCGTGTATTGCGCCATCGGCCAGCGCGCCTCCGCGGTGGCCAGAGCGGTGGCCGTGCTGCGCGACGAGGGGGCGCTCGCCTATACGGTGGTCGTGGTGACCAAGGACAATCAGCCGCCGGGCCTCGCCTACATCGCACCGTACGCCGCAACCAGCATCGCCGAGCATTTCATGGAAGCGGGCCGCGACGTCCTGATCGTGCATGACGATCTCACCAAGCACGCCCGCGCCTATCGTGAACTGTACCTGCTGCTGCGCCGCCCGCCCGGCCGTGAGGCCTTCCCCGGTAACATCTTCTATATCCATTCCCGCCTGCTGAAGCGCGCGACCCATCTGATCGAGACGCGCGGTGGCGGTTCGCTCACCGCCCTGCCGATCATCGAAACAGAAGCACAGAACATTTCCTCCTACATTCCGACCAACCTGATCTCGATCACCGACGGGCAGATCGTCCTTTCGCCTTCGCTGTTTGCCCTGGGCGTGCTGCCAGCGGTGGATGTCGGCCAATCGGTGTCACGCGTCGGCGGCAAGGCGCAACGGGCCTCCTACCGCGCGGTGGCGGGCGACCTCAAGCTCGGCTATGCGCAGTTCGAGGAACTCGAAACCTTTGCCCGCTTCGGCGCCCGACTCGATGCGGAGCTGTTCGACGTCATTTCCGGGTCGGCACTGCAGGGTAGTCCCTTGTGAAGTGGGGCCTGTGTGCGTTAGCGGACAGACAGCGTGACAGTTGCTGCGTAGGTTGGACTCGTCGGCGCCGGCAGACGCTTCAACTGCCCTCACCGGGGGTGACAGCCCATGGTGAAAGGGAGTGGGTTGGCGGCAATGAAAAGTGCATGCCAGGCATTGCCTGCCAGCGCATCACTCCCAGGTTCAGCACATCAAGGAACGATCATGAACACACTCGACAGCAAGTCGCTCAAGACGTTACGGAAGCTCGCACTGACGGCCGCAGCGACGGCAATCTTCTTAACCCTCGGCGGCTGTGCCGGGATGTCCCAACAGGACAAGAGTACCGCGGTCGGTGCTGGCGTCGGCGCAGTCGGCGGTGCGGTGCTGACCGGCGGCAGTGCGGTCGGGACCGTGGGAGGCGCGGCCGTCGGCGGCATCATCGGCCACGAAGTGGGCAAGTAACTGGCCCTGACCGCCGGCGAGATCCAGCGCGAAGCGAGGTCGGGCGGTGAGTCCAGCCGCCCGCTGTGGCCGATGATCGTGCTGCGCTCGCCCAAGGGCTGGACCGGACCCAAGGAAGTTGATGCATGGACGACGCGATCGACCATGCCGGGGCCGGGATCGGTCTGTGGGAATGGGCGTGCAATGACCAGGGCGGCGAACCGGACATCGTGCTCGCAGCCGCCGGCGATCCGATTTCCCGCTTCAAGCTCAAGCAAGACACCGAACGGCTCACCGACCATGCCGGGCTTGTCTTGGTCGGGTTGGCGCTGGCGAAGTGTGCCGTGCGCGCGCGACACTGGACACGGCCATACCCAAGCGGTCCGGGTTGAGTGTGGGCGAGATCGTCACCGCCTATGTGGGGCTGCCGTGTACCGGCAAGTCGGATTTCGACGCCATCGAGAACCATCGCCAGGACGGCTTT
>CAYTAY010000043.1:0-19189 GCA_964435845.1 uncultured Azoarcus sp.
ACCTCGACCATCACCACTGGCTGCAAGGCTGGTTGCGGCGGCGGCTGGGCAATGCAGCGGATGCGGCGGATCTGGCCCACGATGCCTTCGTGCGCCTGCTGACCACGCCGAGGCAGTTCGACACCCTGCCGGAAGCGCGCGTCTATTTGCGCACCATGGCCAATGGCCTGTGCGTCGATCTCTGGCGCCGACGCAGCATCGAACAGGCTTGGCTCGAGGCGCTGGCAGCCCGGCCGGAGTCGGATGCGCCCTCGATCGAAGATCAGAGCATCGTGCTTCAGGCCCTGCACGAAGTCGACGCCATGCTGCGCACGCTGCCCACCAAGGCCGCAAACGCTTTCGTGATGGCCGTCGGCTGCGAGATGACCGACAAGGAAGTCGCCGCGGAACTCGGCGTGTCCGCCCGCATGGTACGCAAGTACGTCGCCAAGGTCATGTTGCACTGCCTGCAACTCGACGCCCCGGACGGCAAGTAAGGCCATGGCCGCTGAATCCTGCTCCACCAAAGCCGCCCCCGGTCAGGCCTTGGAACAGGCCGCCGAATGGTTCGCCCTGCTGCGTTCCGGCGAAGCCACCGAGGCCGATCATGCCCGCTGGCAATCCTGGCTGGCCGCTGCGCCGGAACACCAGGCCACCTGGCACAGGGTCGAGCGCATCTGCGGTCGGCTTGAACCCATCGTCAGCAGCCCGGAGCGTCTTGTTGCGGCCAAAGTCTTCAAGACCGCAAGCGTCGACAACGCCCAGCGTCGCCGGGTTTTGCTGAGCCTGGCCGGTATTGCCGGCAGCGGTCTGCTCGGCTGGACCGCCTGGCGGCACACCCCGTTGCCCGGCATGGCCCTGGCGTGGATCGCCGACCACCGCACCGCGGTCGGCGAGATCCGCCAGGTCGGTCTGGTCGACGGCACCCAAGTCTGGCTCGCCAGCGCCAGCGCCTTCAACGAGGATTACCGCAGCGGCCTGCGCCGCCTGCATCTGGTGGCCGGCGAAATCCTGATCAGCACCGCCAGGGACGCGGCGCGCGACTTTGTCGTCGACACCCCGCAAGGTCGCCTGCGTGCCTTGGGCACCCGCTTCACCGTGCGCCTGGAGGAAGGCAGAACCTTCGTCGCCGTCTATGAAGCTGCGGTCGAGGTACAGTCCGGCGCCAGCGGTGCCACCGCCCTCGTCCAGGCCGGCCAGCAAACCCGTTTCACCGAACACGCGGCCGCAGCCTTGGCACCGGCCGACCCGGCGCGCGAAGCCTGGGCCAATGGCATCCTGGTCACCAAGGACACGCCGCTCGGCGAAGTCGTGGCCGAACTGCGCCGCTATCGCCGCGGCCACCTTGCCGTGGCGCCCGAAATCGCCCATCTGCCGGTCTTCGGCACTTACCCGATCGACGACCCGGACCGCACGCTCGCCATGCTGGAATCAGTCATGCCCATTCAGGTACGGCGACCGTTGCCGTGGTGGGTCAGCATCGAGCCGAAGTGAACGGCGCAAGCCGCACCCATTTGCTTGGGTTGGCTGATTTTGCGCGCTATTATGGACAGTATCAAATAATTTTGTCCATAATAGAAAACATGCCGCGCCCGCCACCGATCATCTTTCCGCAAGAACAGCGCCTGCTTGCCGAACTGGGAGAGCGGCTTCGCCTTGCCCGCAAACGGCGCAAGTTGAGCAACGCCGTCGTCGCGCAACGCGCCGGCATCTCGCGAACCACGCTGTACAAGGTGGAGGCCGGCGCCGCCGGCGCCACGCTGGGCTCCTACGTCCGAGTGCTCGCCGTGCTGGGTCTTGAAGGCGACCTCGACAAACTTGCCGCCGACGACAAGGTCGGGCGCAAGCTTCAGGACCTGGCGCTGGCGCCGCCATCCCCCCCGGTGCCCCGGCCGCGCAAGGCAAAGGCCGCCACGTCGTCACCGCCACCCGATCCGGCGGATGCGCCATGAGTTCGCCGGACAACACCCTGGAAGTCTGGCTGGAAGATGAGCACGGCCCGGCGTGCCTGGTGGGCACGCTGGCGCACGACCGCGGCCAGATCCGTTTCCGCTATGCACGGGACTGGCTGCGCGACGCCCGTGCCTTCGCGCTGGATCCCGCTCTGTCGCTGGACGAACAGCCGTTTTTCCCCAGGCCGGAACTGGGCAACTTCGGCATCTTTCTGGACTCCTCGCCCGACCGCTGGGGCCAGACCTTGATGAAACGTCGGGAAGCCTTGCAGGCCCGGGACGAGAAACGCCCGCCGCGCACCCTCTACGCCTGGGATTTTCTGATTGGTGTGCAGGATTTCACCCGCCAGGGCGCGCTGCGCTTTCGTCGCTCGGGAACGGAGACCTTCCTCGGCGACGAGAAGATGGCAGCACCGCCGGTGACCACCCTGCGCGAACTCGAAGCCGTGGCCTACCAACTCAGCAGCCGCCGCATCGATGACCTCGACGCCCTGCGTCAATGGCTTGCCGTGCTCGTAGCGCCGGGCGCATCCCTCGGTGGCGCGCGCCCCAAAGCCAACTTCACCGAGGCCGATGGTGCCCTGTGGATCGGCAAATTTCCCGCCCGGGACGATGATCGGGACATCGGCGCCTGGGAATATGTCGTCCATCAACTCGCCCAAAAGGCCGGCGTGGACGTGCCCCCCGCCAGGCTGATCAAGCTGAACAACGACTTCCACACCTTCTGCGTCCAGCGCTTCGACCGTCGGCAGGGCTGCCGGTGCTTCTATGCTTCAGCCATGACCCTGCTGCGCAAGACCCACAGCGAAGGCACGAGCTATCTCGAACTGGCGCAGTTCATCCGCGCACAAGGCGATGCCACCCATGCCGATGCGGATCTGGCGCAGTTGTTCCGGCGTGTCGCCTTCAATGTCGCGGTGGGCAACCGCGACGATCATCTGCGCAACCATGGTTTTGTACTTGGCGAAACCGGGTGGCGGCTGGCGCCGGCCTTCGACGTCAATCCGAATATCGACAAGGCCGAACATGTGCTCAACATCGACGACGTGGATAACCGCCCCGACCTGGAAACCGTACTCGGCACAGCGGCCTTCTACGGGCTCACCGACGCACAGGCCAGGCGGATTGTCGCAGACGTGCTCAGCGCCGTAGACGGCTGGCAGGACACCGCCCGCCGGCTGCGCCTGGCCAGTGCGGATGTAGCGATGATGGCGGTGGCCTTCTCGGCCCACGCGGCATTTCGCGCTTCACCAAGCGGCGGCTGAACGCTTGTTCAACCCACTAAAAAATGGCGCAGTTTGCAAAACTGCGCCACAATCGCGCCACGTTCATACGGAAACTGCGCCATGACGACCGCCGCCGATCTGCTCGAAACCCTTGCCGCATCGCCTGCCGGCCTGACGTTGTCTGCCGTGCTTGCCCATCACCCCGATGTGCCACGTCGCACGATGCAACGCTGGATCAGCCACTTGATCGCCGAAGGAAGCATCAGCGCACAAGGCGAGGGGCGTGCCCGACGTTATCGCGCGGGGCATGCAAGCACCCCGCCCGAGGCGCCTGTTTTGCTCGCAACCTCGCTTTCCAGTCTGGGCGCCATCCCGCTGTCGGCCGATAGTCAGGACATTCTGGCCTATGTCCGCCAAGCGGTAGAGGCGCGCAAGCCGGTTGGATATCAGCACGATTTTCTCGATAGCTACCAGCCCGGCCTCACCTGGTATCTCCCCGAGCCGCTGCGCCGGCAGTTGCACCGCATGGGCCGCACGGCCCAGGCCAGGGAAGCCGCCGGCACCTACAGCCGGGCGATTCTCGACCGTCTGCTGACCGACCTTTCCTGGGCGTCCAGCCACCTTGAAGGCAACACCTATTCCCGGCTGGACACCCGGGAACTCATCGAGCACGGCCGCAGCGCCCACGGCAAGGGCGCCATCGAAACGCAGATGATCCTCAACCACAAGGCAGCCATCGAGTTGCTGGTGGAGAACATCGACACGGCCGGTTTCGACCGCTTCACGTTGATGAATCTGCACGGCACCCTGGCTGAAAACCTGCTGCCCAACCCCGCCGACGAGGGACGGATTCGCCAGCATGCGGTGGATATCGGCCTGAGCGTCTATCGTCCGCTATCCTTTCCGGCGCAGATCGAGACGGCCTTCGACAGCCTGCTCGACAAGGCGAACCGGATCGGCGACCCCTTCGAGCAGTCCTTCTTCGTCATGGTGCATCTCCCCTACCTGCAGCCCTTTGCCGACATCAACAAGCGCACCTCCCGGCTGGCGGCGAATCTGCCCCTTTTTCGAGCCAATCTCTGCCCGCTGACCTTTCTCGACGTGCCGGAAGCAGCCTACAGCCACGCCATCCTGGGGGTGTATGAAATGACCCGCGTGGAATTGCTGCGCGATCTGTTCGTCTGGGCCTACGAACGCTCGACCCAGGAATATCTGGCCATCCGGCAGGATCTGGCCGAGCCCGACCCGTTGCGTCTGGCCTGGCGGACATTGATCAAGCAGACCCTGCGCCAGATCGTCGTGCAGCCCGAGCGGGAAGCGCTCGCCGTGATCCAGGAAGCACTCGCCACAGCCGTTCCGCCCGCCCAGCAAGCCGACGTCAAAGCCTTGATCATCGAAGAACTGCGCCGCCTGCACGAAGGCGTACTGGCGCGCTACGGCCTGCGCCCCTCGCAATTCACGCGCTGGCAGAAGGCGCAAGGATCCCGCGTCTGACAACTTTTTCAGTTTTTTTCGCAAAACCGGTTCCGCTTTTGGGCCTCTCGTTCGATTAACTGGGTTATGAGTCACTCAGATGTCGATCAACCAGCCACCCAAGGCCCGCAGTGCGCCTCCAGGCAGCCCGTTCGATTCGCCCGACGGAGAGACTCCGCCAGCCAATCAACCCTTTGCCCAGGAGAAGTCCCGAGATGCACGCCCGTTTGCCCCTCCCCACGCAGCCAGCCCGCGCCGCTGCAGGCACCGAAACCCCTCGCCACCGCGGCTTTCGCCCTACCCCGCTAGCCATCGCCCTGCACCTGGCCCTGCTCGGCGGCGCCTCCGGCCTTGTCGGCTGGCACGCCGACGCCCACGCGCAAACCGCGCCCGCCGCCACCTCTCAGGCGGCGTCACGCAACTACGACATCCCGGCCGGCCCCCTGAATGCGGCGCTGTCGCGCTTCGCCGGCGAAGCTGGCGTGCTGCTGGCGGGGAATGCCGGACTTGTCGAAGGCAAGCGCAGTTCCGGGTTGAAAGGCAGTTATTCGGTGCAGGATGGTTTCGCCGCGCTGTTGGCGGGCACGGGGCTGGAGGCGTTCCGGCAGGGGGATGGGAGTTATGGCTTGCGGGCGGCGCCGGTGGTGGGGCGTGGTGGGGAGGTGCGGTTGGCGCCGGTGCTGCAGGCGGTCGAGGTCATCGGCCGCTCGGCAACCCACTCGTTCGCCGAGTTCACCTTCTCCGCCACCAAGACGGAAACCCACATTCTCGACATCCCTCAATCAATCAACGCCGTCACCAAAGATGTCATCGAGGAACAGAACCTTGTCCAGCTCAACGACGTGGCACCCTTCGTGGCCGGCGTGAATGAGTTCTCGGTATACGACGACCTGACCATTCGCGGCTTTCGCAACTCCGATGACCGGCGGATCAACGGCCTTCGTGCCTACAACAACTTCTGGTCGCAGCCCTACATCGCCAACGTCGAGCGCGTGGAGGTCATAAAGGGGCCCTCGGCAGTGCTCTACGGCCAGGCAAGCCCGGGCGGTGTGATCAACATCGTCACCAAGAAGCCGCTGGCGGAGAGCCGCCATGAGGTGCGTGCGGACCTGGGGACCTTCGGCTCGGGCGACAACCAGGGCCTTGTCGCCATCGACACTACCGGCCCGCTCAACGAAAGCGGGACCTTCCTGTATCGCTTCAATGCATCAAAGTGGGACAACGACTCGTTCAGGACGGCGATTTTCGACAAGGGCTACAGCGTGTCACCGTCCCTGTCGTGGGTGCCCAGCCAGGACACCCGGGTCAACCTGGAGTTGAGCTATACCAATCGCAAGACGGTGCTGGACCGCGGGCAGCCGAACCTCGCCGGTGCGGGAGCGCTCGGCGTGGTGCCGATCGACGTCTCGGTGACCCAACCGGGGGACGGTCTCGACTTCCAGGATTTCATCGCCTCGGTCTCGCTGGATCAGGCCCTGTCGAACCGATGGCGCCTGGCGGCGACGTTGCAGTACCACACCTATAGCGAGAACCTGACCGAGCACCGCATCGCCCGCAGTCTGCCGTCGGGCAGCGAATACAACGTCAACTATGGCGACCGCGAGAGAGAGGCCAAAACGCTCAGCGGCACGATTTACGCAACGGGCCAGTTCGATACGGGCAGCGTGGCGCACAAGCTGGTGGTCGGGGTAGATGCGATGGACCAGGAAGACGAAGCGCGGCACCAGAGCGCAAACAACGTCTTCGTGTTCGACGTATTGAACCCGGTGAACATCCGCCGCCCGGTGGATAGCTACACCTTGACCACGCCGTCCTGGAGTCCTTGGGGGGGTGACAACAAACGCACCGGCATCTTCATCCAGGACCAGCTGACCCTGGGGGACTGGGATCTTCTCCTGGGTCTGCGCCATTCCCGCTTCAGCACCAAACCGATCGGCGGCGAGAAGAATTCGGACAGCAAGGTGGTCCCCCGCCTGGGACTGGTTTACCGCTACGCCGAGAACGTGAGCTTCTACGGCACCTATGCCGAGGGTTTCGAGCCCAATTTCGGCTATACCGCGCAAGAGGGAGGCCCGTTCGATCCGACCTCCAGCCGTCTTTATGAGATCGGTGCCAAATACCTCGTATTTGACGGCGACCTGCTGCTAACTTCGGCTCTTTATCGCATCACCAATGACGACATCGTGGTTTGGGCCAATGATGCGAGCAACTCCGACCTGTACCGCCAGCGCGGCCAGGAGCAGTCCACCGGCCTCGAACTGGAAGCAGTGGGCAAGGTCACCGAGCGTCTGTCGATCATCGCCAACTACGCCTACAACGTAGCCAAGGCTACCAAGGACGAGATCAGGGAGAACGAAGGAAAAACCAAGGAAGGGGCTCCCCGTCACGCGGCAACTCTTTGGGGCAAGTACGAGCTCGGCGGCGGTTTTGCCGTGGGCGCCGGGGTGGAGTATGTCGGCAAACGGGAAACCTTCCAGGAAGACTTCCGATTGCCCGCCTATACACTTTTCAACGCCGGCTTATTCTATAAGTCTGGGGGATGGAACGTGTCGCTGCTGGGCAAGAACCTGACCGACAAGAAGCACTGGACCGGTGGCTACTATCCGGGGCGGGTGTTCCCGGGCAACCCGCTCCAGGTTACGCTTTCGGCCCGCTACGCCTTTTGATCCGGTTGTGAGCCGCATCTCCGTTTCCGCGCGCGTAGCCGCCGCTCTCCTGGGCGGCTACGGGCTCGCGCACACCCTGCCGATTGCCATTTCCGCCGCGTTGCCGGTGGCAAAGGCCGAGGCCGCGCTATTCGCGATCCAGGGGAGCTTTCTTGTTTACACGGCTGTCGTGCTGTGGGCCTTCGCGGCCCGCAGCGCGTTGGCCGCGTGGCTCGGTCTGCTGGTGCCGACGGCCGTGACAGGTCTTGTCGCGTGGGGACTCATTTGATGCCGGTATCGCGACGCAAGCAAGAGGGCCAGGCGAAATGAAGGACTACTTCCGCCAATCCATGGCCTGGCTGCACACCTGGGTGGGCTTGCTGCTCGGCTGGGTGCTGTATTTCATGTTCATCACCGGCACGGCTGGCTATCTGGACACCGAGATCGACCGCTGGATGATGCCGGAGTTGCCGGTCAGCATGGCCCCCGTGCCGGCGCAGCAGGCCACGCCGGTCGCGCTCGCCTATCTCGAATCGAACGTGCCGAACGCCGAGCGCTGGTTCATCAGCCTCGGTCTCAACCGCAACGATCCCTACCCCCGCGTGTTCTGGAGCGGCGCGCAAGGTGAAGGCGTGGAGGCGAGCGGCAACCAGCATTTCGACCCGGCGACCGGTGCGACACTGGCCGGCCGCGATACCGCGGGCGGCCAGACGCTGTATCGCATGCACTGGAAGCTGCACTACCTGCCCGAGGTGGTCAGCGACTGGCTGGTCGGCATCGCCACGATGTTCATGTTCGTGGCCCTGATCACCGGCGTGATCGTGCACAAGAAGATCTTTGCCGACTTCTTCACCTTCCGTCCGGCCAAGGGCCAGCGTTCCTGGCTGGATGCACACAACGTGGCGAGCGTGGTCACGCTGCCGTTCCAATTGATGATCACCTGGTCCGGGCTGATCTTCATGATGTTCATCTACATGCCGCTGATCGTCGCGGCCTGGTACGGGCCGGGCGAGGAGAACCGGCAGGTGTTCTTCGACGAAGTGTTCGAGGCGCCGGCGCTGGTCGAGGCGGCCGGCGTGCCGGCCCCGCTGGTGGCGCTCGATACGGTGGTGGCCGAGGCACAGCGGCGGTGGGGTGGTGCGCCGGTCGCCTCGCTGGATATCCGCCACCCGAACGATGCCAACGCCCGCATCATCGTGCGCGGGGACATTGCAGCCGGGCCGCTGCGCGCAGCCGACCTGCTCGTGTTCGACGGCGTGAGTGGCGAGCTGCTGGCCGAGCAGCCCGCGTTGCGCTCGGATGCGAAGGGCTTCCGCGACGTCATGCTCGGCCTGCACGAAGGCCTGTTTGCCGGACCGCTGCTGCGCGCCTTGTACGTATTCTCCGGCCTGCTCGGTGCGGCAATGATTGCCACCGGTCTCGTGCTGTGGGCGGTCAAGCGCCGCCAGCGCATCGAGAAGGCGCGCGAGGCGCCGCACTTCGGGCTGCGGCTGGTGGAGAAGCTCAACGTTGCCACCATCGTCGGCCTGCCGGTGGCGATCGCCGCCTACTTCTGGGCCAACCGGCTGCTGCCGCTGGAACTCGCCAACCGTGCCGACTGGGAGGTGCACTGCCTGTTCCTGGTGTGGCTGGCGACGTTTCTTCATGCCACCCTTCGCCCGGCCACCCGCGTGTGGGCCGAGCAGAGCTGGCTCGCCGCCGGTGCCTTCGGCCTGCTGCCGCTGGTGAACGCGCTGACCACCGAACGGCATCTGGCCGCGAGCCTGCCGGCCGGTGACTGGGTGTTCGCAGGCTTCGATCTGGCGATGCTGGCCCTCGGGCTCGTGTTCGCGGCCGTCGCCTGGCGCACCGAACGGCGCGCCCGCTTGGCGCCGGAGGCTCGGGAAGGCGTGGGGGCCGCGATCGGTCACCCTGCCGGGGGAACCGCCGAATGATGACGCTGCTCGCCTTCACGCTCACCCTCCTGGGCTTTGCCGCGCTCGCGCTGGCCATGGACCGGCATCACCGGCAGGTGAGGCGAACAGCGCCGGCCGGCTGGCTGCGCTGGCTGCTGCGCGGGGTGGGCACGCTGGCGCTTGCCGCGTCGCTGGCGGCCTGCGTCGCCGATTCGGGCTGGGGCACCGGATGGGTCGTGTGGTTCGGCCTGCTCAGTGCAGCGGCCACGATGATCGTGCTGTCGCTCACCTACTGGCCCCAGCGCATCGCACCACCGTTTTCCCCTTCAATGCCAAGCCAGCCAGGGAAGCGCACCGTACCCAGCCAGCCGGGCGGTGCTTCGGAAAACCGCCGTGTGCTGTTCGTCCGCCTCTGACTGGGCGAGTCGGACGGCTTGGGAAAAGTTGGCGCTGGCGGGACGGCGCAACCGGGCCGTCCCGCCATATTGGCGGCTTACTTCACATCGAAGCGATCAGCGTTCATCACCTTCGCCCACGCAGCGACGAAGTCATGGACGAACTTCTCCCTGGCATCGTCCTGCGCATAGACCTCGGCGTAGGCACGCAGGATCGAGTTCGAGCCGAAGACAAGATCGACGCGGGTAGCTGTCCATTTCACCGCGTCGCTCTTGCGATCCTTGATCTCGTACAGGTTCCGGCCGGCCGGTTTCCACGTCCAGGCCATGTCGGTCAGGTTGACGAAGAATCGTTGGTCAGCGCGCCGACGCGATCATTGAAGATGCCGCGCATGCCGCCGATCCGCGCGGCCACCTCGCAGGCCGTCAGGCGCAGCAACTGGGCGCGGTCGAGCAGCGGTGGGAGGCGATACACTGACGAGAACGCATTGACGCCGCGCCCTGCCGTTGGAACAATGAGAACCCTTCGCAACTGACCCAGCCAGCTCGACCGCCTCCCGGTCCGCCAGCCAGACGGTTCCCGACCCCGGAGGTTTGCCGTGAGCAGCGTGTCATCGTCCGCCATCGCCGAGTTTTATTTCGACCACCATCATTGGCTGCAAGGGTGGCTGCGCAAGAAGCTGGGCTGCCCGCACCACGCAGCCGATCTGGCGCACGATACCTTCATGCGCCTGCTGCGCCCCGGAGAACGCGCCATGGGTACCGATGCAAGCGCGAGCGAACCCAAGCTGCTGGATCAGGCGGCGCAGTGGTTTGCCGTGCTGCGCGACGAATCCGTTACCGATGCCGAACTCGCGCGCCATACCCCGGTGCCGCTGGCCGTCGCCCCCGATGCCGGCGCGCTGCGCCTGGTCGGCGTTTACCGGATCGCCGACCCGGCGCTGGATGTGCCGCGGATTCTGGCGGCGCTGGAAGCCGCCTTGCCGGTGCGCGTCAGCCCCACGGCGGCGGGCGGGATGCGCATCGAGGCGCGCTGAAGAAACGCCTGCGCCAGGCGGACGCTTTCAATGGCTTGCGTCATGGGGCTTGTTTTTCGTCCCCCGGTCTGGGCGCTTCCCCGCTGCCGCGCGCCATCAAACGGTCGAAAGCCTCCAGATCGGCGCGCGCCTGGCGCTCGGTGAAATACGTTTCCGCTTTGAGCATGGCGAGCTTCTCGGCCACGGCAATGCTCACAAACTGGTTGATGCTCACCCCTTCGCGCTTGCTCACGCGCTCGACACCGGCGCGGATCGAACGCGGCAGACGCAAGGGATAGGTACTGATTTCGCTCATGATGGTTTGCCTCGCAAAAAATCCTGCAAAAATGGCCCCGGCCGGGACAAGCGCAAACCGAAACGCCCGGCCGCCCCCTGAAAGTGCCGCACATTGAAACTCAACAACGCATCGGCTCCGGCATTGACGGCAGCCTCCAGCACCAGTTCGTCCGCCGGGTCGCGCAACTGCGGACGCCACAGGAAACGAATTGGAACCGGCTCGATCAAACAAGCCAGCGCATCGAGGAACACCGCGACATCCACGGCCGATAGCCCGGCAGCGTCCAGATGCGGTTGCCGCGTACACACCGATTCGTATTCAATAAAAAGGCTGACGCTCGCGGCCAGGCGCATCCGCTGCCGGCGCGCCAAACGCAGCAACTCGGCCGATGCCTCCGCGGGACTGCGCATCGCGGCAACCACTACATCGGCATCCAGAACGACTTTCATGGGTTCATATGGTATCAACGGCGATGTTATTTACTCCCTACAAGGACGGGTTACAGTCTTGCCAAAATTTGCCAAAACAACTAACGTGCGCCTATGAGCACGATGAATATTTCCTTGCCCGACAGCCTGAAATCCTTCGTGGATGAGCAGGTGGGCGAACGGGGCTACAGCACCAGTAGCGAGTACGTGCGCGAACTGATCCGTAAGGATCAGGATCGTCAGCTCTTGCGTCGAGTGCTGCTGGCCGGTGCAGCCACTGCGCTGGCATCGCCAGTTGATTCCACTTACTTCGAAGGTCTGCGTGACCGGGTGCACAGGGCTGCCAAGTCGGCTTCCAACGGGTGAAGGTCAAACCCGTCGTTCCGCGTGCGCAGGCCAACCAGGACGTCGACGACGCGATAGCTTACTATCTCGAAGAGGCTTCCTCATCTGTTGCGCTCGGCTTTACTGACGCTCTGGAGCAGAGCTATAACCACATCGCTCGTCAGCCCGGTACGGGTTCGCCGCGCTATGGGCATGAGTTGGACCTTCCTGGTCTGCGCTCGTGGCCGCTGTCTCCTTATCTCTACCTCGTCTTCTATGTCGAACGACCGGACCACATCGCTATCTGGCGCGTACTGCACGGCCAAAGCGACATTCCCTCCTGGATGCAGGACCCTGACGCCTTCGCCTGACAGCAATCACCCAGCACTTCGAGGACCCGTATTCACAGTCCGCTTACCGAAGCTCTATTCCAGTGGCCGCTACGGCCGATAGCACGCTTTGGGCATCTTGCCCGATAGCTGCCGGGCGCCACGGGTTCAAGAATCAGACTCCGATCAACAGCAAGGAGTCTGTCATGCAAACCCATGAACATCCGCATCGGGAAGTTTGGAAGAAAGGGAAGCTGGTTGGCCAGCAGGCACCGCTCAAACCCAAGGACATCTGGGCCATCCGTATCCATCTGCAGATCGCGCGCGAGCTGCGCGATCTCGCCATGTTCAACCTCGCGGTCGGCAGCAAGCTCCGAGGATGTGACCTCGTCAGTCTGCGGGTGCGCGACGTGACGCATGGAAACCAGGCGCTCTCACGCGCCATGGCCGTGCAGCGGAAGACGCAGCGGACCGTGCAGTTCGAACTGACCGAGCCTACGCGCACAGCCGTGGCTACCTGGATCGCGAAGGCCGTCCTGAGGTCAGAAGACTTCCTCTTTCCGAGCCGCCTGCATGGCTCTCCGCATGTCTCCACCCGGCAGTACGCGAGGATCGTCGAGCACTGGGTGGTGGCCGCCCCGGCTTGGATCCGTCCGCCTACGGTACGCACTCGATGCGGAGGACGAAGGCGACCTTGATCTACAACAAGCGCACGAAGTGGGGTGCGACAATCATTTTGGCCGCTCCAAACTTGGGCAGATCGCCCAGGTAGTGGTGCTCGGCCATCTGCGCTCGATAGCGCGCCTCCTCGCTGCGCGTGGCCGGGCGAGCCGCCAGCTCTGACAGCGACTGGCCCTGGAAGATCGATGCGCTCATGGGGGTCGTTATACCGCGCGATCGCGTGCATGTTCAGCAGTAGCGGCCAAGCTCTTGCCCTCACGCAGGAATCTCGGGAGTACAAATTCGTCCTGGCGCAGTGGCCTTGAGTGCTTTCGGCGATCGACCATAGTGCAAAAACTCCCTGGAGCACTGGCGCTCGAGTTCGACAGCGGTCTTGGTGTCGCGCTGGCGCAGGGCAGCACCGTGCTGTGGGCGCTCTACTGGGTTCTCAACACCCGTGCGAGCGCTTCGCCTGCAGCCGGTCTGTTCCTGTGTTTTGCGCTCGGCACGCCGCTGGTCTGAGGTGTGCTGATATTCGAGGGTGGGCCGGGCGCCCGGGTCAATAGATTGCCCCAGGTGTTGAGATGCTAGTTTTGTCTACGACAACCGAACTATAATCCCGAGCATCCTTGCCCGAACCCTGCCCCAAAGGACCCACGCGATGCTTGCCCTGAACAAGTCATGCCCGTCTCTTTCGGCCCGCTCGCTCGGCTTCGGTGGTTTGTTGCCGTTCATCGGGTTGGCGGTCGCCACGCTGCTTGATCCGACGCGCGCCTTGCTATGGAACCATGCCCTGATCGCCTATGGGGCGATCATCCTGAGCTTCGTCGGCGCGCTGCACTGGGGTTTTGCGATGACTGCGGGCGGCCTGTCGGATGGTGAGCGGACCGGTCGATTCGCATGGAGCGTGATGCCGGCGCTGATTGCCTGGGTCGCGTTGCTGTTGGTAGGCGTTTCGGTGATGTCCGCCGCTTTGCTGCTGCTCGCCGGTTTCTGGCTGCACTACCTGCAGGACCGCATCCTGGCGCACCGCGCTGATCTGCCGGCCTGGTATCTGCCTTTGCGGCTGACGCTGACCACGATGGCGAGTGTTTGCATCGTAGCTGGTGGCATCGCTGCCGCCTGACGGACAGTTCGCCGCGCGCTTGCAATGGCCGTGGAGCCGATTCAGGTAGTGTGGTTCAAGCGTGACCTTCGGGTGCGGGACCACCGCCCGTTGGCCGAGGCCTGCGCATGCGGGCCGGTGCTCGCGCTGTATTGTTTCGAGCCCGAACTGCTGGGCCAAGCTGACGCCGATCCTCGTCATCGTGCATTCGTAGAAGCTTCACTGGCCGAGCTTGCTCACGACCTCGGTCGTCTGGGTCTCGCGCTGGTGGTGCGCGAAGCCAACGTCATTCGCACGCTCGAGGAGATCCAGCGCCGGATGCCGATCGCCGCGCTGTGGAGCCACGAGGAGACCGGCAACCTCGCAAGCTACGAGCGTGACAAGCGGGTGGCCGCATGGTGTCGCAGCCAGGGGGTGCGCTGGACCGAGTACCGGCAGTTCGGGGTGTTTCGCGGCCGGCTCGATCGCGATCGCTGGGACGACCAATGGGAAGCCCACATGCGCGAGCCGCCGATCCCGCTGCCACAGGCCACACTTGACGCCGGCGCGGCGTTAGCCGATGACTGGCAGGCGGATCCGGCACTCACGAGTCGCTTCGCTGCACAGCAGCGCGGCGGTCGGCGGTCAGGCGTGGCGGTGCTGACCGATTTTCTGGGTGGCCGAGCCGCACGCTATCGTGGCGGGATCTCGAGTCCGCTGAAAGCCCCGACCGCCTGTTCGCGCCTCTCGCCCTATCTTGCCTGGGGCAACCTTTCGATGCGGGAGCTGGTGCAGGCCACACGCCGGCGACGCGCGGAGATCAGGTCGATGGAGCCTGAATCACGCCCGGAACGGCTGGATGCGTCGCTCGCGGCTTTCGAATCTCGCCTGCACTGGCATTGCCACTTCATCCAGAAGCTCGAAAGCCAGCCCGAGCTGGAACTGCAAAACATGCACCGCGGCTACGATGGTCTGCGCGAAGCCGAGTTCGATCGCGGGCGCTTCGAGGCCTGGCGCGAGGGTGAAACCGGATACCCGCTGGTCGATGCCTGCATGGCGATGCTGCGCGAGACCGGCTGGCTGAATTTTCGCATGCGGGCGATGCTGATGAGCTTCGCTGCGTACCACCTGTGGCTGGACAGCTTGCGTTGTTCGACTAGGGCCTGGCCCAAGGACCAGACATGACCCACGCCAAGCCGAATCTGCCGCACAAGGTCTGCGCAAGCTGCGGGCGTCCCTTCACCTGGCGGCGCAAATGGGCGCGGGTGTGGGAGGAGGTGAGGTATTGCTCGGAACGCTGCCGCCGCGACCGGAGCCGGGCCAAGACATGACGACATTACGCCTGGTGCTGGGCGACCAGCTAAATGCCGCCCATTCGTGGTTTCGCACCCCGGATCGGCAGGTGGTCGTGGTGATGATGGAGATACGCAGCGAAACCGACTACGTGGTCCATCATGCGCAAAAAGTGCTCGCGATCTTCGCTGCGATGCGGACATTCGCCGCCGCGCTGCAGGCAGCCGGACACAGGGTGCATTACCTGCGTATCAACGACCCATCCAACCGCCAGGACTTCGCAGCCAACCTGCAGTGGCTGAGTCAGCAACATGGCGCGACTCGATTCGAGCGCAACGAGGCCGACGAGTGGCGGGTCGAGCAGGCGCTCGATGCCGCCGCGCTCGAACTCGGCCTGCCGACCGGTGTGGTGGGCGCCGGGCATTTTCTCTGCGTGCGCAACGAGCTGGCCGCGTCCTTTGCCGAGCGTGTGCCACGCATGCAGTATTTCTACCGCGAGATGCGCCGCCGCCACCGCATCCTGCTCGAAGGGAGCGGCAAACCAGTGGGCGGACGCTGGAACTTCGATGCCGACAACCGCGCTCGCTGGCCGGGCGACCCACCAGCCCCGGAATGGCCATGGCAGGCAACCGATCTCAGCGAACTGTGGGACGAGCTTCGTAAAGCCGGGGTGCGCACCATGGGCGAGCCGAATGCCGCAGCGCTGGCCTGGCCGCTATCGCGTGCCCAGGCCCGTGCCGGACTCGCGGTTTTCGTCAATCGGCTACTGCCAAGCTTCGGCCGCTTCCAGGATGCGATGAACCGGGACCAACCCCTGCTGTTCCATTCCGCGCTGTCTTTCGCACTCAACACCAAGATGCTGCATCCGCGCGAAGTCATCGATGCGGCCGTATCGGCATACGAGCTTGGCCGGGTCGACATAGCGGCCTGTGAGGGTTTCGTGCGCCAGATCCTGGGCTGGCGGGAGTATGTTCGCGGCGTGTACTGGGCGCGGATGCCGGGCTATGCCAGCTCGAATGTGCTCGCTGCCGATCGGCCGCTGCCGCGCATGGCGATGCCTTACAAGACGTGGCGACGGATGTCGATATCGGAACGTGCGGCCACGCTGGCCCAGGCATGCGAGTATCTTTCGCGACTCGACGCCCTGTAATGCAATTCATGGCGCTCGTGATTGGATGCTGTGACGCGCGGGTGAGGTGGGTCAAGTTCAGCGAGGTTGCGCACTGTTAGCATCCTGAGCATTGAACTGCATCGCATGGCGGATGGCCGACGCTCGAGCGCCATCCCGCCTGCCGGAACAACCGACCCCAATAGGGAGGCGTCATGATCAAATGCCCGAAATGTGGTGATTCCAATTGCCGTCCGACGACCTGGCGAAGCGACGCCGAAAGGCTGGAACACAAGAAATTGATGGTATGGCGTTGCCATTCGTGTCTCAATCGCTTTTATCATCGTGGCGACGGTCTGCTCGACCGCATTCGCGCCAATCGGGTCGTGGCCACGGTGGGTGGCAGCACCTTGTTCGTCGTGCTCACGGTGACCGTGGTCATGGTTTTCTGGGGCGGACGCGAGATGGAGGACAGACCTCTCGCCGACAACCCGGGCGCTTACGAGCAGGGCATGGGTCCGCAAACCCACGTCATGCCGCGTGGCACGCTCTTCGGCCGGTCACACTACGACAGGAAAAGCGACGATGGAGATCCGCCTGCTGAGAACCGATGAGACGCCGGCCTTCTTCGCGCTGGTCGAGGCCAATCGTGCCCGACTCAGGCAATGGCTGCACTGGCTCGACGATCATGTGAGCATCGATGACACTCGCCGCTACATAGCGCATTTTGCTCGGCTGCATGAAGCGCGGGCGGCCTTTCATCTCGGTGTTTTCCATGGCGGAGAAATCTGCGGCATGGTGTCGCTGCAGAATGTCGACTGGCTCAACCGCAGGGGGTCAATCGGTTACTGGCTCGGCGATGCATGGCTGGGTCGCGGCTTGATGACCAAAGTGTGCGGCACGCTGATCGAGTTCGCTTTCGACGAGCTCGAACTCAATCGCCTCGAGGCTCATTGCGCGACCGGCAATCTCCGCAGCAAGCGCATTCCGCAGCATTTCGGTTTCAGGCTGGAGGGTGTGATGCGCGAGGCCGAGTGGTTGTACGACCACTGGGTGGATCACGAGCTGTATGCTTTGCTGAAAGCCGATCGCACGCTCTGAGGGCCGCTGCTCCGGCATTGCAAACAGGGCGCCTGACGTTGGGCTTGCCTGCTCAACTCTGTAGAATCGCAACACTTCACAGCTGAGCCTCGCGAATCGACATGACTACTCTGACCTCCCTGACCCGACTGCCGCAAACCAATATCTTTCGTGCAGGCGACGTATTCGTGCTCTTCGGCGAGCTTTTCGGCCGCGGCTATGCGACCGGCCTGATCGATCAGGCGCGTGCCGCCGGGATGGAGATCGTCGGTATCACGGTAGGCCGGCGGGACGAAAACAACGCCTTGCGTGCGCTGACCGACGAGGAACTGGCTACCGCCGAAGCCAATCTGGGGGGACGCATCATCAACGTGCCGCTGATGGCCGGCTTCGACCTCGACGCACCTGCGGGCGAGCCAACGCCGACCGAGCTGCTCAACAAGATGACGCTCAAGAGCTGGGAGACCGACACCCTCGACTGGGCGCACATCGAGAAGTGCCGCGAGATCGGCACCCGGCGCTTCCGCGACGCCACCGCCAAGGTCATGGCGCGGCTCGACGGCATGATCGGCGCAGGCCGCAATGTGTTCTTTGCCCACACAATGGCCGGCGGTATTCCGCGCGCCAAGGTGTTCATGGTCATCGCCAACCGCATCTACAAGGGCCGCGGCGAGCGTTTCATGTGCTCGCAAACGCTCCTCGACAGCGATCTGGGCAAACTCATTCTGCAGAATTTCGACGAGGTGTCGGCCAACACCTTTGGCCATCTCATCGAAGGCAGTGCCGCGATCCGGCAGCGCATCGAGGCCGAGGGCGGGCAGGTCCGCTACTCCGCCTACGGCTACCACGGCACCGCGATCCTTGTCGACGGCCAGTACCAGTGGCAGTCCTACACCAACTACACCCAGGGCTACGCCAAGACGCGTCTCGAGCGCATCGCGCGAGAAGCCTGGGACGAGGGCGTGAAGGCGACGGTGTACAACTGCCCCGAGATCCGCACCAACTCCACCGACGTCTTCGCCGGCGTCGAGCTGCCGCTGATCTCGCTGCTCGAAGCGCTCAAGCACGAAAACGGCGGCGCCTGGGCCGAAGCCCAATGGCAGGCCTGCGGCGCGCTACTCGCCGAGGGCGTCACGCTCGAGGCGGTGCTGCAAAAGGTCGCCGACTTCCAGCGTAGCGAAGTCATGCAGCGTTTCCGGGACTTCGACGCCTGGCCGATGCCCAACAGCGCCGACCAGGCCGAGCTGACCATCGGCACCTCGGAAGACATCGTCGCTCTGCACAAGGACAAAAAGGCGTTGATCACCGACCATCTCAGCAACCTGGTGCTCGAGGCCACCGGCCAGCTCATCATCCGCGAGTCTTCCGACCCCAGCGGCCCGGTGCTGTGGCTCAATCACGACATCATTGCGCGCCAGCTCAACGCCCTGGCTGCCTGAACGAAACACCAAGCAATCGGGTCCGGCATGACCGGGCCCGATTGCGTTCACAAGCTGAGGGGCGGTCTCATACTCTCATCAAGGCCGCAAATTCTCGGTGCAACAGGGCGTCGTCACCCAGATTCAGCTCCACCAGCCGGCGCAGATGCGTGAGGCTGTCGAGATCGATCTCGCGGCACACCATGCCGATATGACCGTCCTCGAGATGCGCGACTTCACCGTTCATGCGCACCTCGGCGCCCTCGTCATCGAGCGTCAGCACCAGCTCACAAGGGTCGCCCAGGGCCGGCGCGACACCGGCTGGCGCACCGATCAGCGCACCCTTCAGACACAGGTCGAGCAGCTCGCAAGCGTTCTCCTGGCCGACGATGACAAACCGCGCCGGACTGTGGAAGCCGATGCGGGCGAAGCGTCTGCGCTGGGTATCGGGCATGTGGTGCCTCATCGGGTACGCGGATGTTCTGATTTAAGCACAGATGGTCGCGATTGTTTGCCTGCCTTGCGGATTACACGGGCATCTCTCACGCGTGATCCTTTTGCTCGAACCTGGGAAGCGCTGCGGCCA
>CAYTAY010000044.1:0-9708 GCA_964435845.1 uncultured Azoarcus sp.
CGCTGCGCGCTCAGACAGCGGGAATCGCGGCCGCTCCACTCGCCAACAGCGGCACGCCCTCGGGCAAAGTCGCCGTCGCAGTGACCACCGTCACCGACCCGCTACGCATTTCGGATGCGTGCGTACAGGTGAGCAATGCCGTTGTGGTGTTGAAAGCCTTTGCTCGCTGAACCGCAGGGTGATCGCATGAATGCCATCTAGGTCGGCATACCACCGTAGGAGCCCGGCGAAGCCGGGCTCCTACGGGACATGAACCTGTTGGCGTCGCAGATCAATGGCGCCTGTCCAGTACTCATACGACTGCCCTGCGCTGAACCCCTGCTCGGTCCCGTCAAGATGTCCGTCAGGCCTCCAGTTCTCGCTACGACCCGCATCCGCACCAAAAAAAGCACCCAAGCACAGGCCAGCGAGCAAGGCCCGCAAACTTACCCCCCAATATCAATCCCCGACTCCAGCAACTCCACATACCCCATCCACTCCGACACGTCGGCCTCGATGAAGCGCCCCGCCTTGAGGTATTGCAGCACCTGCGCACCGGGCTCGCTGTCCGGCGAGATCGCCAGCAAGGCCTCGCGCAGCTTGCCGACCAGCTCGGGGCCGAGGTCGCTGCGCGCGACCAGCGCGTAGTTGGTGAAGGGCGGTGAGGTATAGACGATGGGCGCACGCGCCTTGAGATCGTCGCTGGCCTTGTCCCACGAGGCGTAGCTGAGCGCGCCGACGTCGTGGGTGCCGTCGGCCACCATCTGCATGACGACGTCGTGGCTGCCCGAATACGCCACCGTGCGGAACACCCGCTCCGGCGCGACACCAGCCTCGTCCAGAAAGAACTTGCGCGGCATCATGTGGCCCGAGGTGCTGCTCTTGCTGCCGAAGGTAAAGCTCCAGCCCTTGCCTTCGGCCGCGCTCGCCAGTTCCCCGAGGTTGGTGACCTTGTCCAGGCCGGTCGCCGGGTTGGCGATGAAGTAGGTGACGAAGCCCTTGTCGATATCGCGGCAGCCGAGGATGCTCAGGTCGTCGCCCATCTGCATGTAGGCCTGCGCGGTGGTCACCGCGCCCAGCCACGCGACATGGGCGCGACCGGTCGCCAGCGCGGTGACGCTGGCGGCATAGTTTTCGACATGCATGTATTCGACCGGAAGGCCGACCGCCTCGCCCAGGTGGCGGGCCAGCGCGCCGAAGTTATCGCGCATGCGATCGGCGTCGCCGTCGTCGGGAATCGCGGTGATGATCAACTTGCCGGGCGTTGCCTGGGCCACCGCGTCGTTCGGCGACAGGGCAAGAGTCGAGGCCAGCGCAAGCGCGGCTGCGGAGAGCAGAAAGCCTCTCCGTGAAGAAGATGCGAAACTACGCACGTGTTGCTCCCAATTGTCGAGGACCGCGGGCGCACCGCCCATGGTCTTCAGCCGCCCCGGGGCGGGATGCGCCGGGGCTTAATCGATGCCATGCCGAAAACGGGTCTGGGTCATGGCGTTACATGGCGGTACACAGACCGCCTGACGATGTCGCAACATCGAAGCGCGGATTATCCCAGAAACCCTGACGCCATTGCGCTTGTATGCCGAGGCAAACTGCTGCAATCTGAGCGGCCGAGCGGGTCGCAGCAAGCCCGTCGCAAACCGCTAACTCAATGACAGGAGATGACAACATGAGCACAGTGACCCTCGCCGGTAACCCCATCGATGTCGCCGGCACCCTTCCGCAGCCCGGCGATTCCGCCCCCGCCTTTTCGCTGGTCGGCACCGATCTCGCCGATGTCACCCTCGACACCTACGCCGGCAAGCGCAAGGTGTTGAACATCGTGCCGAGCCTCGACACCCCGACCTGCCAGGTCTCGACCCGCAAGTTCAACGTCGAGGCTGGCACACTCGCCAACACCGTGGTGCTGGTGGTCGCCGCCGACCTTCCGTTCGCGATGAAGCGCTTCTGCGAGACCGAAGGCCTGGATAATGTCGTCAGCCTGTCCACCATGCGCGGGCGCGAGTTCATGAAGAACTACGGGGTCGAGATCACCTCCGGCCCCCTGGCCGGGTTGACCGCGCGGGCGGTCGTGGTACTCGACGAGAACGACAAGGTCATCCATTCCGAGCTGGTACCCGAGATCAAGGAAGAGCCCAACTACGCTGCAGCACTTGCCGCCCTGAAGTGAGCACTGCAAACCGCGTGGCTGCGACGTCGCGCGGCGTCGGTTGCAAACCAATGTTCCGCAATGGGAAAATCGTGAAACAGCGCTTTTCGACGCTAGGCTTTTGCGTTGCAACAGCGTAAAATCCGGTGCCTTTCCGAACGCTTGGGTGCACCGGGGCTTTCATGATTTTTCCCACCCGTTTCGATGTCATCGTTGTCGGCGGAGGTCATGCCGGGACCGAGGCTGCGCTTGCGGCGGCGCGCATGGGCGCGAACACCCTGTTGCTCACGCACAACATCGAGACTCTGGGCGCGATGAGTTGCAACCCGTCGATCGGCGGCATCGGCAAAGGCCATCTGGTCAAGGAGGTCGATGCCCTCGGCGGTGCGATGGCCGCGGCCACGGACGAAGGCGGCATCCAGTTCCGCATCCTCAACGCCTCCAAGGGCCCGGCGGTGCGGGCGACCCGTGCGCAGGCCGACCGGGTGCTGTACAAGGCCGCAATCCGGCGTCGCCTCGAGAACCAACAGAACCTCACGCTGTTCCAGCAGGCGGTGGATGACCTCACCGTCGAGGGTGACCGGGTCACCGGTGTCGTCACGCAGCTCGGTGTGCGTTTCGAAGCACCCGCAGTGGTGCTCACGGCGGGCACCTTCCTCAACGGCTTGATCCACGTTGGCCTCGACAATTTCTCTGCCGGTCGCGCGGGTGATCCACCCGCGATATCGCTCGGGCGCGGGCTCAAGGAGCTTGCGCTGCCCCAGGGCCGACTCAAGACCGGTACGCCTCCGCGCATCGACGGCCGCAGCGTCGATTTCTCGGTGATGCAGGAGCAGCCTGGCGATGATCCGGTGCCGGTGTTCAGCTTTCTCGGCTCGGCCGACCAGCACCCCCGCCAGTTGCCGTGCTGGATCACGCAAACCAACGAGGGCACCCACGACATCATTCGCGCCAACCTCGATCGCTCGCCGATGTACTCCGGCATCATCGAAGGCGTCGGGCCGCGCTATTGCCCATCGATCGAAGACAAGATCCACCGCTTTGCGGACAAGACCAGCCACAACATCTTTCTAGAGCCCGAAGGGCTGGAGACGCACGAGCTCTACCCCAACGGTATCTCCACCTCGCTGCCCTTCGATGTGCAGCTCGCGGTGGTGCGCTCGATCCGTGGCATGGAAAACGCCCATATCTTGCGCCCCGGATATGCGATCGAATACGACTACTTCGACCCGCGTAATCTCAAGGCCTCGCTCGAGACAAAGACTTTTGCCGGGCTGTTCTTCGCCGGCCAGATCAACGGTACGACCGGTTACGAGGAAGCCGCCGCGCAGGGCCTGCTCGCCGGCGCCAACGCCGCGCTTCAGGTGTCGGGTCGCGAGCCCTGGTACCCGCGCCGCGACCAAGCCTACCTCGGTGTGCTGGTCGACGACCTGATCACGCGTGGCGTGTCCGAGCCTTACCGCATGTTCACTTCGCGCGCCGAGTATCGACTGCAGTTGCGCGAGGACAACGCCGACCTGCGGCTGACCGAAAAGGGGCGCGAGCTTGGCCTGGTGGACGACGTCCGCTGGGCTGCGTTCTGCGCCAAACGCGAGGCGATCGAACGCGAAACCGCGCGTTTGCGTGCTGCCTGGGCTTTGCCCGATCGTATTCCCACTCACGACGCCGAGCGGATTTTCGGCAAGGCGCTCGAGCGGGAGTATCGCTACTTCGATCTGCTGCGCCGGCCCGGCGTGACCTATGCCGACTTGATGACCTTGCCCGGTGCGCCGGAGCACCCGGAAACCGAGCCCGCAGTCGTCGAGCAGATCGAGATCGCCGCCAAGTACCAGGGCTACATCGACCGTCAGCAGGACGAGGTCGCACGCACGCTTCAGGCTGAATCTACCCGTTTGCCGGCGGATTTCGACTACGCCGAGGTGCGCGGCCTGTCGCGCGAGGTGCAGCAAAAGCTCAACCAGCACCGGCCGGAAACCATCGGCCAGGCCAGCCGCGTCCAGGGCGTGACACCGGCCGCAGTGTCCCTGCTGCTGGTGTGGCTCAAACGAAAGGAAATGATGCGCGCCGCACTCGCCAGCGAGAAGAAATCGGCATGAACATCGAAAGCGGCCTCGATGCCGGCCTGTTTCGGCTTGGACTCACGCTCGCGACTGAAGCGCGCCAGCGGCTGCTCGACTACGCAGCCTTACTCGCCAAGTGGAATCGGGTCTATAACCTCACCGCGATCCGAGACCCGGCGCAGGTGCTGACCCACCATCTGCTCGACTCACTGGTGGTGGTGCCTCACCTCGATGGCATCAGGACGATCGCCGACGCTGGTTCCGGCGGCGGCCTGCCCGGTATCGTGCTGGCGATTACCCGACCCGCGCTTGCGGTGACCTCGATCGAGACCGTCAGCAAGAAGGCGAGCTTTCAGCAGCAGGCGCGCATCGAGCTGGGGCTGATCAACTTCACCGTGCTCAACGAGCGGGTCGAGAACGTCCGCCCGGAGACTGGTTTCGATGCGGTCATTTCGCGTGCGTTCGCCGAGCTTGCCGATTTCGTGCGACTCACCCGTCACCTTGTTCGCCCGGACGGGCATCTGCTGGCGATGAAGGGTGTGCGACCCGACGCTGAAATCGCCCGTCTCCCGGACGGCGTGCGCGTCGTCGAAACCCGCTCGCTCGAAGTGCCCGGCCTCGGCGCCGAGCGGCATCTCGTAATTCTGGAAACCGACTGATGGTCCGAATTTTCTGTGTTGCCAACCAGAAAGGCGGCGTGGGCAAGACCACAACCTGCGTGAATCTCGCTGCGGCACTGGCCGGGGCCGGTCAGCGCACGCTACTGGTCGACCTTGACCCGCAGGGCAACGCCACCATGGGCAGCGGGGTCGACAAACGCGAGCTCGACCGCTCGATCTATCATATGCTCGTCGGTCTGGCCGGCCTGGATGCAGTGCGTACCACGTCGCCCAGTGGTGGTTTCGATGTGTTGCCAGCCAACCGTGATCTTGCCGGGGCCGAGGTCGAACTGGTCGATCTCGAGCACCGCGAACACCGGCTCAAGCAGGCGCTGGCCGGCGCGGCGGATGCCTACGATTTTGTTCTCATCGACTGCCCGCCGTCGCTGTCGATGCTCACCGTAAACGGCCTGTGTGCCGCCCACGGCGTGATCATTCCAATGCAATGCGAGTATTATGCACTTGAGGGCCTGTCGGATCTGGTCAACACTATCAAGAAGGTGCATGCCAACCTCAACCGCGACCTCAAGATCATCGGTCTGTTGCGGGTGATGTTCGATCCGCGAATGACGCTGCAGCAACAGGTCTCTGCCCAGCTCGAGCGTCATTTCGGCGACAAGGTCTTCAAGGCGGTCGTGCCGCGCAACGTGCGTCTGGCTGAGGCACCCAGTCATGGCATGCCCGGCGTGGTCTTCGACCCGTCGTCCAAGGGTGCGCAGGCCTACATGGCATTCGCCCACGAAATGATCGAACGCGTGAAGACGCTGTGATTCATACCCGGAACAAACACGCATGACACCACCCAAGCTCAAGGGCCTTGGCCGGGGCCTCGATGCCCTGCTCGCAGGAAACCGCGACGACGAAACCGCCAAAGGCGAGTTGCAGGCGCTTGCCGTCGACAACCTGCAGCCCGGCAAGTATCAGCCGCGTACCCGCATGGACCCGGGTTCGCTGGAGGAGTTGGCGGCGTCGATCAAGGAACAGGGCGTCATGCAGCCCATCCTGGTTCGCCCGGTGGGCGGGGGCCGGCACGAGATCATCGCCGGCGAGCGGCGGTGGCGCGCGGCACGGCTGGCCGAGCTGACCGAAGTTCCTTGTCTGGTGCGCGAGATTCCTGACGAAGCCGCGTTGGCTATGTCGCTCATCGAGAACATCCAGCGTGAAGATCTAAACCCGCTAGAGGAGGCCGGCGGCATTCAGCGACTCATCGACGAGTTCGGCATGACCCATCAGCAGGCGGCCGATGCTGTCGGCCGCTCGCGTCCGGCCGCGTCAAACCTGCTGCGTCTGCTTCAACTCGCCAAGCCTGTTCAGGAGCTGCTGATGGTTGGCGATCTCGACATGGGCCATGCGCGTGCGCTGTTGCCGCTCGATCCGGCAAGTCAGATACAGGTCGCGAACCTGGTCGCGACTCGTGGCTTCTCGGTGCGCGAAACCGAGCGTACGGTGCAGCGCCTGCTCAACCCACGTCCGAACAAGGCCATCCAGCCGGTTGACCGTGATCTGCTGCGCCTGCAGGAAGAGGTTTCCGACAATCTCGGCGCGACCGTGCGTATCAAGGCCAACCGCAAGGGTGCCGGCGAGGTCAGCATCCGCTTCGGCAATCTCGACCAACTCGATGGGCTGCTCGCCCGGCTGAAGTAGTGCAGTTTCTCGGCTGAATCTGTTTTCAGTCGGTGTCAGTCGTGGGTCGCGGCGATACCGCGTTCCTCGTCGATGCCGGCAAGCGGGATCAGCGCCAAGGCGAACAACAGGATGCAGAACAGTACCGCACCCTGCAGACCGAAAGCCCACTGCAGCAGGCCGACCCCGAAGATGCCGAAGATCGCCGCCAGTTTGCTGAAAAGCCCCCAGAACCCGAACAGCTCCGCCGCCCGGTGCTCCGGTGAGAACATGCCGACCAGGGCGCGGCCGACCGACTGGCTGGAGCCCAGACTGAGTCCCGACAATAGCCCTGCGAACAGGAATACCTGTTCCACTTCAAGCGACAGCCCGAAGACCTGATCGAGCCACGCGGTCAACTCGGCGACGAAGTAGATTGCCAGAATCGCCAGAATCCAAAGCACAAGGGTGAGCGCGTAAGTCAGCCGACCGCCCAGCCAGCCCTGCAGCCACCCGAACGCGAGTGCGCCGACCAGCGCGGTGATCTGCACCACGATGAACATCAGGTTGCGCGTACCCTCGCTCCAGCCGATGACCTGTGCGCCGTAGATGAACGAAAACGCGACTATCACATAGACGCCGGCCATCGCAAACAGGATGGAAAGGAACAGGCGGGCGAGATCCGGATAACGTCCGACCGAACGCACTGTCGCCAGCAATTGACGGTAACCCTCGGCCACTACATCGGCGCCAAGGTCGTGTCGCACGCCGACCGCGGGCTCGCGCAGCCACAAGAAGGCCGGAATCGCCGCGAGCAGAAAAAAGATCGCGGCAAACGGCCCGACCCAGCGGATGCGCTCGAAATTCTCCATGGTCACCGCACCGAGAAACAGCAGCACGAAACCGGCCGACACCAGGCCCCCCGCATAGCCAAGCGCCCAGCCCATTCCAGATATCTTGCCAAGCTCCCGTGGTTCCCCGAGGAATGGCAGAAAGCTCGCAATGAACGACTCGCCGGCCGAATACGCGGTGTTCGAGATCACGATCAGTGCGAATCCCAGCCAGATGTAGCCCGGCGCCACGAAATACAGCAGCCCGGTGCTCAGCACCGTGATCAGGTAGCTTGCGAACAGCAGGCGTTTCTTGGCTCGCGCATAATCCATCATCGCGCCCAGCAAAGGTGCTGTGACCACTACGATGGCGTAGCTCAGGCACAAGGCGAGCGACCACAACAAGTTGCCCAGGCGATAGTCCGGAGAGTCGCCCACGACGATTCGCGTGTAGAGGTCCCCGAAGATCACCGTGATGATCAGCAGCGTATAGGCCTGGTTGGCAAAGTCGAACATGCTCCAGCCGAAAATTTCACGCCGTCCCGCCTTTGCCGTTCTGATCATTTCTTGCCCTGTGAGCCCAATCAGTGCGAGATTATCATTGCACAACCACCCTCGCGCCGTTGTCCGTGGCCCTCGTTCCGGTTCGTGCATGCCAAACCGGTTTCAATGACTGTCTTATATAAGATGAATCAATGGCGCCCTGGCCGCATGGTGCATCGCACATGGATTTGACTTGATGATGGCTAACCCCTACCATTCAACCCGTTTACACAAGACGGTCGGCGCATCACCCGCTTCGCGCCCGCGGATCCATGCTTAAAATGGTGTTCCTGCAGCTTGGCGCAACCCTCGTAGCTACGGCCATATCGGCCGTTTTTTTCGGGGTGCATGGCGCGGTATCGGCGGCAATCGCGGGTGTGGCCTGCGTTTTGCCGAATGCGGTTTTCGCGTACCGACTGGCGCTTGTGACGAAGCGCACGGGCAATGCGTCCGTGACCGGCTTCTTCGTCGGGGAGTTCGTAAAGCTTGCGACGATTGTGGGATTATTGGTGCTGGCGCGGGCCTTGTACGCGGATCTCCATTGGGGAGGTCTCTTCGTCGGTCTGATTCTGGTGCTGAAGGCGAACTTGTTTGCATTTTTGGTGAAGACATAAAAATGGCTGGAAACGCTCCCACCGCTTCAGAATACGTAGTGCATCACCTGACCAACCTTAACCAGACCGGTAAGGCGCAGCAGGATGTCATTGACTGGGGCCTCATCAATCTCGACTCCTTGTTCTGGGGCTTCGGTCTCGGCATGCTTACCGTATTGATGCTGTGGCGCCTCGCCCAGCGGGCGACCTCGGGTGTTCCCAGTCGTTTCCAGGGCTTTGTGGAGGTGATGGTCGAAATGGTCAATGACCAGGCCAAGAGCCTCATACACAGCGCCGAGTCCCGCAGGTTCGTCGCGCCGCTCGCGCTGACCGTGTTCATCTGGGTGTTCCTGATGAACTTCATGGATCTGATCCCGGTAGATCTCTTTCCGATGATCTGGGAAAACGGGCTGTTGCCTGCCCTTGGTGGCGACCCCGCTGTCGCCTACGGCTACATGCGCGTCGTGCCGACCGCCGACCTCAATGTGCCGCTCGGCATGTCGATCTCGGTCTTGTTGCTGTGCTTCTACTACAGCATCAAGATCAAAGGGTTCGGGGGCTGGGTGCACGAGCTCTTCACCGCGCCATTCGGCAACCACCCGGTGCTGTGGCCGATCAACTTCACCATGCAGATGATCGAGTACCTCGCCAAGACGGTTTCACACGGCCTGCGCCTGTTCGGCAACCTGTTCGCCGGTGAGCTGCTGTTCATACTGATCGCATTGCTTGGCGGTACCGCCACGGTCATGGGCTTCATCGGCCACCTGATTGCCGGCTCCCTGTGGGCAATCTTCCACATCCTGATCATCGTGCTGCAGGCGTTCATCTTCATGATGCTGACCTTGATCTATATCGGCCAGGCGCATGAATCGCACTGATTTCTGTATCATCCCGTTCTTTAACTTAATCACCTCTAATTGAAGGAGTTGTCATGGAACTTACCCTGGGTCTCGTCGCAATCGCTTCTGGTATGATCGTCTCGCTGGGTGCGATCGGTGCATGTATCGGTATCGGCATCATGGGTGCTAAGTATCTTGAGGCTTCCGCTCGTCAGCCCGAGCTGATGAACGCCCTGCAAACCAAGATGTTTCTGCTGGCTGGTCTGATCGACGCCGCTTTCCTGATCGGCGTTGGTATCGCGATGATGTTCGCTTTCGCGAACCCCTTCATCGGCCCGCTCCTCTGATCGGATCGTTCTTCAAACCCAACTGAGGGCCTAGAACAGTGAATTTGAACGCAACACTGATAGCCCAGATCGTTGTGTTCTTCATTCTCGGCTGGTTCACGATGAAATTC
>CAYTAY010000044.1:9718-10646 GCA_964435845.1 uncultured Azoarcus sp.
GCCGATCATGAAGGCACTCGATGAGCGTGCGGCGAAAATCGCCGACGGGCTGGCGGCTGCGGACAAGGCCAAGGCCGACCTCGTTCTGGCGGAGAAAAAAGCCGTCGATGAGATGCGCAAAGCTCGCGAATCTGCGGGTGACGTGCGCGCGACTGCCGAAAAGCAGGGCGTCAAAGTGATCGAGGATGCCCGTGCCGAAGCCAACCGCATCATCGCTCAGGCGCGTGAAGCCGCCGAGGGCGAAGTCGCCGCTGCCGTCCAGCGTGCCAAGCAAGATCTTCGTGAGCAGGTCGCACTCCTCGCCGTCGCCGGCGCCGAGCAGATCCTGCGCCGCGAAATCGACGCCAAGGCCAACGCCGATCTGCTTGCCAACCTGAAACAGGAACTGCAATAAGTCATGGCTGAGAACGTCACCATCGCGCGCCCCTATGCCGATGCCGCCTTCGAGTTGGCTAAAGGGGCCGCTGCGCTGGGGCCTTGGTCGGAAGTGCTCGCAAAGCTGGCTGCAATCGTAGCCGATCCAGCGATGCAGGAATGTATCGGCGACCCCAAGCTGACCGAAGATCAGCTGCACGGGCTCGTGGTCGGGGTTGCCGGTGACGGCCTGGATCAGGATCAGCAAAACTTTGTCCGCCTACTCGTCGAGAACGAACGCCTCAAGGTGCTTCCCGAGATCCGAGACCTTTTCGTTCGGCACAAGAACGATCACGAAGGTGTCAAGGAGGCTGTCATCACCTCCGCCTTCCCGATCGACGATGCACTCTTGGCGGCCCTGAAGACCGACCTCGAAGCCCGCTTCCAGGCCCGGCTCAACGTCAAGGTCAGCCTCGACCCCGAACTCATCGGGGGCGTACGCATCGCGGTCGGTGACGAAGTCATCGACACCTCGGTCCGCGGCAAGCTCGCGAACATGGCCGCTGCGCTTAAG
>CAYTAY010000044.1:10705-13010 GCA_964435845.1 uncultured Azoarcus sp.
TGTGATGCAGGGCGAAATGCTGGAGTTTCCGGGTAACACCTTCGGTCTGGCACTTAACCTCGAGCGTGACTCCGTCGGCGTCGTTATTCTCGGCGAGTACGAGCACATCACCGAGGGCGACACGGTAAAGGCCACTAGTCGAATCCTAGAAGTGCCTGTTGGCCCCGAGTTGCTGGGCCGCGTGGTAAACGGACTTGGTCAGCCGATCGATGGCAAGGGCCCGATCAACGCGAAACTCACCGACAAGATCGAAAAGGTCGCGCCCGGCGTTATCGCACGCCAGTCGGTTTCCGAGCCTGTCCAGACCGGTCTCAAGTCGGTTGACGCCATGGTGCCTATCGGTCGTGGCCAGCGCGAGCTGATCATCGGCGACCGGCAGACCGGCAAGACCGCGGTCGCAGTCGACGCGATCATCAACCAGAAAGGCCAGAACATGTTCTGCGTCTACGTAGCGATCGGTCAGAAAGCCTCGACCATCAACAACGTAGTTCGCAAGCTCGAAGAGCATGGCGCGCTGGAATACACCATCGTGGTTGCTGCCTCGGCCTCCGAGTCTGCTGCCATGCAGTACCTGTCGGCCTACGCCGGCTGCACCATGGGCGAATACTTCCGCGATCGCGGCCAGGACGCACTCATCGTCTATGACGACCTCACCAAGCAAGCCTGGGCCTATCGCCAGGTCTCGCTGCTGCTGCGTCGTCCGCCGGGCCGTGAAGCCTACCCCGGCGATGTGTTCTACCTCCACTCCCGTTTGCTAGAGCGTGCCGCGCGCGTCAATGCCGACTACGTTGAGAAATTCACCAACGGCGAAGTCAAAGGCAAAACCGGTTCGCTGACCGCTCTGCCGGTCATCGAAACTCAGGCCGGTGACGTTTCCGCGTTCGTTCCGACCAACGTGATCTCGATTACCGACGGCCAGATCTTCCTTGAGACCGACCTGTTCAATGCCGGTATCCGTCCCGCGATCAACGCGGGTATCTCGGTGTCGCGAGTGGGTGGTGCTGCGCAAACCAAGGTCATCAAGAAGCTCTCCGGCGGTATCCGTACCGACCTCGCGCAGTACCGCGAACTCGCAGCGTTTGCCCAGTTCGCTTCCGATCTCGACGACGCGACCCGCAAGCAACTCGAGCGTGGTCGTCGCGTGACCGAACTGATGAAGCAACCGCAGTATTCACCGATGTCGATCGCCGAGATGGCTGTCGTTCTCTACTCGGTGAATAACGGTTACTTCGATGATATCGAAGTCGAGCGTCTGCTCAAGTTCGAGCATGGTTTGATCGATCACGTCAAGTCGAAACATGCGCCCTTGATTTCCCGGATTCTCGACAAGCGCGACCTCGACGCCGACGGGGAGAAGGAACTCGCAGCCGCTATCGACGAGTTCAAGAAGAGCTGGTCCTGAGCCCGCTGACGGAGACGGAATATGGCAAGCGGTAAGGAAATCCGAACCCAGATCAAGAGCGTGCAAAACACGCGCAAGATCACCAAGGCCATGGAGATGGTGGCTGCATCCAAAATGCGCAAGGCGCAGGAACGGATGCGGTCCGCCCGACCGTACGCCGAGAAGATCCGCCGCCTAGCCGCGAATCTTTCGCAGGCCGATGTTAGCGACTACAAGCACCCGTTCCTGGTTCGCAAAGCCGAGAACAAGCGTGTTGGCCTGATCCTCGTGACAACCGACAAGGGTCTGTGCGGCGGTCTCAATACCAACATCCAGCGTGTCACGCTGGGTGCGATGAAAGAGTGGGACGCCGCCGGCGGTACCATTCAGGCCTGCTGCATCGGCAACAAAGGCCTGGGCTTCATGCAGCGCATGGGCGCGAAAGTGGTGTCGCAAGTCGTTCAGTTGGGCGACACTCCGGTTCTCGAGAATCTGATCGGTCCGGTCAAGATCATGCTCGACGCGTTCCAGAACGGCGAGCTCGATTCGGTCTACATCGCCTACACTCGTTTCGTCAATACGATGAAGCAGGAGCCGATGCTCGACCAGTTGCTGCCGCTGACGGGTGACCAGCTCGGTACGCCGGACGCATCTTGGGACTACCTCTACGAACCGGAGCCGCAGGTCGTCATCGACGAATTGCTGCTTCGTTACATCGAGGCACAGGTCTATCAGGCGGTTGCCGAAAACATGGCGTCGGAGCAGAGTGCCCGGATGGTTGCGATGAAGGCTGCGTCGGACAACGCGAAGGATGTGATCGGAGAACTGCAGCTGGTCTACAACAAGACCCGCCAGGCCGCGATCACCAAAGAATTGTCCGAAATCGTCGGCGGTGCCGCGGCGGTCTAACGAATTTTGATTTAA
>CAYTAY010000044.1:13158-18991 GCA_964435845.1 uncultured Azoarcus sp.
GGTGCAGCAGCAGATCGGTGACGGCGTGGTGCGGACCATTGCACTGGGTTCCACCGACGGGCTGCGCCGCGGCATGAAGGTCGCGGACACCGGTGCGCCGATTTCGGTGCCGGTTGGTCACGGCACCCTGGGTCGCATCATGGATGTGCTTGGCCGCCCTATCGACGAGGCTGGCGAGATCGAGGCCGACGAGAGGCGCCCGATTCATAACGCCGCCCCAAAGTTCGACGAGCTTTCACCGTCCGTCGAGTTGCTCGAGACCGGCATCAAGGTTATCGACCTGATCTGCCCGTTCGCCAAGGGCGGCAAGGTCGGCCTGTTCGGCGGCGCCGGGGTGGGCAAGACCGTCAACATGATGGAACTCATCAATAACATCGCCAAGCAGCACTCGGGTCTGTCGGTGTTTGCGGGTGTGGGTGAGCGTACTCGCGAAGGTAACGACTTCTATCACGAGATGAAGGAGTCGAACGTTCTCGACAAAGTGGCCATGGTGTTCGGCCAGATGAACGAACCCCCGGGCAACCGTCTGCGGGTTGCGCTGACCGGTCTGACCATGGCCGAGCGCTTCCGTGACGAAGGTCGTGACATCCTATTCTTCGTCGATAACATTTACCGCTACACTCTGGCCGGTACCGAAGTGTCGGCGCTGCTCGGTCGTATGCCGTCCGCAGTGGGTTATCAGCCGACGCTGGCAGAAGAAATGGGTCGTCTGCAGGAGCGGATCACCTCGACCAAGGTCGGCTCGATTACCTCCATCCAGGCGGTGTATGTGCCGGCCGATGACTTGACTGACCCGTCGCCAGCCACCACCTTTTTGCACCTCGACTCCACCGTCGTGTTGTCTCGTGACATCGCCGCGCTAGGTATTTACCCGGCAGTGGATCCGCTCGATTCAACCAGCCGCCAGCTCGATCCGTTGGTGGTGGGTGAGGAGCACTACAGCGTCGCGCGTCAAGTTCAGCAGACCCTTCAAAAATACAAGGAGCTGCGTGACATCATTGCGATTCTCGGCATGGACGAACTGTCGCCGGAAGACAAACTGGCAGTGGGTCGCGCGCGCAAGATTCAGCGTTTCCTGTCCCAGCCTTTCCACGTTGCCGAAGTCTTTACCGGTTCGCCCGGTAAGTACGTGTCACTCAAGGACACCATTTCCGGCTTCAAGATGATCGTCAGTGGCGAGTGTGACCACCTCCCCGAGCAGGCCTTCTACATGGTGGGCGGCATCGAAGAAGCGATGGAAAAAGCCAAGAAGCTGTAAGGCCTACCTGCGGGGCGGTAGAAATGACCGACCCGCAGTATTCAAGAGGACACCATTATGGCAATGACGGTTCACGTCGATGTCGTCAGCGCGGAAGAGGAGATCTTCTCCGGTCTGGCCGAGTTTGTCGCGCTTCCCGGTGAAACCGGGGAGCTCGGAATTCTGCCCGGACACATGCCGCTGATGACGCGTATCAGGCCGGGTGCCGTGCGACTCAAAGTACCGAATCAGAGCGCCGAAGAATTGATCTTCGTCGCCGGCGGCATTCTCGAAGTGCAGCCGGGTTTGGTGACCGTGCTGGCCGATACCGCCATCCGCGGTGCCGATCTGGACGAAGCCAAGGCGCTCGAGGCCAAGAAGAAGGCCGAAGAAGCACTGAAGAGCCAGGCTGCGAAGATCGACTACGTGAAGGCTCAGGCGGAGTTGATGGAGGCGATTGCGCAGATCGCTGCGATCCAGAAGCTCAAGAAGCGCGGCCACTGAACTGCGATTCGGACTGGCTGAAAAGGGCGACCCGCGGGTCGCCCTCTTTGGCCACGCAGACCTCCAAGGTCATGGAGAGCGATCAACCGGGGTTTCCAGGTTCAAGTCGGGTCAGCCGAAAGCGCGTATGAGAGAGCAGGCCTTAAGCAGGACGGCGTGACAGCAGCCGGTTGATGCGCTTTTCCAGTCGCGCGACATCATCACGCAAGTGGCGGACATCAGTTGCCACCGGTCCGACGACGGTTTTGTCCACGAGCAGCGGCTGTTCTTCGACCAGATACTCACGTAGATTGCCGGCCACGGCCTCAGCGGTTTTTCGCGGGACGGGCCTCAAGTTGCGCAAACTGCTGACGACGCGATGTGCTGCGATATCGCCGATGAAGCCGCTCAGGTCGGCCTCGACGTCCCACTCCAGGTGTCGCAATACGAAGGCGACGGTGTCTGCCAGTTCGGCGTTGCCCGAAAGGCGGACTGCGCCCATCGCATCCCTTTGACCGTCTATGGCGAGCTTTGGTAATGAGGCGAGCGGAACGGCGATCGTGACATCAGGGGCCAGATCCCCGGTGCCGGCTGCAAAGAGTCCCTGCGAGTCGATCTGAAACCTGAGCTCGAGGCCGCCCACCTGAATACCGACCAGAGCGCCACCATGGGGACGTAGCCGGTCTCGGGCCCAGGCGTTGCCAGCCAGTACATGATTCAGGGGCGCAATCAGGAGAGCGGCTGGTAGTTGCATGTCTAATACGCGCCGAGGTCGGCACGTGTGCCGGCCTCGGGATTCAGTATGGTTGCCTCGCGCCCTGCGGACAACTCGGGCCGCGGGGCCGAAGGCGAATGAGTTTCACGGGCTCGCGTCCCGAGAAGAAACCCCAGCGTGCCATTCAGGCGGCCTGCTGGATGCCAGCAATCAACCATCCCCGATCCGAGACCTTGGACTTGGTCAGATGCCAGATCTCGTCGAAAGCAGCGGGAGTTGCACCCGCTTCTTCGCGCAGAAGGCCGTTGAAACGAACGCTGACGATGTAGCGGCTGTCCTCTTCCTCGACCTCGATCACCTCGGCGTTGAGCTCGACAACATCGGTGCGCTGCCCCGGGGTGTGGAACTCGTTCATCTGCAGGCGGATCTCGGCGAACATCTCGGGTGTCGTGAACTCGCGGATGTCGTCGAGATTGCCTTCGTCGTGTGCTGCCTGAAGGCGGATGAAGTTGACCTTGGCCTGGCGGGCGAAGCCTTCGGCGTCGAAATCGGGGTGCTGGCCGGCAACCGCGGGTGCCACCGAAGCGCTGGCGCTCATCGGCTGATGAAACGGCGCGGCGGCCTCGGGACGCCCAGCGCCTTGACCGGCGGCGGCGAACTGCATTTGTCCGGTACGACCGCCCTGGTTGGCAGCGGCACGACGCGACAGCATGCGGAAGAGCATGACCGCGGCGAGCACCATCAGTGCGATGAGCACGAAGGAGGCGAAACCTTCGCCCAGGCCGAGGTGCGAGAACAGCGCGGCAAGGCCGAGACCTGCAGCGAGGCCGGCGATCGGACCCATCCACGAGCGGCCGCCCTGCTGGGCCGCTGCGCCCTGAGCCGGACGTTGCGGAGCCGCAGCGGGCTGGCGTGGCTGGGACGGCGGCGTTGCCTGGCGTTGCATGCCGAAGCTGCTGCCCCCGCCCATGCGGCGGGCCTCTGCGTCGGGTACGAAGCCGGCGAAGGCGAAGATGGCGACGACGAAACTGATCACGAGATGCTTCATCTTGCTATGGACTCCTTGAAACGAAAACCGAAAACCCGGGTGCCGGGCTCACATCTTGTAGCCGCGGTGCAAACACACTACACCGCCAGTCATGTTGAAGTAGTCGACCCGCCTGAGCCCAACTTGTTCCATGAGTTGCTTGAGTTCGTCCTGCGACGGATGCATCCGGATGGATTCCGCGAGATAGCGATAGCTGTCGGCGTCATCGGCGACACGCTGGCCCATCCACGGCAGGATCTTGAAAGAGTAGAAATCGTAAGCCGGCGCCAAGGGTGCCCATACCTTTGAGAACTCGAGCACCAGTAGTCGACCGCCGGGGCGCAGCACCCGCAGCATTTCCGCGAGGGCCTGATCCTTGTGGGTCATGTTGCGCAGCCCGAAGGCCACGGTCACGCAATCGAACCAGTTCGACGGAAAGGGCAGCTTCTCGGCGTCGCACTGCGCGACCGGTCCGTTGAGGCCGTGATCAATGAGGCGGTCACGACCGCGGGCGAGCATCGCATGGTTGATGTCAGTGAGCCAGACTTGTCCGCGCGCGCCGACCTTGCGCGAAAATGCGAGCGAAAGGTCGGCGGTGCCGCCGGCCACGTCTAGCACCCGGTCGCCCGGTCCAACCCCGGAAATCTGGATGGTGAAGGTCTTCCACAAGCGGTGGAGCCCGAACGACATCAGATCGTTCATGACGTCGTAGCGACTCGCTACCGACGAGAAAACCTTCTCGACGTGCCTGCTCTTCTCGGCCTCGGGGACCGACTGGAAGCCGAAGTATGTTTTGTTGTTGCTCATGCTCAGTGCTTCGTACAGCCTCCGGATTTGGGCGCGGGAGGTGGCGTGAGCGCCGGGTCGCGACTTGCAGCCTCGGCCTCGATCCGCGCCAGGTACTCTTCCCACAATGCGTCATGGCGGCTTCCCAGCATGTAAAGGTAGTCCCAGGAATAGAGGCCGCTATCGTGCCCATCCGAGAAGGTCGGCTTGATCGCGTAGTTGCCGACAGGGTCGATATTGGTGATGAAGACGTCCTGCTTGCCCACCTGCAACACCTCCTGCCCGGGCCCGTGACCACGGACCTCGGCAGAAGGAGAGTAGACTCGCAGAAATTCGAACGGTAGCGAAAACCGACTGCCGTCGTCGAAGTCGATCTCGAGCAGGCGCGACTTGCGATGCATCGTGATCTCGGTGGGGATCGGTGTGTTCTTGTCTAGTCCGGCCATGGCTGAGGAAGAACTGATTGTTTGATTAGTTTGGCAATCATACCCGAACCGTCCGATGACAAGAGCGGATCAGGGCATGCGCCAGGCCGCCGCCCGCGCCCAAACGGCTGTCGTCCACAACGCGAAATCCCCTCACGAGCACTGACTTGCCCGTGGCATCGTTAAGCTGCATGTCGCGCGATACGAGCAGGCCCAGCGGTTCGAGCCGTTCCATAAAGCGGCTCATGCTTTCGGGTTCCAGGGGCGACGCGTCATTTTACAGGGGGAAAGCTAGACAGGCTGCTAGCTCGCGGAGCGACTTTTGGCGTACTTGGCTCGCCAGTAGTGCAAGGCCGGGTAGGACAGGGCAGCGGCGACGATGAGCATGAAGCCGATGCTTTGCCAGAAGGCGATCGGGTCGCTCTCGAGGAAATAGACCCGTTGCGGGCGCGAGAAGGCGATGGAGCCGGTGAGTACCGCGCGGGCAGCACCAACGGCCAGCGCGATGCCCGGCGAAAACCACACCAGAGCGCCGCCGGCAATGATACCCATGTCGAGCAGCGGCGTGTGCCTTGCTCGCTGACGGAACACGCTCTCTACACCATACCAGACGGTCATCAGCAGAAAGACCAGCGCCAGCACCGGCGTCGAGGCGAGCAGACCACCGAATAAGGCCGAAGCGATTAGGAAGAGGCCACCTTCGAGCGGCATGATGCGCAGCCAAATCGGCTCGGAGCGGGCGAACAGCCAGATCGCGCTGGCGAGGAACGCGAGAAACAGAATGCCGGTGAAACGGGCGCGACGCCTGAGCAGGTCGCCATCGGCTTCGCCGTCCAGGCGCTGGGGCAGAAAAGGCATGGGATGTTGCAGGGTGAGTGAAGGCTTGCAAGTCTATCGGAAACACCGAATGAATGGCCGGCTTGGAGATTTCGAGCGTTGAAGATTTCGATGGTTTTCTGGCCTGGACCCGGTGAGCTCTTGGGCTCTGAAAACGTCTGAGTTCGCGCCTCACGGCGCTCCCACAAGCAATGGATGCCGCGACCCGATGCGTATCCATCACCTTGGGGGTGCTGCGTAAGCGAGCAAGATTGCCAATACCGGTTTTGACGATCATGGTGGGTGTTGCCGCAACCCCTGAAGATGAATGAGACTTCGAGGTG
>CAYTAY010000045.1:0-18942 GCA_964435845.1 uncultured Azoarcus sp.
TCCGCGGATTTGAAGGTTCTGAGCTCACAGGCGTCGCGCAACCGGATGATGTCGTGCAGCACCACGGACGGGAAGCCCTTTCGCCCCCCGCGCTTGTCAATCAGCAGATCGCTGAAGTAGTCATGGATCTCCGGCGTATCCCACAACGCTTCCAACTTCATCAGGATGCGCTCGAACTCGCGCTCCAGGTGAACGGGATAGTTTGTGCCCATGAAAGCAAAAAATGGATGCTTCACTCGACGGCTCTTCGTTCTGAGGACTCTCTCTTGTACAGCGCCTTCCTGGCGGCACGAAGCAACGACAGACACGCAGTGTGATTTATGTCACGGTTCCCACCCGCATCCGAGGGTCCTTGTGTTTGTTGCTTGAACGAAAACCATTGGACTGCCGGGGAAACCGAATGCCCAAAGCCAGAAAACGGAAGCGGGGGACTCGTGTTGTGCGGCCCAAGCTAGCTGTTGGGCAAGTGTGGCCTTTTCGACCGGCCAAGACAGGGCCAGGAACGTGGGCATCCGCATACTCTTCCTTGCAGGGAACAACCATGCTGCGTCGTCGCGCCTTGCCAGACGACGCACTAGACGCACACTCGAACACCTCCAACGGAGGTTTCTGGGTTCAATATCGCGGGATCCTGATCGGTGGGTTTCGCGATCGGGTCTTTGCTCGCGGATTCACTGGTCAGCCTGTTCCGCGCGCTCGACATGGCTCCCTATCTGCCGGTCTTCTTCATCATCGCGGCGGCGGCGGCGCTCGCCATGGTGCCGCCTTGGCTTCACCTGCGGCGCGCCCGGAGCGCCTAAGCCGGCGCGCGAGCGTTTGTTTTAGCTGGCTGGCCGGCTACCCGATCCGATCGGCGCCGGCGTCAGCGCCATAATGCGCTGATAAAGGGTTTCGGCCTCCTCGCGCGGTTTGATGCCGAACAGCGGGTTGTCGTTCTCGCGAAATGCCGTATCGATTTCGACCCAGTCGGCGGGCGTCAACACCCGTTCGGCGATCGGTAGCAATATCTCTTCCTCGGTGCGCAGGTGCTGCCATTCGAAGATCGCGTAGCGCGAGGCCAGTTCGTTAAACGATTCGCCCTCGGCGACATCCCCCGCCTGGTACGCCATCAGCTTGCGCGTCAGTTCGGCGATCATCGGCGCACCCTGGGCATGCTCGCGCTCGAGCTGTGAGATCACCGCGTCGGCCTCGCGGGTGCGGCGGCGGACAGCAGCGAACAGGTACTTGTCTTCCTTTGGGTGATGCCAGCGATCCGGGTAGGAAACGATGTAATCGAGAATCGCGCGCAGCAACGGGAAGTTGGGCTCGGCCCCGGACCGCACCTGCCCTACCAGATAACGCAAGGAATACAGCACTGCCGCGATCGCAAGGTGCTCGTCCTTGATGGTGCGGATCGCGTTCTGGCTCACCCTTCAGACCCTGTTCAATAGGTTTCGATGTGGAAGCGCTCCTTAGCGAGCAACTGCGCCCGGACTTCATCCCAATCCTGGCCGTTGGCACGACAGATGTCGCGAAACGCTTCGATCACGCCGGCCTCCATCCCTTTGAGGCCGCAGATGTAAATGTAACAGGCGTCGTCCAAAAGCATGCGATAGACCTTGTCCGCACGCTCGCGGATGAGGTCCTGGACATACTGCTTGGGCTGACCGGGTACCCGCGAGAACGCGAGGTTGACGTCGATGAAATCTTCAGGCAGTTTCTTGAGCGGACCGAAGTAGGGCAGCTCCCCGGGCGTGCGGGCGCCGAAGAACAGCAGTAGCTCGCCGCCCTCCTTGAGATTCATGCGGCGGCGACGCCGCTCGGTCATCGCACGCATCGGTGCCGAGCCGGTACCAGTGCAGATCATCATGATCGACGACCCCGGATGGTTGGGCATCAAAAAGGTGTTGCCATAGGGGCCAGTCACCTGCACCTTGTCGCCCTTCTTCAGGTCGCACACATAGTTGGATGCCACACCGCGCGCGGGCTTGCCTTCATGGTCCTCGGTGACCCGCTTCACCGTCAGCGCGAGGTTGTTGTAATGCGGGCGCTCTCCCTCGCGCGGGCTTGCGACCGAGTACATGCGCAGCAGGTGCGGTTTGCCGTTCTCGTCGGTCCCCGGCGGGATGATCCCGATCGACTGCCCTTCGAGTACCGGGAAGGGCGTGGCGCCGAAATCGAGCACGATGTGGTGGATGTCGCTGGACGCGTCTTCCGCAGTCAGGCGGTAGTTGCCGCTCACCGTCGCGGTCACCGGTCGCGCCGGGGTGTAGGTATTGACGCAGGGGTGAGACGCGGACCAGGGGGCGAGCGTCAGCCCGCCCTGACCCGCGGTGGCGACCTCGGTGAGTTTCTGGACCTCGGACGGCGTTTTCGGCGTATCGGTCATCGCTCCAGTCCGAGCTTCGAGTTTGTCGAGTTCAGTGACATCCGGAAGCACTTCCCACGCGAACTGTTCCTCGATCGAGAAAGGCCTCGCCTGATCGACGTTCCGCCACGAGTCTATGGCGCCGGTCGGGCACGGGCTGATGCAGTCCAAGCAGCCCTTGCACAGCTCGAACTTGACCACATAGTTCAGCGCATCGTGCGTGATCGCGTTGATCGGGCAGGTTTCTTCGCAGGTGTTGCAGCGAATGCAGATCTCGGGATCGATAAGGTGCTGCTTTGCGATGTTGTCGTGCTCTGTTGGCGCGTTCATCGGTTTGTCTCCTCGGTCCTCGATCGTGACCCGGTCGGCTGATTGCGGGGCTGTGCCGATCGCCAAAGCTATCGTCGGGCGCGCTGGCGGCGCATTCCGCCGGGAGCACGCCCGCAACCCTATCAATTGAAACGAACGTAGTCGAAGTCTACCGGCTGGTTGTTGATGCCGCGCGCAGGCGGCGCGATCCAATTGGCGAACTTGCCCGGCTCGAGGCAGCGGCCCATCAGCGAATGCACGAGCAGGCGGTCTTCCTCGCTCGGCAGCCACTGCAGATGCTTGTGGGTCCACTCCGCCTCGGACATCAGCTTGCCCTGAGGATCGACGTGCACGTCGGCAAAGATGCCGATCCGGCGGTTGAAGCCCTTGTGCGGCAGCGTGAAGCGGAAGTCGAAGCCATACTTGGCCGGCACCCGGTTCCAGCGATCCACGCCGGCCTGGACGTCGCGCACCCAGTCGTCGCGCAGACGCTCGTTGAGCGCCGACAGCGCCGACACGTCGCGGGTGACGATATGATCTCCGGCGACGTCGAGGATCTGGTACTCGCTACCCTGCAGCAGGTGGTCGTCCTCGATCTTGGTCTCCTCGAAGCGTCCTTTCAGGCCGTTCGTGTAGTAGGTGGCCGCGTTGGACGACACTTCAGCGCCGTACAGGTCACTGGTCACGCTGTAGTGGAAGTTCAGGTACTTCTGCAAGGTCGGTAGGTCGATCACGCCGGCCGCACGCAGCAACGCCGGATCGTCGGTCTTGAGTTCCGTCATGATTTCGCAGGTGCGCTGGATGATCCGCGCGACCCCGGATTCGCCCACGAACATGTGGTGCGCTTCCTCGGTGAGCATGAACTTGCAGGTGCGCGCCAGCGGATCGAAGGCGGATTCCGCTAGCGAGGCGAGTTGGAACTTGCCATCGCGGTCGGTCACGAAAGTGAACATGAAGAACGATAGCCAGTCGGGCGTCTTCTCGTTGAACGCGGTCAGGATGCGCGGGTTGTCCGCATCGCCGGACCGGCGCTCGAGCAGGGCCTCGCCCTCCTCGCGGCCGTCGCGGCCGAAGTAGGCGTGCAGCAGATAAACCATGGCCCAAAGGTGGCGGCCTTCCTCGACGTTCACCTGGAACAGGTTGCGCAGATCGTAAAGCGACGGCGCGGTCAGGCCGAGATGGCGTTGCTGCTCGACCGACGCCGGTTCGGTGTCACCTTGGGTCACGATGATGCGTCGTAGCGTGGAGCGGTATTCGCCCGGCACTTCCTGCCACACGTCTTCACCTTTGTGTTCGCCGAAGTGGATCTTGCGGTCGCCGGATTCAGGCGCGAGAAAGATTCCCCAGCGGTAGTCGGGCATCTTGACGTAGCCAAAGTCCGCCCAGCCCTTGGGGTCGACGCTGACCGCGGTGCGCAGGTACACGTCGTAGCTCTGCGAGCCGTCCGGCCCCATATCGTCCCACCACTGCAGGAAGGACGGTTGCCATTGTTCGAGTGCACGCTGCAGCGTGCGGTTGCTGGACAGGTTGACGTTGTTCGGTATGCGTTCGCTGTAATTGATCATTGCGTATGCTCCTCCAGTTGGCTTGGATGCGGCGCCCGGCTGCTCTGGCTGGCACGTCGCATTGTGCTGCTCTATCCGTTTGCCGCGTCAAGGGACCGACCGCTTCGGCGGAGGGCCGGCTCGGAGCACGGCTCGGCATTAGAAGGTTTCGTCTTGCGTTCGTCCATGGCGATGACTCAGACTCGGTTCCAGTCGAATTGCGCCTTCTTGCCCGAACCGAAAAGCTTCAGTGCGCCGGCTTCGCCGACGGCGTTGGGCCGGTTGAAGATCCAGTTCTGCCAGGCGCTCAGGCGTCCGAAGATGCGGGTGTTCATCGTCTCGACCGGACCGAAGCGCAGGTTGGCCTCCAGGCCGGTCAGCGCGTCGGGCGACAGGGCTACCCGCTCCTCGACGGCGATTCGGATCTCGTCGGCCCAGTCGAGCTCGTCCGGAATCTCGGTCACCAGACCGAGTTCGAACGCCTCGGCGGGCCCGATAAGCCGACCGCGGGCCGCTTCAGCCGCGGCGACCGGTTCGGTCTCCTGGTAAAAACGCGCCTGGATGCGGGTCAGGCCATTCACCATCGGCAGCGAACCGAAGTTCATCGCCGACAGCGCGATATGGTTGGGCCGTTCCGGATCGTCGAGCATGTAGGCTCGATCAGCAGCAAGCGCGATTTCGGCGAGGGTGCCTGCGAAGCAGGAACCCGGCTCGATCAATGCGAACAAGCTGCGGGACGAGACATCGATACGCGCCAGGGTGCGACGGAGCATGCCGATAGTCTCGCGCACGAACCAGTGCTCCCGATGGACGTCAATGACCGCGTCGATGTCGAGTACCGCCTGCGCGTCACCCTCGGTGCGCAACTGCCACAGCCCGATGTCGAGGTGATTGGTACGCAGGTTCAGGATCGCGTCGTCGAGCTCGCGCACCATTTTCAGCGGCCACCAGTCGGCGCCCTGCGCCACGATGCCCGCGATGTCGGTCGGTCCGGCGCCGGACGGAGCGCGCACCGTGAGAGCCACGCTGCGGCTGGCAGCATCGATGGTGGCAGCGACGAACTCGTAGTGATAGCCGTTATCGTCGTCGGTACGCTCGATCCGCGGCAGCGCCACCCCGGCGGCGCCCGCCGGGCGGTCTGACTGTTTGGCGAGCTCGGCAGCGCGTGTCGCGATGTGATCTGCGAACTGCTGCTGCTTCACGACATCGTCGACCAGCCGCCAGTCCTTGGCACGTTTTCCGCGCACGCCCTCGGAGATGGTGCAGAAGATGTCGGCATGGTCACGCCGCACCCGGCGCTTGTCGGTTACCCGGGTGAGCCCGCCGGTACCCGGCAGCACACCGAGCAGCGGCACTTCAGGCAGCGATACCGAGGAATTGCGGTCATCGACCAGCACGATCTCGTCGCAGGCCAGGGCGAGCTCGTAGCCGCCGCCGGCGGTCGTGCCGTTACAGGCGGCGATGAACTTTAGGCCGGAGTGCCGGCTCGAGTCCTCGATGCCGTTGCGGGTTTCATTGGTAAATTTGCAGAAGTTCACCTTCCAGGCATGCGTTGACAGGCCCAGCATGTAGATGTTGGCGCCCGAGCAGAAGATCTTGGGCTTGCTCGATGTGAACACCACGCTCCGCACTTCCGGATGCTCGAAACGGATGCGTTGCAGCGCATCGTGCAGCTCGATATCCACGCCAAGGTCGTACGAGTTGAGCTTGAGCTTGTAGCCTGGGCGGATTCCCCCGTCCTCGTCGATGTTCAGCGTCAACGTGGCCACCTCACCCTCGCACTCAAGGCTCCAGTGACAGTATTGCGACGGGTCGGCACGGTAGTCGACTTTGCTGCTGATCGTGGCGTCCATGTTGTCTCCTCCTGTCTGCGTCAGCGCGTGACGAACTGTTTTAGTTTGGTGTAGCTTTGATCCGGGGTGTCGCCCGAGGTGTCGATGACCATGTCGGCGCGTCCATACAAGGGTTTGCGTGCCTCGAGAATCCGCTTAAGGTCTTCCATGGCTTCGTCGTTGCCTGCCATCGGGCGAAGATCGCCCTGCGCGACTACCCGTGCCATGTGTTCCTCGGGGCGCGCCTTGAGCCATATCGTCAGGCAGTTCGACAGCAGCATGTCGTAGCTGTCCTGCTGCGCGACCACGCCGCCCCCGGCTGAAATCACCGCTTTCTCATGCGTCCGGATGACTCGCTCGAGCGTCGTGCGTTCGATGCGACGGTAGCCGGTCTGACCGTACAGCGCGAAGATCTCGCTCGAGGGCATCCCGGTGTCGGCTTCGATCTCACGGTCCAGTTCGATAAAGGGCACGCCCATCTCACGTGCAAGACGGCTGCCCAGCGACGATTTGCCGGCGCCGCGCAGCCCGATTAGCGCGATCCGCTTGCGCCGGATCGCCTCCTCATGCCCGAAATCGCGCATCAGCCGAAATACCACCTCCTCCATGCGATGCTGCGGCAAGCGCTCGAGGAAGCGGCGGATCAGGCGCTTCTCGACGGTGTCCTCGCCCTCGGGCGCGAGCAGTTCCACGAGCGAAACATCGAGTGCGCGGACGATGTTTCGCAGCAACACGATTGAGACGTTGCCTTCACCGGCCTCGAGGTGGGCGAGGTGACGTTCCGACACCTTGGCTTCGCGCGCCACCAGCTTGCGGGTCATGCCGCGGCGATCGCGGATCTCGCGCGCCCGCCGACCAAGCGCCGAAAGAAAGGTGGCGTCGTCGCGGTCATCGGAATGCCGGGATTCGAGCGAATCGTTCTCGATGTTGGTCATGAGCATAATTTTGTGATGGGCTAAGTAGTCTGACTAAATGTTAGTGCAAGATAGTGCAGTTTTTAACGCAGCGCAACCAATATAGTTCATGTTTCTCCTAATTTTTTGTGCATAGTTGCATTTTGTTGCATTTGTTGTCGTGATAAATTGCATTCTACCTGCAACATACCTTCGTTATCTAAACGCCTGTATGCACTACATCTCTTTACCTAGGACGTTGGAGTGTGTATTCTGCAGTTCGGGCAAACCGATTCGCCCGCACGCAGCCTCTGGTGTCGCTTGACGCGCACGATGGCAGCGAGTCAAGTATGTTCGGCGAAAACATGATGAGTTCGTGCCTGTGAGCGCGGCCACACAAATTGATCCGAGTCCTTTCGACCGAGATCGATGTGAATGAATGGAGGAGACACACATGAACCCGGATCGATTCCGGTCGATGGTCGCCGAGGTCACATCGACGATCAAAGACATGCCCCTGGACAAGGATCTCGAGTCCTTTCTCAACGAACACTTCCCGCCGGATGGCGAAACCTTCTCTGCGCTCGCGACGGCCTGTCGGGAGGCGGTGGCCGCAGGCTGGATGTGCGACCGCGAACACGGCGGCATCCGCTTCGGTCGCGTGATCAAGCCCGGCCCCGAAACCGACGGATTCAGCGTCGATGTCGTGCTGATGCAGGATATCGTCGGCCCGCATCACGCCCATCCGGGCGGCGAGATCGACATGATCATGCCGGCCGAGGGCGACGCGCGCTTCGACGGCAAGAGCACTGGCTGGCTGGTATACGGGCCCGGCAGCGCGCATTGTCCGACCGTCAGCGACGGCAGTGCCCTCGTGCTCTACCTGCTGCCGCAGGGTGCGATCGAGTTCAGCCGCGGCGCGCACGCCGACTGACACAAGCATTCGCCCAGGCCTGGGCAACGGAACCCGCGTATTGGCCCCGGTCCGAAGCGCGATGAGTCGAACGTTGAGAGGAGACACCTTTTGTTCACGCTGAGCGAGGCGGACCACAGCAAGAGTCCTCCCATAATGGATATTCCACGTCGCTACAACGCGGCGGACGATCTGATCGGACGCAACCTCGTCGCGGGGCGCGGCGACAAAATCGCTTACATCGACGATCAGGGCAGTTACAGCTTCAACGAACTCGCCGGACGTGCCAATCGCGCCGCCAATGCACTCGTGGGCATGGGCTTGGCCCGCGAGCAGCGCATCGCGATGTGTGTGCTCGACACCATCGACTTTCCTTCGGTCTTTCTCGGTGCGATCAAGGCTGGAATCGTTCCGATCGCGGTGAATACACTGCTCACGACGAAGGACTACGAATACATCCTCGGCGACAGCCGTGCGCGCATCGCCGTCGTGTCCGAACCGCTTCTACCTCTGTTCAAACCCTTGCTGGGCAAGGTCGCATCGCTGGAGCGCATTGTCGTGGCGGGATCCGCGGATGCTCAAGACGGCTTGACCGCCCTGATGTCGGCCGCAGCGGACATCTTCGAAACCCTCGACACCTGCTGCGACGAACCCTGTTTCTGGCTTTATTCTTCCGGTTCGACCGGCATGCCCAAGGGCACGGTGCATGTGCATTCCAGCTTGATCCAGACAGCCGAGCTGTATGCCAAACCGGTGCTCGGAATCCGCGAGGACGATGTCGGGCTTTCCGCGGCCAAATTGTTCTTTGCCTACGGGCTCGGCAACGGATTGACCTTTCCGTTATCGGTCGGGGCGACCACGATTCTGATGGCTGAACGGCCGACGCCGCAGGCGGTGTTCAAGCGCCTCGAGGCGCACCAGCCGACCCTGTTCTACGGCGTCCCGACCTTGTTTGCGGCGATGCTCGCCAGCCCAGAGTGCGCCAGCGCCGATGTGCGAGGCATGCGTATGTGCGCGTCCGCCGGTGAAAGTCTGCCCAAGGAAATCGGAAAGCGCTGGACCGAGCGTTTCGGCGTTCCGATTCTGGACGGCATCGGCTCTACCGAGATGCTGCACATTTTCCTTTCCAACCGACCGGACGATGTCCGCTACGGCACGACCGGCCGACCGGTTCCGGGCTATGAGGTGCGCCTGGTCGATGAAAACGGTGGTGTCATCGAAGAGGCAGAGCGCATCGGCGAACTGCTGGTCGCCGGCCCGACCTCCGCGGCTTGCTATTGGAACAATCGCGCCAAGTCACGCGACACTTTCCAGGGACACTGGACCCGTTGCGGCGACAAGTATTCGCGGACGTCCGATGGACTCTACATCTATGCCGGGCGCAGCGACGACATGTTGAAGGTGAGCGGCATCTACGTGTCACCCATCGAGGTCGAAGCCTGCCTGATCACGCACGAGGCGGTGCTCGAGGTTGCGGTGGTGGGCCAGGAGGACGACGACAAGTTGATCAAGCCCAAGGCGTTCATCGTGCTCAAACCCGGTCTGCGCCCGGATGCCGTGCTGGTCGAGGCGATAAAACAGCATGCCAAGGCGCACCTCGCTCCCTACAAGTATCCACGCTGGACCGAGTTCGTCGACGAGCTGCCGAAGACCGCGACCGGCAAGATTCAGAGATTCAAATTGCGTGCCCTCGGTTTAGGTCGCTGAGAGCGTCGCTTTGTCCGGGCCAGACCGCCCGGTCCTACAAAAGCAATGGAGGAGACACCATGAAAAACGAAAAGCAAGGGCGCCGTGCGCTGATGCGCGGTATCGTCGGCCTGGCCGCGAGCGCACTGATTCCGTTCTCTTCGGTGCAGGCGGCCGACCCGATCAAGGTCGGCCTGATGTTGCCGGCTACCGGTACCTTCGCCGCGCTCGGTGCCGCGATCGCGAACGGCTTCAAGCAATATGTGGACGAACAGGGCGGCACGCTGGCCGGCCGCGAGATTCAGTACTTCACCGTCGATGACGAATCCGATCCGTCAAAGGCGACCGAAAACGCCAACCGCCTGATTGTGCGAGACCGAGTGGACGTGCTCGTCGGCACGGTGCACTCGGGGGTTGCTCTTGCGATGGCGCGGGTCGCCCGTCAGCGCGACACGACCTTCATCATCGCCAACGCCGGCGCTGACGATCTGACACGCTCCTTTTGTGCGCCGAACATGGTCCGCTCCTCGTTTTCGAGCTGGCAGCCGGCCTACGCAATGGGCCTGGCAGCGATCGAGCGCGGGCACAAGACCGCGGTGACCCTAACGTGGAACTATGCTGCCGGCCAGGAAGCGGTGGCGGCCTTCAAGCAAGCCTTCACCGAAGGTGGTGGCGAAGTGGTGCGCGAGATGGCGTTGCCGTTCCCGAACGTAGAGTTCCAGCCCTTTCTGACCGAAATCGCGTCGCTGCGTCCGGATGCGGTCTATGTGTTCTTCGCCGGTGGCGGTGCGGTCAAGTTTGTCACTGACTATGTCGCCGCCGGATTGAAGGAACGCACGCCGCTCTATTCCAGCGGCTTTCTCACTGAAGGCACGCTCGATGCCATGGGTGGTGCCGGCGAGGGCCTGATCACCGCGCTGCACTACGCGGACGGGCTGGAAAACGCGCGTGACAAGGCCTTCCGCGAGGGCTACCGGGCCCGCTATCCGATGGTGCCCGACGTCTATGCGGTCCAGGGCTACGATGCAGCACAGCTTCTGCATGCTGGTCTCGAGGCGGTTGGAGGCGACCTGAGCAAGAAGGCGGAACTGCGGGCCGCCATGCGCGCCGCGGCCATCGACAGCCCGCGTGGCACGTTCACGCTGTCGGCGGCTGGCAACCCGATCCAGGATATCTACCTGCGTGAGGCGGTCGGAAGCGAGAACCGGCCGATCGGTATCGCAGCCGAAGCGCTCTCGGATCCGGCCACCGGCTGCAACCTCTAAGAGTCGCGCTTCGCTCGCCGGGGCACATGCCGCCCCGGCGATTCCGATGCCTTGATCCGGGTGGGATGTCGTCCGGAGGGGAACGCGCATGGATCTGACCATTTTCCTGATACAGGTACTGAATTCGCTTCAGTACGGCCTGCTGCTGTTCCTGGTCGCCAGCGGACTGACGCTGATCTTCGGCACCATGGGCATCATCAACCTGGCGCACGGCAGTTTCTACATGATCGGCGCCTACATGGCCTTCGCGCTCACCGGCATGACCGGAAATCTGCTGCTGTCTATCGCGCTGGGTCTCCCGCTGGCCTTCGCGTTCGGTTTCGTTCTGGAGAAGCTGCTGTTCGCGCACCTCTACAAGCGCGATCACCTCGAACAGGTACTGCTGACCTACGGCCTGATCCTGATCTTCGAAGAACTGCGCAGCCTGGCGGTCGGCGACGATGTGCACGGCGTGCCGATTCCTGCGATCTTCTCGGCTTCCATCCCGTTGTCGGACGCGATGAGCTACCCGGTGTACCGACTGGTCGTGTCGGGCGTGTGCCTGATGCTCGCGGTGGGACTCTATTTCCTGATCCAGCGCACCCGGCTGGGCATGATGATCCGCGCCGGCAGCCACGACCGCGACATGGTCCAGGCGCTCGGCATCAACATCAATACGCTCTACGCGATCGTGTTTGCGATCGGTGTCGCGATGGCCGCACTGGCCGGGATGCTCGCCGCGCCCATCTCCTCCGTCTATCCCGGCATGGGCATGAACGTGCTGATCATCTCCTTCGTCATCGTCGTCATAGGCGGGATCGGATCGGTGTGGGGCGCGTTGGTCGCCGCGTTGCTAATTGGTTTCACCGATACCTTCGGCAAGGTGCTGGTTCCCGAATGGGCCGGACTGAGTATCTATCTGGTGATGGCGCTCGTGTTGCTGTGGCGTCCTGAAGGCATTCTGAAGAAGGGGTAACGTGAATGAATCCAACGATTACCCTAGGCTTCAAGCTGCTGGTACTCGCCGCACTGCTCGTCTATCCGTTCTACGGATCGGAGTTCTACATCGAGGTCGTCGCGCGCATCCTGATCCTTGCGATCTTCGCGATGAGCCTGGATCTGCTGGTGGGCTTCACCGGCCTGGTCAGCTTCGGGCATGCCGCCTACTTCGGGATCGCAGCCTACACCGTGGTGCTGCTGTCACCGACCGACTTCACCCCCGCCAACCTGTGGGTGGTGTTGCCATTGTCGATGCTCGCATCGGCAGTCGCGGCCTTCGTCGTTGGCTTGCTGGTGCTGCGAACCAAGGGCATCTACTTCATCATGGTCACGCTCGCGTTCGCGCAGATGGCCTACTACATCTTCCACGACACCAAGCTCGGCGGCGGTTCCGACGGGATCTATCTTGACGTGCGTCCGGAGGCCTCGATCGCTGGTTTCGTGCCCTTCGATTTGCTCGACTCGCACCACCTTTATTTCTTCGTCGTTGCGATGATGGTGCTGGTGTATGTGTTCCTGACGCTGGTGCTGCGTTCGCCGTTTGGCCGGGTGCTGGTCGGCATACGCAGCAACGAGCACCGCATGCGCTCGCTCGGCTATTCCACCTACGGCTACAAGCTGGCGGCGTTCACGCTCGCGGGGGCGATCGCCGGCCTGGCAGGCTTTCTTTTCGCGGTGCTGTTCGGCTTCGTCACCCCAGAGTATCTGTCCTGGCACAAATCGGGCGACGTCTTGCTCATGGTCATCCTCGGCGGCATCGGCAGCCTGGCCGGTGCAATCGCCGGTGCTTTCGTGCTGGTGGGCCTGCAGGAGCTTTTCACCGACTGGACCAAGCACTGGCAACTGCTGATGGGCGGGGTGATTGTACTGGCGGTGTTGTTCATGCCCGGAGGCCTGGCGGCGCTGCCCGCGCGGATCATGAGCCGTTTCGGAAAGGGGACGAAGAATGGCTGAAACCCTGCTCGAAGCCGAAGGGCTGGCGCGATTCTTCGGCGGCCTGGCGGCCAACCTCAATGTCCATATCAAGCTCGATCGTGGCTCGCTTCAAGCGCTGCTTGGTCCGAATGGTGCAGGCAAATCCACCTGCATCAACATGCTGTCGGGCGACCTTCCGGTGTCCAAGGGGAAGATTCGCCTGCGGGACAAGGACATCACCAGCATGAGCGCGCCGGAGCGCTCGCGCATCGGTATCGGGCGCAGCTATCAGCGCACCAACATCTTCCCGAAGTTCACCGTTCTCGAGAATTGCCGCTTGGCGGCGCAGTCGCGGTGCCAGCGGCCGTGGAAGATATTCAGCGACGCGATGCGAATGTCGGACACGCTGGAGCGGGCGCGTGCCGCGATCGCCGAAGCAGGCCTCGCCGGTCGCGAGAACCGGATTGCCGGCGTGCTTTCGCATGGCGAGCAGCGCCAGCTCGAAATCGCGATGGTGCTCGCGACCGATGCCGAAGTGCTGCTGCTGGATGAGCCGCTCGCCGGCATGGGATCGGAAGAGTCGGCGAGCATGATCGATCTGCTCAACGGACTCAAGAAGACGCGGGCCATCCTGTTGGTCGAACACGACATGGACGCGGTGTTCGCGGTGGCCGACCAGATCACCGTCATGGTCGAGGGCGAAATCCTGGAGAGCGGCACGCCGGAGCAGATCCGTGCCAGCGAAGAGGTTCAGCAAGCCTATCTTGGCCAGGAGGATGCGCTGCATGAGTGAGGCACTTCTCGAGACCAGAGGCCTGCATACCCACTATGGCAGCAGTCACATCCTGCATGGCGTCGATTTCCACATCGCCAGCGGCGAAGCCATCGGCCTGATGGGACGCAACGGCATGGGCAAGACCACGCTGATCAAGTCGATGCTCGGACTGGTGCGCCCGAGCGCTGGCGAGGTGCGCGTGCGCGACAAACTCATGACCGGTGGCCCCACGCACCGGGTCGCACGCGCCGGGATCGCCTATGTGCCGGAGGGACGTGGCATCTTCCCGAATCTCTCGGTGCGTGAGAATCTCCTCATGGCGGCACGCCCCAGTGTTAGGGGCAAGCGAACCTGGACCTTCGAGCGGGTGATGGAAACCTTTCCGCGGCTCGGAGAACGCATCGGCCACGGTGGGGGCCAGCTTTCCGGGGGTGAGCAACAGATGCTGACCATCGGGCGTGCCCTGATGACTAACCCGGACCTGCTGATCCTGGACGAGGCCACCGAAGGGCTTGCCCCATTGATGGTGCTTGAGATCTGGCGAGTCATCCGCGAGATCTGTGGCACCGGCATTGCCACCGTCATCGTCGACAAGAGTCATTCGGCGGTCACCGCGATCACCGACCGCTCGATGATCCTGGTCAAGGGCAGGGTCGTGTTCTACGGCCCGAGCCAGACTGTGCGCAACGATCCGGAGATGATCCGCAAGCACCTGGGGGTTTGAATCCGTGAGACGAATCGACATCTGCGGCACGCCGCTGGAGTTTGTTCGGCTTCGTTCAGCGCATCCGCGCGAAGACGCGCCGACCATCGTTTTCCTGCATGAGGGCCTTGGTTCGGTGTCGATGTGGCGGGGGTTCCCGCAGTGTGTCGCGGACGCGACCGGCTGCGAGGCGGTCGTGTATTCGCGAGCCGGCTATGGCCGCTCCGGGCCGGCGGCGCTGCCGCGCACGGTGCGCTACATGCACGCCGAGGGAGAGCGGGTGCTGCCAGCGTTTCTGGCGGCGCTCGACATACGCGCGCCGATCCTGTTCGGCCATTCCGACGGCGGTTCGATCGCGCTGCTTTGCGCCGGCAATACCGACGCCGAACTGACCGGGCTGGTGCTGATGGCTCCGCACGTACTTGTCGAGGAGATCTCGGTCGCGAGCATCGCCCAGGCGCGCGAGGCGTACCTGAACACCGATCTTCCCGAGCGTCTCAGGAAACACCATGATGACGTGGCGGCCGCGTTCTGGGGCTGGAACGACATCTGGTTGCACCCGTACTTTCGCACATGGAACATCGAGGATTGCCTGTCCCGCATCCGCTGCCCCATCCTGGCGATCCAGGGCGAGGACGACGAGTACGGAACGATGGACCAGATCGACCGGATCGCCACGCAGGCCGGGGACGTGGATCTGCTGCGGCTTGCCGACTGCCGCCATTCTCCACACAAGGATCAACCGGACGCGGTGATAGAAACCGTCACCGCTTTCGTCGACCGCATCACAGGATACTGAACATCATGAACTTCGAATGCAACAAGACGATCCGCTTCTCGCATTGCGACCCGGCCGGGATCGTTTTCTATCCGCGCTATGTGGAACTCATCAACGAGGTCGTCGAAGACTGGTTTGCCTATGGCTTGGGCGTGAGCTTCAACATGCTCCACGAGGAGTTGCGCCTGGGGGTGCCGACGGTTCGGCTTGATGTGGAGTTCAACGTACCGTCGCGCTACGGCGATCACCTCACCTTCAGACTGGTGGTGATCGACGTGGGCAACAGTTCGGTACAGTTGCGCATCGACGCCCTGGCGCAAGAGCGCATTCGCTTGAGCGCGAAGCTGAAAGTGGTGCTGACCTCACTCGAGAACTATCGCTCGGTCCCGATCGACGCCGACTGGCGGGCAAAGTTCGAATCCTTCAAGAAGCACTGAGGCCCGGCGCAGCGAGAAGGCGGCTGGTCGCGGCGCTATCTGACGAACAGCGACATGAACTGGAGCGCCGGGTGAGATCGCAGACGCTGGATGCAGGTAGCCTCAGGCATGCGCGGGTTGTGCTGCTGGCGGCGGATGGTGTCGGCAATCACGAGATTGCCCGACGACTCGAAATCAATCGTGGGCAAGTGACCTTGGAAACCGCAGTTGGATGTGTTCGAGAGTGCGTCAGGTGCGTCGTCTGGCAAAGGCGCGACAAGACTGCATGACCGCCCCCCGCAAGGAGGAGCAACACAGCCAGGCAACGCACCAGGCGTGCAATCGGACGCGTAGCGGACTCCCCCATTCGGTGACCGGCGTCGAAGGTACGTATCCCCTGCGCTATAAGGCATTCAAGGTCATAGAGAGCGATCAACTGAGGTTTCTAGGTTCGGAATCCGAAACCCTTCGTCTGGACCGCAAAGGCCAATGACACCAGAAAGTCATTGGCGCCAATCGGCAGCTTGGTTCGAAGAAAAACGAAGCATTTTGTCTAGATCAAGCTTCCGTATCATGATTTGACTTGCAATAGTTGGCGCTCCACCAGTTAATGGCCGATACTGCCGGTAGAACTGACGCTTCGTCTGTCAGGTTGGAGATGAACCATGGAAACCGGTATCCGCAAGCGGGTCGAGCGACTACTCGCCCGCCTAGAGTCGACTCCCCAGTATCCCGGCCAGGGTAAGACCTTGTTTGTGGACCTCGAGCAGCGCAGTTCGCACAGTGCCCACCTGCCGATGAGCTTCGTGACCCATTTTCTTGGTGGACGCGGTGCGAACATGGCGCTGCTGTACAACCTGCTCGAAGATGGCCGCGAAGCACTCGATCCGGAGGTGCCGCTGATCTTCGGTGTCGGCATGCTGACAACCACGTTGCCGTCGGCTACCCGGGGCAACTTCACCAGCCGCTCGCCTGACAGCCAGGCTATTCTCGACGCAAGCGGAGGCGACTACTTCCCGGCCTTCCTGAAGCGCAACGGATACGACCATCTGGTCCTCTATGGTCGTCACGCGCAATGGACACTGCTCGAAATCCACGGCGACGAGATCGCGTTTCGCGATGCAACGCCTTACCTCGGCATGGACAACATAGACTTCAGTGCCGCGATCGAGTGTGATCTCGACTGCAAGGAGCGTGAGACCATGGCGATGGCGCGGATTACCCGCGCCGGAGAGAATCTGGTGCTGTCCAGCGGCATCATGGGCGGGCCGAAAGCAATCTGGGCTAGAGGCGGTGGTGGAGCGAAGATGGGGTCGCTCGGCCTGAAGGCCATCATCGTGCGCGGCAAGGGCCGTCAGGTGAAGGTCAGTACCGCTTACAAGCTGGGCGGCAAGGCAATGGGGCAGAAGATTCTATCCACCAGCGTGATCCAGAACGCCCTGAAGAAGGTCGGCACCCCGTTCCTGTACAAACCCAGCCGTACGCTAGGCGCCATCGGCACAAAGAACAACCAGGAAACCACCTGGCACGACACGCTCGACGCCGACAACTTCGATCCCTACCGCCCCGGCATGGACGGCTGTTACCTCTGTCCTGTGCAGTGCCGCGCGATGAACGACTTGACCCCACAAGGCAAGGGTGGCTGGGGCGCGAGCGCGCTCAAGGGTTTGACCGGCAACGCAAGCTATGACAAGGCCCAGGCCGAGGTGGAGCACCATCGCGAAAAACGCTACCAAGGCATCAAGGGCGATGGCGTGTTCGACAAGTACGACCACGGTGACGGCCCGGAATATGTCACCGTCGGCAAGTTCGGCCCCAACCTCGGCATACGCGAACCGGAGCAGGTGCTTCGCCTGAACAACATCCTCAACGATCTCGGCTTGGATTCGGCCAGCACGGGCGGCGCGATCGGCTGGGCCATGGAATTGTTCCAGCGCGGCATCATCACGCTCGAGGACACCGGCGGCCTGGATCTGAGCTGGGGCAACTACGAAATCGTGGAGAAACTGTTGTTCATGACTGCCCGACGCGAGGGTTTCGGCGACACGATCGCCGATTCGTCACGCGCAGTGGAACGGGGCAAGTACCCGGCCGAGGCACTGGACTATCGCATGGCAGTGAAGGGGCTGTTCCAGTCCGACCCGCATGATGCGCGCATCCTCAAGGCGTTTGCCCTCGGTCTCGCGGTAGCCACCCGCGGAATGGACCACTTGCGCAACCGCGTCACGCTTGAGATCAACGCGCGCATCAACGATGACCCCGAATTCAAGACCGCGTTGTACGGAGGTTTTGTGGCTGCCGAACCGAACAGCTATGTCGGCAAGGAATACGCGGTCCGGCGCTGCGAGAACACGTTTGCCGTCGGGGATTCCGTCGGTATGTGCCGCTTCAACACCAAGCTTTTCAACTCGCCCAGCCTACCGGATCTGGACGATTTCTCGCGACAGCTCAACGAACTCGCGGGACTCGACATGAGCGCCGCTGAACTCGAGGAGTGCGGCCGCAACATCATCGGTCTGGAGCGCCTGCTCAACGCTCGCCTGGGCCTGCGCGCCAAGGACGATACGCTGCCGAAGCGCTGGTTCGAGGAGCCGATCCAGGTCGGGCCGTTCAAGGGCGAGAAAATCGACCGCGATGAATTCGAAGCGCTCAAGGCGCGCTTCTATGCACTCACCGGCCTCGACGAGCAGGGCATGCCGAAGCCGGAATGGCACGCACAGCTCGCCAAAGTGGTAACCGGCTTCGAGATCAAGGTTCGCTTGCCCGGCAGTCCCGAGCGCATTGTAGTCATAGACGAGCCGGTGGACAACGTCGCGCAATTGCGTGCGGTTCTGGCGCAGCGCCTCGGAGACGCAGGCGCAGAAGTCGAGGACCGGTCACTCAACGTCGCCATCGACGGTCACATGGTGATGTCGCGCGAACAGGCAGTGCCTGTTCGCAACCACGGTGAGGTCACCCTGGTGCCCGCGCTCGCCGGCGGCTGAGCTTCAATCGAGAATGACCTGTATCCGATCGTCCACGTAGTTCTGGAGAAGGTTGTTGATTGCGAACAGGGTACCGGTCACTGCAGACGGACAGCCGCCGCAGGCGCCCTTGTAGCGCACGGTCAGCACGAATTCCTCGAGGCGGAGGATGTCGAGTCCGCCGCCGTCCTTGTCCAGATAGGGACGGATATGTTCATCGAGGATATGGTTGATCTGCATGAGCAGGTCAGGATCGTCCGCTTCGGTTTCGAAGGTGTCACCAGTATCGTGGAACGAAGAGGCTCGCTCACCAGGGGCCGGGTTCTCACGCGATACGTTTATCACGCGACGCGGCTTGTACGCCTCGATGCAATCGCTCACCGCCGCCTCGAGCGCTTCAGGGTCAGCGGCCGGTGTACGCGTCACGGTGACGAAAGCATTGGTGCAATACACGCCGGCCACCCCGTCGATGGCGAACAGGCTTTCGGCGAGAGGATCGCCGAAAGCGCGCGAGGCCGAATCGAACTGTCGCGCAGACTGGATCAGCAGCGGCGCGTCGAGCACGAACTTTGTCGCAAGCGGATTGGGAGTCGGTTCGATGGAACAAACGGTAGGCATGGCGTAA
>CAYTAY010000046.1:0-18907 GCA_964435845.1 uncultured Azoarcus sp.
TGTCTCACTCTCATGCAAAGGTAAGATCAACCATTTAATCCGCTTACCCAAAATTGTCTGGTGCAGGTGTCCTCGGCATTTCGATTTGCCAGAGTATATGCGCTGGCGCCCCGCTCACCACTATGACCTTAGAGGTTTTGAGTAGCCTCGATCATCTATGAAGATCACCCCAACCACCCTTACGCTGCAGCAGTTCTTCTCAGTAGGCAACGAACAGTTCCTGATTCCCGCCTACCAGCGGCGCTATGCTTGGGGCCAGCGGCAGCAGCGTGAGTTGTTCGATGACCTTCGGCTGCTTGCCCCAGGCGACACTCATCTGCTGGGTACGGTGTTGTTCCTCTCGGACACCCACAAACCCGGCGTCAACCAGCTCGAACTGGTGGACGGCCAGCAACGCGTCACGACCATTGCCATATTGATGCGAGTACTCGCGCGTCGATTTGACCAACAGCAGAAGGAAAAGACCGCGCAGAGACTCGCGGAGCTGCTGCAGTGTGAGGGCGTGGATCAGCAGGTGATGCCGAAGCTTCAGCTCGGCGATCTGGACCACGGCGACTACGTGCGCATCATGGATGGAGGCGATATCTCGGAAGTCGAGAACGATTGCCTGTCAGGTGCATATGGGCACTTCACTGAATGGGTTGGGCAGTTGTCCGTGGATGAGCTGAATGCGTTTTTTCACAAGCTCATGAACAATGCGTCAATTATTCGATTGGACGTGGGTGCAGCCAAGGATGCCTACAAGCTGTTCGAGACGATCAACAACCGGGGCTTGCGGTTAAAACCCACGGACATCATCAAGAACTTCCTGCTCGGACATGCATCTTCCTTGCCAGCCGGCACGCTGGACAAGGTGAAGGACGACTGGCGCAAGTTGATTGTGGCGCTTGACGGCTTGGACAGCGATGACTTCTTCCGCCAATGGCTGGCGGGCCAGTTGCACCGAAAGGTCACCAAGACCAAGCTGATGACCGACTTCAAGGCTTACTACCTGCGTCACGTGCAAGAAGCAGAGAGCATGACCGAATTCATGTCGTCCAGCATCAAAGACGACGATGACAACGACGACTCCGAGGATGTGGCTATTACCGGTGAGGAGGATGAGGCCACCGAAACATCGGCCAAGATCAAAAAGGTCAAGCTCACAGCGTTTGCCAAGGAGCTGCGGCGTTCGGCCGAGCTGTATGCTGAATTGCTGGGGCACTCGACCAAATCCCAAAAAGTTAACCGTCATATCGCGAACCTGTGGCGCATCAAGGCGTTTCAGGCCTTCACTTGGCTGCTGGACATGTTCGGACGCGAGAGCCTGGACGAGAAGGCTCAGATCCGACTGCTGAAGGCCTTGGAGGCCTTCATGATGCGCCGACACATCTGCGAGAAGCGCTCCAATGAGCTGGAGACCATCTTCGCAGGCCTGACCGGCCTTGCTGAGGATGGCTACGAGAAAGCGGTCTTGGAGATCATGAGGGATCACACCCCCGACGACGAAGAGTTCCAGGCTTCCTTCGCTTCATTTCCCTTCGTGCCTGCGGTGATCAACCGCGCACGCTATGCGCTGGAAATGCTCGAGTACCAGGTCATCGGGCACAAAAACGAGTACTACCTTGCCGACCCGGACGAGCTGGAGCTTGAGCACATCATCCCGAAGGCGGCCGATAAAGCCAGCGCCAAGAAGGAGTTCGGCGACTGGCCAAGTTACTTGGGCGAAGGCTGGAAGGCCAAGCACACCAAGATGTTGCACCGCATCGGCAACATGACGTTGCTGGCCGATGAACTCAATGTAGTGGCATCAAACAACCCGTTCCTGGCGAAGCGCACGGAGTATGCCAAGTCCAACATCCAGCTGACCAAGGATCTTGGCAACCTCCGCCAGTTCAAGTTCAAGCAAGTTGAAGCTCGATCCCAAGCATTCGCCAAGAAGGCGGTGGGGATCTGGAGGGTTTAGGGTGGATATGCCTCGGTGCGTCGACGGTGACCACTATCCGAGGCTAGGAGCGAGTGTTCTGGCTTATAGCGTCCTGCTCGGTGGCGCCGGCACTGATGTCGGCATAGCGGCTTCGGGTGGCTATGTAGACCTCTGCATAGCCACCCGAAGCGGGTATTTCCCGATTGAAGTGCTGGAGTTTCAGAACGCCGGCAAGCCAAGGATGACCGGTGATCGTCTGGACCTTGGAGGACCGTACATGAGAATCAGCTATGACGACGTAGACGACATCGGCAATATCGCCTACGCCGAAACCGGGATTGCCGAGATTACGATACTCGAGGCTAAAGCCGCTGGGTATTGGCCGATCGAGAACGTCAAAGACGTGCTGCCTGCCGCAGCATAGCAATGAAGCCACTGACCCTGCCCACCGAAAGGGGCAACTCCGGCTCCAGTCCAGAGCATTGATGAGTTCCCTCCCGGGACCAAGCGCTCATCAGGAGTTGTCTTGGAGAAATCGCGATCACAAGGAGGTGGTTGATGGAACCCATACCGGCGATACTTCTCTTCGCCTTTCTGGCCTATATGATCTATCGACGCTTTTCTGAGTCGGCTTCGACGCCGAAGCTTGCTCCGCAAGATGAAAGCTTCGCGAAAGCGGCAGTCCAGGAAGGTCTCGCCGCAATAGGGTATTCAGTTGATCGAACAGTCGACTCGCAAACAGAGGCGATGAATATTGGTCTCGCGATCGCGAACGAGCGCGACATGGGCGCTGCTGTCGCAGTGTCAACTGTTGCCCTGGGGCTTGCCTCGAACTACATCTCGAACAAGTCAATGACGGAACAGCGGATCGCGCTATTGATGCACCAGATCAACGAACTCACCGCAGATACCTTCTCGTTGACACCGGAGGTTCTTTGGGACCACCGTGGCCGCGTTCTAAGTCAGAATCTGAATGCAGACTTCTTATTTCAGAAATCAATCTCGAACGCGTTTGGAATCGCCTCTGAGTGTAGGCAAAGCGATTTTCTCGCTCGTATCGTCCTTGCTGTCGCCAAGGACAACAGGACGCCGGTAGAGATGGAGTTTTCTTAATAGCAGGCGCGCCTTCATCATAAGCTCTAAGCGTTTAAGCAAGAATAAACACTGTGCCTCTGGCCTTTCGGGGCAGCAAGGTGAAACTGCCCGCCCTACGCAGTTGCCTCCGATTACCACTGCGACCGCGCCACGCCACTAGCGCGCAAGGTCGGCAAACGACGGCCCACCTTTCGCACTTGCACCCATGGTGCCGACCACGTCCGCTGACGCGCACGCTGCGCTGTACCTCTGGCACGCCTCGAGACCGTGCCCTATCACCGACAGCCCGGGCCAGCGCTGAGACTACTTGTGCTGATACGGTATTGACCTGACAGTTGACCATGTCAGGGGGTGATCATCTCCTCAAGATCGCTGCTCCAACACGGAACGACGGAAGTTAATCACCCTGGGTAACTTTCAGCACGCGGAACCTGCAAAGAATGGGTAGTTTTCAGTGCGAGCCAAGACGTGTCACGACTCATCCGCGGCCCTCACACCACTGACACACTCCCCAAATTTCAACCCAACTATTATTTAAAAGTTATAACCAAAAACAGTCGAATTTTCTTCCGTTGCACTAATTGCTGAAATGCGAGAACTCATTACTCAAGATCAAACTCAAATCTTATAAAGAACCGCATTCCAAACTACTCCGTTGACATTGATCGATGAATGGAATTTCGCTAATCTCATCAGACGAAGGATTCCATTCAAAGGGGGCTGCTGCAACAAAATATTTAGAACATAAAGCAAAAAAGCGCACGGTCTGCCAACCGCGCGCTTTTCCTGGAGACGGGGCTCCTGACTTAACCTGTCGGAGTTCAATGTACGAGCGCTAAAGGCGCTTGTCAACACCCCGTCGTCCCTAAATTCGATCGCATCGGTTCGCGAGGTATTCATTCGCCTCCGACCTGATGCAAGAGGGGAAGAACTCCATGCGCACCACAAAGAGATTCACACCGCGCGTACTCGAAAGATTCGCCGAGCGCGGTCGCGGGACCGGGACCTACGAGCACTACATCCCCTGGCATTGCGTGACCCGCAGCGATCCTGCCAGTCGGGGTCGTTCTCATCTTGTCACTTGGCGAGGGCGTCACTACGAGCTACTGAGCGATGGCGAACACATTGCGTTTCTGTTTGCTGTGCCACTCCTGGGCTCCCAAGAGGACCTTCGCGAACAATTCCCGCTCGCGCTCGAGACGGCACCCCACGAGCTTGCTGCCTATGACGCCCGGTACGCTGGAACCGAACTCCCCGGAACCCTTGCCCTTGCTGACAGCCTAGGGATTCGGCATCCAGAGTGCACCGGTGGAGGGCGAAGCGCTCCCTGGGTCATGACCACCGACCTGCTGATCATGCGGGTCGCCGCTGATGGCACGCGCTCCTTGCATGCGGTCTCCTGCAAGGATGGCTCCAAGTTATCAAAGCGAGCCCGGGCCCTTCTCGAGCTAGAGCGCGAGTACTGGAAACGGAGGGGAGCGACCTGGATGCTCCTGACTCCTGATCTATATCACTTCCTTGTGGGCCGCACGCTTCAACAGACATACCCATGGGCATTGTCAGCCCCTGCTCCGGAAAGTGTGCTGGCTGTGACAGAACGTGAGATCAGTATCTCGGCGGGTCGCTCGCTGACCTACGTGCTGCAACGCATCTCAGATGTTCTACACGACATGCAACTCGCTCAACAAGCGCTGTGGCAAGCAATTTGGTGGGGCAGATGCCCCGTCGATCTCCGGCGCGGCTGGAGACCACATATCCCTCTAGTGCCAATGGATTCGAGCGACTTCAAGGCACTGAATCCCATCGCGAGCGGGAGGTCATCATGGATCTGATGCACAACTGCGCGCTCCGAGTCACCGAAGGGGAGGCGGAAGGGGTCTACCGGGTGATTCTTGATGAGCCAGGCATCAAGCAGACGGCACTCGTAAGGCTCGACCCACCGGCCGCTGGCGAAGTGGGCAAGGCACGTGGAGGACGCAAACGCCTGCCCCACACAAAAGCACCACGCCGCCCACGCGCCCCACTCCTGTCGACGGTTATCTGGGTGGATCGCGACGACCTGCTGGAGCAAGGAAAGGCCGGCTTCGCATTCAATTTGGAGTTGGAGTTTCCGAACTTGCCCGTTCGGCCTTTGAGTGCGAAGGCGGCCACTCATCATCGTCAGCGGATCGCTGCGGCTGCACCGTTCCTGAACTTGATCTCCCTCCGTGAGGCCCTTCTCAGCACGCTGGGCATCGGAGCCCTCGTCAGGCAAGCGATGCAGACAAGCGGTTTGAGCCGGTCGGCGGTGTACAACGTATTCTCCCTGCTCTGCAGATATGGGTTCTCGGAGCGAAGCCTCTCATTGAACTACGCCCGGTGCGGCGCTCCAGGACGCGCCCGCCCTTGCGAGCCAGGAGGTCGCCGCAAAGCCGGGCGAAAGACCACCAAACAGCGCGTCGCGCGAGCCTACGGAGTTTTCCTTCCCCCTGATCAACCCGGAACGAGTGCTGAATGGCGAAATCTCATCCTCGCCGCTGACAAGAAAATCCCGACACCGAAACCGTCCATGTCCCAACGCGTCGCACAGATCATCGACAGCGCGTTCGTCCGCAGGTACCGACAAGAGGCAAACGGAGAACTGGTCCCAGTCGATCTCGAACTGGGCAGCTACCCCAATCGCCGGCAGATACGTCAGGTGCTCGAAACCTCGATTCCCCGACTGCAAAGACTGCTCGATTCAACAACCAGCGGGCACTACAACCGAAATCTGCGGGGCTTTCGCGGGTGTAGCCGGCAAGGCGTGGCCGGCCCGGGCCATACCTGGGCGATCGATTCGACGGTCGGCGACATCTATCTGCGTTCATCGATCAATCGCGCATGGATCATCGGTCGCCCTATCGTCTACATCATTGTCGATGTCTGGTCTACCGCAATAGTCGGGTACTACGTTTGCCTCGAGGGGCCAAGCTGGGCAATGGCGAAACTCGCCCTTTTCTGCTCGGGATTCGACCCCAGCCTGATTGGAGAGTTGTGGGGCTATCACCCGGTCTTGTCGCTCAACCCGGCTCCGACCCTGTGCGCCACACTTCTTTGCGACCGCGGTGAGTATCTCTCACAGGGATCCAAGGAAACAGCGATTGAGCTATTGCCGACCGAAAGCTTTACGCCTCCGTATCGGCCAGACCTAAAAGGCCTCGTCGAGGTTCTGCACCGAATTGCGAAAGATCGGCAATTTCCTTTCACCCCCGGTGCGATCGACGCACGCAGGAAGGAGTACGAGCTGCGTCGTTTCAATCCTCACGAGGCAGCGCTCACCGTCCGGGAGTTCGTACATCTTCTGCATGTCATTTTCACAGAGTACAACCTGACGGCATCTCGTGAGCACTTGCTCGACGCGCACATGCGCGCCGATAGCGTGCCGCCCACGCCTGCTGGACTATGGCATTGGGGGCACACCGTCGGAATTGGCTTTCGCAGGGCGGTCGCCGCCACGGACTTGATCACCAACTTGCTCCCGGGCGCATCCGCGCGCATCAGACGCAACGGAATCTACTTCGCTGGCCGACGATACGAGTCCGAATTCGCCCACGAGGCCCAGTGGTCAGCACACGCTCGCGCCTTCGGGGGCGAGAACATTCCCTGCTCTTACTTCCCAGGTTCAGTCTCAAGAATCTGGACGCCCAGCCCGGGCGAGACAGGACTGCTCGAACTTTCACTTGCCGACCTTTCGACAGCCTCGCAGGAGCTCACGATGGACGAAGTCGCCGATGCCGAAGCGTTCTACAGGATTGGCGCTTCAGAGCGTGAGCACGCGCACAACCTCATCAAACTCGGCGCACTCAAACGCCGCCAAAACATCACCGACAACGCCAAGCAACTGACCGCACTAGCGGTTGAGGAACAAGACACCGCCATCCCGAACATGACCGAGGCGAGGGAGATCGAGCGATCTATCGCGGAGAGTGACACGCCCATCGCCCAACAAGCAGTGAGTCCGACACCTGTCGATGACTACGACGCCAGTTACAGAGACACGATGCGCCGAATTCTCGAGGGCATGAATGGTCCGGAGGGTGACGATGAATGACGCACCCCGGAACAATCCGTATCACGGAAATATTCTTGTCGATGGCCTCGGTCACATACTCTCTCGCGAGGAGGCGTACCGGAGGCTGCTGTATCTGCCACCAACACCTCAGAGTCCCGGGACGATACCCAAGCACATTCGACTGCACCAGCTTCTTCGTCTCCGTGATCTGCACATTCCGAGCGGCGAAGGCACTCGGATACAACAAACCATCGATCTGGCCATACGACAGAGCTACCGCTATCGCGACCCCACGCACGCAACAACATGGTCGCACGTGTCGGGCGAGTCACGTGCGCACAAGACACCACGTGCGCCGTCAATGGCTTCGCTCGTGGTGGGCCATTCCGGTAGCGGCAAGACTGAGTCGGTCCTGCGCGCCTTGAGCTGCTACGAGAATGTAATCACTCACACCACCTTCCCTCGCGTGGAAGGTCAGCACCGCCAGATGGTTTGGCTCAGTGTAGATGTGCCTCCGAGCGGACGCAGCGCAGACCTGGCGGCCAACCTGATGACGAGTTGGGACATCGCGATGGAACGCGCCGGCGGCGAGCAGTACCGGCGCTTTGCGACAAGCCTTGCCCGAGAACGGCGGGACGGCCAGAGGATGCTTGATGAATGGCGCCAAGTCGCACTTTCGCACTTTCTTGGGGCACTTCACCTGGACGAGGTTCAGAACTTCTTCAAACTCGCAACGCTCAGGCGACGCAAAAACCGCAAAGACCTCCAAGACAGCCTCGAGCTGTCGATCGTTGAGGATCAGTGTTTGCGTTGGATTCTCACACTGCTCAACACATGGGGAATTCCTGTCATCCTATCGGGCACGCCCGACGGCGTCGGCGCACTCACCAAGCGCCTGAGCACCATTCAAAGGGTCGTGGCGGGGGGTTACCACAAGCTGACCTTGTTCGAGAACCCCGATGATTACACGTTCAGAGAGATCTTTTTCCCGCAGCTTCTGCGCTATCAGTATGTGGAGAATCCGATACAGGACTCAGACAATTTCAGGCAACTGGTAATCGAACTCACCGCGGGTGTGCCGCGGCTGATCATCGCTTTGTGGTTTGCGGCCCACCGGGTGGCATTCGAACGATCAGATGACACACTGCGTCTGGAAGATTTTCAGAAGGCGGCAGTCCATTATCTTGAGCCGGTGCGATCTGCCGTTGTCGCTCTGAGGAGTGGCGATCCTGCGAAGATGAGGCGCTTCGAGGACTTGATGCCATCAGATGACGACTTCTGGAGGGCGCTCTGGAACCCTCAGTAATGGGACAGGATCCTGCACTCGTCCGCTGTCGTTTTCATTGCGCTGCATTTCGCAGTGTTTTGGGCGCGACAGCTGCTCATCATGGCTCTCTTACTTACACCCAGCGAGTGCATTGTTCGCAATCGCGTGATCGGCGCGGCACCCCGGACTGTCGGGGCAAGCGCGCTGGTCGGGAGGTTGGCGATTTGTGAAGGAGGCAACCTGGTGTGGAGGGATCTGGCGCGTCCGAAGAAACGAACGCCTGGTTGCCGTTGTCGCCTGCGCCTCGATCTGCTCCAGCATTGGTACGAACAACATACATGCCGTCCGAATCGCCGACTCCAGCTCCCGCTCCGAGACGCCCCCTATTGACGCGCTCTCGCTCACGGACCTGCCTTCCATAAGAAACGCCCACAAGGCCACCCTCACCCCATCCTTACCTCGGCTCAGCAGTTTTGGCAAACCCATCGTTTCCAGCCGAGGAGACACGGCGCCATAGTTCGCGTTAAGAAACTTCGCGACGGCTGCATGCCCTCCACCCGTTGCCACATACGCCTCTCGTAGAGCCTCATCCGAAGGTCGATCGGGTGCCAGATTGCGCCGTTTGGGTGCTTCCTGCCGCACTGCGGACTGAAGCGCGCTCAGCGCCTCGTCCGCCGAATCAAAGAGCACGCTCGCAGCCAGCACGTACGCGGCGGTAGATGACGCCGCTGTTCTGAGGTACAGAACACCGTCCAGACGGTTCAGCAGCTCGCCCCTCGGCTTCGTGACCAGGTCGGGGAGAACAACCGCCAGCCAGCTGGATTCGAAAGTGTCCGCCACGAGGTCACTAAGCAACGGCCCAACCGCCTTTCCGCCCCAGGTCTGCAACCCGAGCGCTCGAGCACGCCCGGCAAGCACACGGACCACATCCTTTACGTCGAACGGTGCAGCCCGATCCAGCAGTCCCGCGCAGATCTCGAGATAGCGACATACCGCACTGCTAGCCTTTGAAGCCTCTGCCAATCCGTAGTCAACCGTATGACACTGCTCGAAGAAGGCAGCCGGAGCCTTGAGAAACGCCTGTTCATCTTCGACATAGCTCAACGGTGATCCGTGCTTGCTGCAGCACAAGGCCCCGGGAATTTGGTGCTCGCGCCGCCAATAGCTCACACCATGAAAGACTTGGTCGGCTTCAGCACACTCTCGGCAGAAGTAAGCACCGGGACGGGCAAGCCGCATCCCGCTGTTACGCAAGATCGTGTCGTTCGACTCGCAGCCATGCGTGAGTGTCGGCATGTAAGACGTTATGCCTCGACGAAATGGAAGCGTTGTATGTCGTTGCACGAAGGCTTGGGTCTCCAAGCCGGAAACTCGGCTGAGTAGCGTGGCAATTGGCACAGATCGGTCATGAAGCCCTGACAGGCCGCTCCACGCTGATAGCTCAGCGACACACTCCTTTTCATTCCTGAACCCGTTGAGCCGCATCACCCGCCCAAGGTAGCCTCGGTCCAGTTCATCGGGCAACGGTTTGGGACACGTAATCATTGGCGCTACTCCTGATCGGACAACGGAAGGTCAGCGCGAGCAGAGCCCAACGCCGAGAGGGAGCGAATGACAGCTGCCAGTGCCTTCGCATGAGAGGCTGAACCGTCCCAAGTCGCAGCAAGGGCCGAAACCAAGTCATCGTTTGCGCGCACCATCTCAGGCGTCACACCACCTGCAAGACGCTCGACATAGAGACACACCTCTTCGTAAAGACGCGAATGACGCAGCCCCCTTCCCGCCAGGATTCGGCTTATCTGGGGCTGGCTGGCGCCAAGCGCATTCGCAATCTCAGCCTGAGTGATCCTCCGGGTTCGGCAGAAATCAGCGGCGCGCAGGGCTCGCGACTGGAGGTCGGGCGCAATCATTCTTTAAGAATACTACAGCGTATATCCGCATATCTACCCCAAACTTCCAACCACTACGAGCGAATCGCTGTCGATCAAACTGATCGAGCGCCTCGGTGTCGCTTTGATCCACCGATACTGACGTGGGGACCCCGCCCCTGCGGGGGTCGCTCAGGCCACCAGGCAAAAGTTCAAGCGAAAGGAAGCGAGGAGCTGAAAACCGTAGGGCCGCGCCACGCCAGCGCCTGTTCGATGGAGCGCTTGGTCAGCGGAAGATGTTCAAGACGACTCAGCATCGGCCGCAGGTCGGGAACAACTTGATACAGCATCCATAGGTAGATCCTCTTGCACTCCCGGTCTCGAGCGAATTGCAGTGCCGCCTGCTGAATAGCTTGCTGTAGCCGCGTATCACGCTCATGCCACGCTGCAGCCGACACGCCTCGGCTTACTTGGGGTTGGCGTTCCGGGGTGTGTTGTCGCAGCCAGTCACGATCATTGCGGTAAAGCCAAGCGTAAGTCGCCATCGCCATGCCACGCAGGATCTTCGTACCCGCGCCCATGTGACGTGCGCACAACCTGCGCCAGGCCTGCCGATGCTTCAACCGGATGCGCTCTTCCCTGGCCTCCTGCCAGTGCTCGTGCAAACCCGGCGTCGTGAGCAAGGTTCGGGTTACGGTCGCGACCGATACACCCGCACCCTTCGCTGCGTCGACCTTATCCACGCCCTTACGCAACTGCGTCTCCAGAGACGCACGACATTCGGCCGTGAGCACTTTGCCGCGACGACGAATCTCGATACCGGCGCTCGCAGCCCATGCCATGGCTGTCGCAGTATCGACCCCAATCGCCGCCGCGGCAGACCGTATCGAAGCCGCCTCATCCCTGACCAATTGAAGAAGATGGGCTCGCCGAAGGTCGGACTCGGCACGTGTCTCACCTTGATGCTCCGTGGCGAGGATTTCAACGTCTGACTCAGCCACGCTCCTCCAATGATCGGCGAAGTCCTGATAGCCACCGAAAAGCCAATCGATCAGGACGAAGTGCCACAACGGATGCATCCCACTGCGTGGGGGCCTGAGCAATCGACTCAGTTGCCCCTCCACCTCGCGGGGCGTTTGTGCAAACGCACGCATCTCAGGGATGACGCGCAGCGTAGCGGCGTACGCGAGAAAGGCCTGGCTGAGATCGCTCCACAAAAAGCGACCCGACCGCATCAACGCGCGCTCGTGAAGCCTCCGTTGGTAGAGCACGTGGAGCCGTGTCTGGTCGATGCGACCAGAGGCCGTATCGGCAACCATGGCGTTGATCAATTCGGCCAAGCGCACAGTCGCCATCTGTTCTGGGGTGCGTGCAGATGTCTCGGACCCGATGACGACCCGCAGTTGATCCAATGCCGGAAGACACCAGCCGAACCGTTGAACCCCGGTCGATTTCAGAATCGACTCGCGCAGCGGCTCCCCATGTATCGAGCACGCCCAGACGCCCGGATGCTGGTGGGCTACATGCCAATAGGCCCAGCCATGACACTCACGGTCCTCCTCCATGCAAGCCGGGCAGGCCTTGAGCGGGTGATGGGCACGGAAACGACTGGTGAGCAATCCCAGTCGGTACTTCAGATGGCGAACCTCGCCAAGGCACATCTCGCCAACGATTCTTTGCTCAAGTTGCGGACTCAAGAATCGGCGGTAGAACACCAGCGAAGTTCTTGCCAAGGCGATATCGGCGGCAGCTCCCAGCTTTCCCTGCGTGCGACGCTCGAATTCGCCAAGATGCCCGGGAAGATCGTGCTGCGTCCCGGCGCGCCGGCCACCGAAAAGCAGCATGGCCGTGCGGCCGGCGTCGTTCGCGCCCCAAAGCGCATTCAGACGGCTGGCAAGACCGAAAAGCGTCTCGTCCGGCAACCAAGCGAGGATTGGCGATTGCGCGAACAGGTCGGATACCGATTCTGATTCCAACGTACTCATCCCCTGGATATCGAAATCGAAGTCGGCACCAATTCTCTTGTGCCCAGCGTTCTTCTTGCAAGGTCGCGCAGACACTAGATCTCGCCCGGATCCATCGCGCCAAAAATCTCAATGCACGTTACCAGAGCGTTTGCCATGCTCTGGATTCGCAACCACCTAGCCAGCGCAGGCCTTGTCCCGTAGAGGTTTCATGGCGGTGGGAGCCAAGGTTCCCGCCAAATAGAGAGCCCTCGATTGAAAATGAGTAAGAAAATAAGCGGGATTGCGCTCCCCATCAGTAGCACCGCTATGCAACGAGTTCATGCGCGAGAGCGAGCGGCACTCAACCGAACGGCCCAACGGGCATGTTCCTCGTCATAATGATGAACATAGAGCGAGACAGACGAGTACGTTGACGATGGTACAGATCATGACCGAGGCCGACACCTGTCGGGAACTGGTCACACCGAAGCTAGTGGAAGCCGGATGGGGCAATGCGCCCCACGTGATCGGCGAGCAGCGCACCTTCACCGATGGTCGTATCGTCGTCACCGGCGGCCGCGTGCGCCGTGGCAAGCAGAAACGTGCTGACTACCTGCTTTACTACCAACGCGACTATCCCTTGGCCGTCGTGGAAGCGAAAGAACTGGGGCTACCGGTGGAAACCGGGGTGCAGCAGGCCAAAGAGTACGCCGAGATTCTCGGCCTGAAGTTCGCCTATGCCACCAACGGCCATTGCATCATCGAGATCGACTACACCACCGGCACCGAGCGTGCGGTAGATCGCTTCGCCACGCCCGCCGAACTCTGGCAGCGACTGACCGCCGCCACCGCGCTGCCCGATCCGGCCACACCCCACCTGCTCGAACCCTTCAACCTAGTTTCGGGCAAGGTGCCGCGCTACTACCAGCAGATCGCGATCAACCGCGTGATCGAGGCCATCCTGCTTGGCCAGAAGCGCGTGCTCGCGACGCTGGCCACAGGCACCGGCAAGACCTGCGTGGCGTTTCAGCTGTGCTGGAAGTTGTGGAACAGCCGCTGGAACCGAACCGGCGAATACCGGCGCCCGAAGATCCTGTTCCTGGCCGATCGCAACATCCTGGTCGATGACCCTATGGCCAAGATGTTCGCGCCCTTTGGCGACGCACGCCACAAGATCGCCGGGGGCGACGTAAGCCAGAGCCGGGACATATACTTCGGCATCTATCAGGCGCTGTCCACCGCCAACGAAGACGTGTTCCGCCAATACCGGCCGGACTTTTTCGATCTGATCATCATTGACGAATGCCATCGCGGCTCCAGCCGCAACGACAGCAACTGGCGTGCGGTACTCGATTACTTCGCGCCCGCCGTGCAGTTCGGCATGACGGCCACGCCGCTGCGTGAGGAGTCGCGCGACAGCTACGAATACTTCGGCAACCCGGTCTACACCTACAGCCTGCGCCAGGGCATCGAGGATGGCTTTCTCGCGCCTTATCGCGTGCATCGCGTGATCACCACGGTGGATGCCGCCGGCTGGCGTCCGTCCAAGGATGAGCTCGACCGCTTCGGCCGCCCGGTGCCGGACGACGAGTACCAGACCAAGGATTTCGAGCGCGTCATCGCGCTGCGGGCGCGCACCAAGGCCATTGCCAAACACCTCGCCGATTTCCTCAAGGGCACCGACCGCTTCGCCAAGACCATCGTGTTCTGCGTCGACCAGGAGCACGCAGCGGAAATGCGCCAGGAGTTGGTCAACCTCAACAGCGATCTGGTCAAGCAATACCCCGACTACGTCTGCCGCGTCACCGCCGACGAAGGCGCCATTGGCCTCACCCACCTCGCGCATTTTCAGGACGTGGACAAACCCGCGCCGGTGATCCTGACCACCTCGCAATTGCTTACCACTGGCGTCGACGCCGAGATGGTCAAGAACGTAGTGCTGGCGCGCGTGGTCGGCTCCCGCTCCGAGTTCAAGCAGATCATCGGACGCGGCACACGGCTGAAGGTCGACTACGGCAAGGAATACTTCAACATCATCGACTTTACCGGCACCGCCACCCGGCACTTCGCCGATCCGGATTTCGATGGCGATCCCGCGCGCATCGAGGAAGTAACCATCGATGACGCTGGCGCAACCATCGAGTCGGTCATTAAAACGCCCCCCGGCGTCGAAGAGCCGCCGGCCGACTACACCGCAGACTCCACGGAAGCCGACGCAGGCCAGGGCGAGATCATCACCGAACCGCCGGAGGAGCCGCGCAAGTTCTACGTCGACGGTGGCGACGTCGAGGTCATCGGCCATCTGGTTTATGACCTCGACACCGACGGCAAGAAACTACAAGTGGTCAAGTACACCGAATACTCGGGCCGCACCGTTCGGACCCTATACCCGACCCGCGATGCGCTGCAATCGGCCTGGGCCAACCCCGACACCCGCGCCGAGGTGCTGCGTGAGCTGACCGAGCGCGGCATCAGCTTCGAGGAGTTGACGGCCAGCGCCGACCAGCCGGACGCCGACCCCTTCGATCTGTTGTGCCATCTGGCGTGGAACGCGCCGCTACTCACCCGCCGCCAACGCGCGGAACAGGCCAGAAAGGCAGCGCAGGATCTGTTCGGCCAGTACGGCGATTCGGCCCGCGAAATCCTCACACTGCTGCTCGACAAGTACATCGAGCGCGGCATCGTCCAGTTCAACACCCTGTCCGAGCTGATGAAGGTGCAACCCTTCGACCGCTTCGGCAGCCCCTCCGAAATCGCCACCCGGCATTTCGGCGGTATCAAGTCTTTCAAGGAAGCCGTCTCGCGCCTGCAGACGGCCCTTTACCAATGACGAGAAATTCCTGAATGGCCGCAACCGAAAAGAAGACCCGCACCAAACGTGCCAAGGCACCGCTGACCACGCGCGACAACCTGTCGGCGCTGATCGGCAGCGCCCGCAAAATCCTGCGCAAGGACAAGGGCCTGAATGGCGACGTCGACCGCCTGCCGCTGCTTACCTGGGTGATGTTCCTCAAGTTCCTCGACGACCTCGAAGTCGTGCATGAGGAAGAAGCGGAACTCGACGGCAAGCCCTACCATCCCATCATCGAAACCCCCTACCGCTGGCGCGACTGGGCCGCACGCGAGGACGGCCTCACCGGCGACGAACTGCTGGCCTTCATTAACCAGGACGAGTGCCATCGCGCCGACGGCTCACGCGGCGCGGGCTTGTTTGCTTATCTGCGAGGCCTGGCCGGCAGCGGCGAGAAAGGCAGCCAGCGGGAGGTCATCGCCAACGTGTTTCGCGGCGTGCAGAACCGCATGGTCAGCGGCTACCTGCTGCGTGACATCATCAACAAGATCAACGGCATTCACTTCAGCAGCAGCGAGGAGATCCACACCCTCTCGCACCTGTACGAATCCATGCTGCGCGAGATGCGCGACGCCGCTGGCGACTCGGGCGAGTTCTACACCCCGCGCCCGGTGGTGCGCTTCATGGTGCAGGTCACCGACCCGCGCCTTGGCGAGACCATGCTCGACCCGGCCTGCGGCACCGGCGGATTTCTGGTAGAAGCCTACGACCATATCGCCCAGCAGGTGACCAATCCGGACCAGCGCCGCATCCTGCAGCGGGACACGCTGTTCGGGCAGGAGGCCAAGCCGCTACCCTACATGCTGGCACAGATGAACCTGCTGCTGCACGGGCTGGAAGCACCGCAGATCGCCTACGGCAACACACTTGAGCGGCGCATCACCGAGATCGGCCACAGCGAGCGGGTGGACCTAATCCTCACCAACCCGCCCTTCGGCGGCGAGGAAGAAGCCGGCATCAAGGCCAACTTCCCGATCAATATGCAGACGGCCGAAACCGCCCTGCTGTTCCTGCAGTACATCATGCGCAAGCTGCGCTACGCCGGGCATGGCGCCGAGCAGGGAGGCCGCGCCGCCCTGGTGGTGCCCAACGGCACTCTGTTTGGCGATGGCGTGTGCGCCGTCATCAAGGAGGAGATGCTCAAGGAGTTCAAGCTCCACACCATCGTGCGCCTGCCGCAAGGCGTGTTCGCGCCCTACACCGACATCCCGGCCAATCTGCTGTTCTTCCAGCGCGGCGGCCCCACCGACACTATTTGGTACTACGAACTGCCCCAGCCCGAGGGCCGCAAGAAATACAGCAAAACCGCACCACTGCCTTTCGAGGCCTTCCAGCCCGTGCTGGATTGGTGGAACAAGCGTGAGGAAGGCCCGCAGGCCTGGCGCGTGGACTTCGCCGCCAAGCGCGCTGCCGCCATCGACGCCGCCACACCGCACTGGCAACGGGCCAAAACCGAGCGCGCCAGCGCACTCGCCCTGGGCAAGCCGATCCGCGAACTGGATCAGACCATCGGCAATGCCGCCAATGGCGACAAGGCCGCGCTGCAAGCGCAGTTACGAGAGCTGAAAACCCGCCAGCAGGCCCATGAGGCCGCCGCCAAGGCCGCGCAGGCGGAGGGTGATGCGCTCTATTGGCCGATCTACAACCTGGACCTGAAGAACCCGCATGCCGCCGAAGGGCTGGAGCACGCCGACCCGAAGGACCTAGTCGCCGCCATGCGGGCAAGCGAGGAAGATGTGCTCCGCCTGCTCGGTGAAATCGAGGCGCTGGTGACCGAGGTGCAGAGATGAGACGGTGGCCGAGAGTAGCGCTGGGTGAGCTGCTGCAGGATGCACGTGAGCCAGTTCGCGTTCAGCCGGACGCCAACTACCCCAATATCGGCATCTACAGCTTCGGCCGCGGCCTTTTCGCCAAGCCACCGATCAGTGGCTCACAGACGAGCGCTAGAACGCTTTACCGCATACGCACTGGCAACTTCATTTACAGCCGCCTCTTTGCGTTCGAGGGCTCATACGGCCTGGTGGACGACGCATTCGATGGACACTTTACGTCCAACGAGTATCCCTCCTTTTCGTTAGATCATTCTCGGCTTGAGCCGGAGTTCCTCAGAGCCTACTTTCAGTTTCCGAGGGTGTGGCAAAACATAGCCGTGGGCAGCAAAGGAGTCGGTTCACGCCGAATCCGCGTCCAGCCTGACAAGGTGTTGGCACACCAAATTCCCTTGCCCCCGCTTGCCGAACAGCAAGCCATCGTCTGCCGACTCCGCACACTCGCCGACAAGGTGCGGCAGGTAAACGAAAACTTCGACGCCATCGAGCGCGACACCGACCGATTGCTCGCCGTGCGCTTTCGTGACGCGATTGCCGGTGCCCCCGTGCGGCCGATGGCCGAGGTGGCGCCATTGGTGCGGCGGGAAATCGCCATCGAGCTTGAAGGCAGCTATCCGGAGTTGGGCATACGCTCTTTTGGCAAAGGCACGTTCCACAAACCGCCACTCTCCGGCGCCGAAGTGGGTACCAAACGACTGTTCAGCATCGAACCCGGTGACTTGCTCTTCTCCAGCGTGTTCGCTTGGGAAGGTGCCATCGCCGTTGCTCCGCCGGAGGATGCGGGCCGCGTCGGCTCTCATCGCTTCATCACCTGTCGCGTTGATCCCGAAGTCACTTCGCCAGAGTTCCTTCGCTACTACTTCCTCACCGATACCGGTCTGGAGAATATTGGCGAGGCATCACCTGGCGGAGCGGGCAGAAACCGGACACTGGGTCTCGAAAAGCTGATGGCGATTCAGGTTCCGATTCCATCCCTAGCTACGCAGCGAACCTTCGACGTCCTGCAAACAAAGGTGGCAGAACTGAAAGCCCGCCACGCCACCATCCGCCAGGCCAACGGCGCGCTGATCCCGGCGACGCTGGAACGCGTGTTTTCCGAGACCCACTGAATGCAGTTCGTCCGCCACGGCCCCGATATCCCCGAGCGCCTGCTGCAGGCACATGAGGACGGGCGCGTGGTGTTCTTCTGCGGCGCAGGCATTTCCTACCCGGCGCGCCTGCCGGGCTTCGCCGGGCTGGTGGAGAAGGTGTATGAAACCCTGGCCACCGCGCCCAACGCGGTGCAGCAGGCGGCGATCAAGGCCGGGCAGTTCGATACCGCCATCGGCTTGCTGGAAGCGGACATCGTCGGCGGCCGCGAGACGGTGCGCCGGACACTGGCCGGCATCCTGACCCCCGATCTCAGCGCCCCGAACGCGACCGCCACACATGAAGCCTTGCTGACGCTGGGCAAGTGCCGCAACGGCCAGACCCGCCTCATTACCACCAACTTCGATCGCCTTTTCGAAGAGGTGATTGCGGCGAAGTCCCTGCCCATCGAGCGCTTTCAGGCACCACTGCTGCCGGTACCGAAGAACCGCTGGGATGGTCTGGTGTATCTGCATGGCCTGCTCAGTGCCACACCGACCGCGAGCGAGCTGGATCGGCTGGTCGTCTCCAGCGGCGATTTCGGCCTGGCCTATCTCACCGAACGCTGGGCGGCGCGTTTCGTCAGCGAGTTGTTCCGCAACTACACCGTGTGCTTCGTGGGTTACAGCATCAACGACCCGGTGCTGCGCTACATGATGGACGCACTCGCGGCCGACCGTCTGCTGGGCGAGTCGCCGCCGGAGATGTTCGCCTTCGGCAGTTTCTCCAAAGGCAAGGAAGAGGAACGGGCCAACGAATGGCGGGCCAAGAACGTCACGCCCATCCTCTACCGCGAGCACAACCGGCACGCCTACCTGCACAAGACACTGCGCGCCTGGTCCGAAACCTACCGCGACGGCGTGCGCGGCAAGGAGCGCATCGTGGTCGAGTGCGCCATGGCACGCCCCTTGGCTAGTACCCGGCAGGACGATTTCGTCGGCCGCCTGCTGTGGGCGCTGAGCGATCCGGGCGGCCTGCCCGCCAGGC
>CAYTAY010000047.1:0-16710 GCA_964435845.1 uncultured Azoarcus sp.
GCATGCGGAAGATCACGAATGAATCCGACCGTGTCGGACAGCACAACGTTCCCGGCTTCGCCCACGTAAAGGCGACGCGAGGTGGTATCCAGGGTAGCGAAAAGCTGATCGGCCGAATACGCACCGGCCTTGGTGAGCGCATTGAACAGCGTCGACTTGCCGGCGTTGGTGTATCCGACGAGCGACACCGACAGGACGTTGCCCCGCTCGCGCCCACGCCGCCTGACCTTGCGCTGGCGCTCGGTCTTGAGCAGCCGGGCCTTGAGCATTTTCACCCGCGCACCGAGCAACCGTCTGTCGGTCTCGAGTTGCTTCTCACCGGGGCCGCGCAAGCCAATGCCACCTTTCTGCCGCTCGAGGTGGGTCCAGCCGCGCACCAGGCGGGTGGACAAATGCTCGAGTTGGGCAAGCTCGACCTGAAGCTTGCCTTCGTGGCTGCGCGCGCGCAGCGCAAAGATATCGAGGATCAGCGCGGTGCGATCGATGACCCGGCACTGCAACGCACGCTCCAGGTTGCGCTGCTGCCCGGGCGCGAGGGCATGATTGAAAACCACGAGGTCGGCACCATGAGCGGCGAGCGTAGCGCCAATTTCCTCGACTTTGCCACGACCGGCGAAGGTCGCGGGGTCCGGGCTTGCTCGCCTGCCGGTGACGACTGCCTCGACACTGGCGCCGGCACTCGCGACGAGCAACTTGAGCTCGCCGAGGCGCTCCCCGAGTTCGCCCTGATCGAGGTCGAGTTGGACCAGAACCGCCTTCTCGCCCGAGGCCGGACGCTCAAACATCAACAGTGCCCGCGCTGGGGCGATCAGTTCGCATCCGGATCCTGTTGCTGAAAATTGACCGGACGTACGGGCACGACGGTTGAGATCGCATGCTTGTACACCATCTGTGTGACGGTGTTGCGCAGCAGGACGACGTACTGGTCGAAAGACTCGATCTGGCCCTGGAGCTTGATGCCATTGACCAGATAAATGGAGACCGGGATGTGCTCGCGGCGCAGCGTATTCAGAAACGGGTCTTGTAGAAGTTGCCCTTTATTGCTCATTTTCGAATCCTCGAACTTTTCGTTCTTGTGAATGTAACGGAAATCATGGTGCACTGCCACAAAACAGTTCGCCACGTCTTCCGGGTGTGGATGTCATTGTCTGGTCGCGTATGGATTGTGCGCCGTTTTGAATTGTATGCGCAGAGGCGTACCCTGCAGCTTGAATGCCTCGATGAAACTGCGCTCGAGAAATCGTACGTAGGAGGCCGGAACATGCACGAGCGCACTGCCGTGGATGACGACCACCGGTGGATTGCTCCCGCCCTGGTGCGCGTAGCGCATCTTCGGCCGGAACACCCCGTGGCGGGGGGGCGCCTGTTTTGCCACTGCGGCCTGGAGCGTGCGCGTCAGTCGCGGCGTCGACAGATCCGACATCGCCGCAGCAAACGCGGCATCGACCGACTTGAGCACGACCGCGATACCACTGCCCTTGAGTGCTGAGACGTAATGAAAGCGGGCGAATGACAAAAATCCGAGCTTGCGCGAAATATCCGCCTTGACCTGTTGGCGGCGATAGTCGTCGACTGCATCCCACTTGTTCACCACCACGACCAAGGCCCGCCCCGAATCCAGCACGAAACCGCCGATATGCGCATCCTGGTCAGAAATGTCCTGCGCGGCATCGAGCACCAGAACCACTACATTGCAGCGCTCGATGGCCTGCAGCGTCTTGACCACCGAAAACTTCTCGACCGCTTCGAATACTTTGCCGCGGCGGCGCAGGCCGGCGGTGTCAATCAAGGTGTATCGCTTGCCGTTGCGCTCGAATGGAATTGCGATTGCGTCGCGGGTCGTACCCGGCATGTCGAAGGCAATCACACGCTCCTCGCCGAGCAGTGCGTTCACCAGGGTCGACTTGCCGACGTTGGGGCGACCGACGATAGCGATGCGCGGGGCCTTGTCAGCCGCCTCATCAGCGTCGTCCTCACTCTCCGGAAATGGATCGAGAACGAGGGCGACCAACTCTTTGACGCCATCTCCATGCGAGGCCGAAATCGCCAACGGATCGCCAAGGCCGAGCGCATGGAACTCGGACGCCGCGAGCGCGCGATTCATGCCCTCGGCCTTGTTGACCACGAGATAGACCGGCCGGTTGGCCCGGCGCAGACGCTCGGCGATCAACTGGTCGTGGGGCGTCATGCCGGCCCGCCCGTCGACCAGGAAGAGCAACGCATCCGCCTCCGCAATCGCCTGTTCGGCCTGCTGCGCCATCTCGTGCATGATGCCATCTTTGGCAGCCGGATCGAAGCCGGCGGTATCCACCACGAAATAATCGCGTTCGCCAACGCGCCCAATGCCGTAGTGCCGATCCCGCGTCAGGCCGGGCTGATCGGCGACCAGCGCATCACGGCTGCGTGTAAGGCGGTTGAACAAGGTCGACTTGCCGACATTCGGCCGGCCCACCAGAACTAGAGTCGGTTTCACCTGATTTTCCGTCAACGGGCCTCGTAGGCCACGAGGCTGCCGTCGCGCGTCTGCACGACGAACCGCTGCTGCCCCGGCAGGCGCTGCGGCCCCGCGACGATCGCGCTGCTGTCGGCGCGCGTGCGGGCCGCGAATCGGCCTGTTTCACGATGCAGCAGATGGATGTAGCCTTCGAGGTCACCGACTGCGACGAAGTCGTCGAGGGCAACCGGGCGGGACACCTTGCGCCGGGTCATGGCATCCTGCCTCCAGACGTTCGAGCCACTGAAGGCATCCAGGGCATGGACTGCGTCGGCGGTATCGGTGATGAAGACCAGGCGGGTATCCCGGTCCATGCCGACCGCGCTCGAGAACTCACGCGACCAGATCGCATTGCCGCTCTCCAGGTCGAAACAAGTCGCCCTGCCCTGGAACGCCACCGCGCAGATTTCGCGGCGACTCACCACCGCGGTGCCGGCGATGTCGGCGATACGCTCGAGTTCGGTGACACCGCGCGGGGTGGCGACCGTGAGCTCCCACAGCGGCGCGCCATTGACGGTATCGAGTGCAACCAGCTTGCCACCCGGATAGCCGATGATCGCAACCCGCCCGTCGCTCAGCATGCCAGCGGAGCTGCGCAGCGCCAGCGCCGGGGTGGCTCGCTCGAAGGTCCATAGCTGGCGACCGTCGTTCACGTCGAAGGCGGTGACACGATGGTCCGAAGCCCGCACGACAACGGCTGCAGCGGTCACGGCGGGCGGCGCCAGAACCTCGGCTCCGACCGATGCGCGCCAGCGTTCTGCGCCATTGCTCGCATCGAATGCCACGACATCACCGCCCACGGTGACCACTGCGGCAACGCGCCCGTCTGAGCCGGCTCCTGCCGACAGGCGTGCGCCGGCATTCGCACGCCACACGACGCGACCGTCGGACACCCGCATCAGCGAACCATCGTGAGCGGCGGCATACACGTCACCGTCGATCACCGCTGGATGGAAGACGTAATTGCCGGCAGAGCCGACACGGACTTGCCACAGCGAGCGCAACTCGGCGTCCGGCTGGAAACTCACGAGTTCCGCAGGTTTTGGCGCTTTGGAAGAAAACGGGTTCAGCGAGGAGCAACCGCCCAACAGCGAGACCGCCGCGAGCAGCAGCAGGGACCGGGTCATGGTCTTCATAAGCCTCAATTCTCCAGAGATTCGAGCTTGATGCGGGTGACTTCGCGCAGGGCGTCAGCGCCCTCGGCCGGCGACGTGGCAAAGGCCTCGAGCGCTGCACGATAGGCGACGATGGCTTGCTCGCGATCACCTTTCAAGGTCAGGATATCCCCGCGGAGGTCTTCGAAGCGCGCCTTGAGCGCACCGGGCACCACCGAGTTCAGCTCTGCCAGCGCGGCATCGGCATCTCCTTCGGCAAGCCTCACGGTGGCAAGGCGGAGGGAGGCGATTTCGATGAGCACTGGATTCCCAGCCTGCTGCTTGAGCCACTCGAGGTGCGCCCGGGCATTTTGATAATCCCCGGCCTCGAACTGCAGTCCAGCGGACATCAGTGCCGCCATTGCGGCATACGGCGACTTGCCGTGGCGCTCGATGATCTGGCCGGTGACCTCGCGCGCCCGCGCCGCATCACCCTGCTCGATCGCCTGCTGGACAAGGAAATAAAGCGACCCCGCCGCGTGCGCCTGCTTGTTCTGGTACCAGTTGAAACCCTGCCAGCTCACCGAGGCAATCGCGGCCGCAACCGCGATGGCGGTGACGAACTTGCCGTACTCCTCCCACCAGGCCTTGATCTTGGAAAGCTGTTCCTGTTCCTCGAGGTCATATACCGCCATCTGCTTCCTCTTCCTCATTAAATAAGGTGTCAGCGACCGCCTCGGCGATCCGTTCGAGTGCGATACGCTGCTGGGCGCCGGCACCCCGCAAGGGCTTGAGGCCGGCTTCGCCGGCCCGCGCCTCGTCCTCACCGATGATCACCGCCAGCGCGGCACCGCTCGCATCGGCCTTCTTCATTTGTGACTTGAAACTACCGCCGCCGCAATGCGTGATGACCGCAAAACCGCAATCCCGCAAGGCTTCGGCAGCACGAAAAGCCACCCGGCCGGCCATTTCACCGACGTGCACCACATATACATCCGGCGACAAGGGCACCGTTTCGGCTTCCCCTTCGCGCCACAGCGCGAGCAGGCGCTCGACGCCCATCGCGAAGCCGGCAGCGGGTGCCGGCTTGCCGCCGAGCATCTCGACCAGGCCGTCATAGCGCCCACCGGCACATACCGTACCCTGCGCGCCGAGACGCGTGGTCACCCACTCGAACACCGTGCGATTGTAGTAGTCGAGTCCGCGCACCAGACGGTGGTTGATGCGGTAAGGAATGCCGGCCTCGGCGAGGATTGCCTTGACGCCTTCGAAATGGTGCAGGGACTCGTCACCGAGGTAGTCGCCGAGCTTGGGCGCCGCCTCGACCAGTTCCTGCATGGCCGGGTTCTTGGTATCGAGAATGCGCAACGGGTTGCTGTGCAACCGACGGCGGGCATCGTCGTCGAGCACATCGACATGGCGCTCGAAGTAGGTGATCAGCGCCTGGCGATGCGCCGCACGTTCCTCGCTCGAGCCAAGCGAATTGAGCTCGAGCCGGACATCCACCAGACCGAGGTCATCCCACAGGCGGGCACACATCAGGATGAGTTCGGCATCGATGTCCGGCCCCGCCAAGCCGAGCGCCTCGACACCGATCTGGTGAAACTGGCGGTAGCGCCCCTTTTGCGGACGCTCGTGCCGAAACATCGGGCCGTGGTAATACAGCCGCTGTGGCCCGACATGCAGCATCTTGTGCTGGATGGCTGCGCGCACGCATGAGGCAGTGCCCTCCGGCCGGAGGGTGAGGTGTTCACCGTTGAGAGCATCGACGAAGGAGTACATCTCCTTCTCGACGATATCGGTGACTTCGCCGATGGCGCGCCTGAACAGCGGCGTCGGCTCAACGATGGGCATGCGGATCGGCCGGTAGCCGTAGCTCCTCAGCCAGTCCCGGACCGCCTGCAAAGCTCGACTCATTGGATTCTCACGGGCGTTCGCCCGCCCTTCTCGGGTAGCGGGTATGGACGTAATCGTCGACGATGGCACGAAACTCGGCGGCGATGTTGTCACCCCGCAGGGTGACCGCCTTGGCGCCGTCTATGAACACCGGCGCGGCCGGGCTCTCGCCGGTGCCAGGCAGCGAGATGCCGATGTTGGCATGCTTGCTCTCTCCGGGTCCGTTGACGACACAACCCATCACTGCCAGAGTCATGTTCTCTACACCATCGAACTGCTCGCGCCATACCGGCATCTGCTCACGCACATGCGCCTGGATGCTGGCAGCGAGTTCCTGGAAAAACGTGCTGGTTGTGCGGCCGCAGCCCGGGCACGCGGTCACCATCGGAGTGAAGGCGCGAAGCCCCATAGTCTGCAGGATTTCCTGCGCAACCACCACCTCCTCGGTGCGCTTGCCGTCTGGCTGCGGCGTCAGCGAGATGCGGATGGTGTCGCCGATGCCCTCCTGCAACAGCACCGACAAGGCCGCCGTCGAGGCGACAATGCCCTTGGAGCCCATTCCCGCCTCGGTCAGCCCCAGGTGAAGCGGATAGTCACAGCGGCGCGCAAGCTCGCGATAGACCGAGATCAGATCCTGCACGCTCGAAACCTTGGCCGAGAGAATGATGCGGTCGCTGCCCAGGCCGTACTCCTCGGCCTTGGTTGCCGATTCCAGCGCCGACACCACCAGGGCCTCGCGCATCACCGCACCTGCATCCCGAGGCTCGGCGAGCCGCGCGTTCTCGTCCATCACGCGGGCCAGCACCGACTGGTCGAGACTGCCCCAGTTCACGCCGATCCGTACCGGTTTATCGTAGCGGCAGGCGATCTCCACGATGGCTGCGAATTGCGGGTCGCGCTTGGACCCTGCACCGACGTTGCCCGGGTTGATTCGCAGTTTTGCAAGCGACTCGGCGCAGACAGGGTGGTCGGTCAGCAGTTTGTGGCCGTTGTAATGAAAATCGCCCACCAGCGGCACATCCATGTTCAGCGCCAGCAGACGGTCGCGGATATGCGGTACCGCACGCGCAGCCGCGTCGTTGTTCACCGCGATACGCACGAACTCCGAGCCGGCGCGTGCGAGTTCGGCCACCTGCATGGCAGTGGCGAGCACGTCGGCGGTATCGGTGTTGGTCATCGACTGCACCGTCACCGGTGAGTCGGAACCGACGCTGACCGCGCCGATACGCACCTGCCGGGTCTTGCGGCGGGGCATTGCGCCAAAAGCGGCGATATTGTTCATGTTGGGCTGCATCCTGAGCGCTTACTGCACGGTCAAGCGGGCCACACCGCCCGGACTGATATGGGGCGCCAGATCCACCGGCTGGCCGTTGAACTCAAGAGACACCATCGCCGCATTGCCCACGACGATGGCGAACGGGGGCTGACCCTGAACCACACGGCTGGAACCCGGCGCACCCGTGCCCGTGTAAAGGGGCACTCCGTCGCGATCGCGCACCTGAATCCACGACTCACCACGCAGCGAGAAAGACAAGCGGCCCGCGCCGACTTCGAGTTCGACCGCCTCCGTCGTCGCGGGCGTGGCCGAGGTGTCGGAGGCTGCCAAGGGCTCACCTGGCTCGTCCTCACCCGCCTCGACCGCCGGGGCCTCGACCGCCGGGGCTTCGGGTTCCACGTCGCCCAGAGGCGCCTCGGTGGCACCCTCCTCGGCTGGCGCGCCCGGGCTCAGCGTTGCCACGTCCGACGCGGTGGGAATCGACATCAGCGACGGCGTTTCCGCAACACCGAGCCTCGGCGCCTCGGCCAAAGGCGCCAAGGCCAGGGGCTCAAGCTCCCCGCGCGGCGCGACCGATTGCGGCGGTTCATCGACCTTGAACCAGTCGAAGTACCATCCGGCACCGAGCGCCAAGGTCATGCCGGCAACAACCACCATCGCGGGCTTGACACCCTTGCGCGCGCGCGCACCACCCACTGGTATCTCGCCGGAGGCATTGGTCACTGTGGACAGGCGTGTGCCAGGTGTGGCCTCGCCCAATTCGAGCGCGGCGATGCGTGCATCGAGGTCGAGTCGCACATACCTCGCGAAGTTGCGCAGGAAACCGCGCACGAAGGCCGGTCCCGGAAGCATGTCGAAGCGTTCCTGCTCGAGTGCATCGATCTGGTAGGGAGAGAGCTTCAAGGCATGCGCAACATCGGACAGGGTTTCGCCCCGTCGCTCGCGCGCCTGGCGCAACATGGCGCCTATCGAAACCGGAGCCGCAAACTGTTCCTGATCGGTCTCACTCACTGCAAATCACCCCGCATCATCGATTGGTATTCAGGCGAATCACGGAAACGCCCGGACAGCTGCGCGGCATAACTTGCCTCGGCCTCACGGTTGCCAAGCCGCCGCTCGGCACGCAAGCCTAGCCATACGGTCTCGGCGGTCGGCTCGAGCTGCTGGTGAAATTGAACCATGAGCGCACGGGCCGAGGCGAAATCACCGCGCAGATAGTCGATTTCGGCCATGTTGTAGAGGGCCTGCGCATTGTTGCCGTCGATCAGGACCGCACGGCGAAATTGCTCGCGCGCCTCTTCGGGCTTGTTCAACCGCAGGTAGCACAGGCCCGCGTTGGTATACGGACGGGTCGCATGACGGTAGAAGGGATTGCGTGCAGCCAGCTCGAGCCGGCGCAGACCTTGTTCTTCACGACCGGTCCCGCACAGGAACCAGCCATAGCTGTTGTTGAAATCGGGGTCGTTTGGCGCCGCGCGGAGCGCGCGCTGGAAGTAGTCCTCGGCGGCGGCGGTGTCGCCGACGAACATGTACACCAGTCCGAGCAAATGCAACGCCGGCGGATAAGACGGCGAATGCGTCAGGGCATTTCTGGCCTCGTCCATCGCGACGTCGAAACGTCCGACCTCGAGGTAGGCGGTACCCAGCTCGACACTTACCATGGCCCGTGCCTGCGCCTGGTTGGCCGGTGGTGAATCCAGCATCGGGCGGTCGGTGGTCGTCGGGGCGCTACCAGGCAGCGTCGTGGCGCAGCCAGCCAGAACGGCGAATGAAAGCATCAGGGGCAGCAAGTGGCGCTTCATGCTCGAACCTCACGGGTCAATCGAATCATCCTGCGCGTCCTGTCGGTCACCTGGCCAGCCAGCTGACCGCAGGCGGCATCGACATCCTCGCCGCGCGTCTTGCGGGTTGTAGTGACGATGCCGGCGTCGATCAGGATGCTCGCGAATCGCCGGATGCGCTCTGCCGAAGAACGCTCGAAGCCGGATGACGGAAACGGGTTGAACGGGATCAGGTTGAACTTGCAAGACACCTCGCGCACCAGCGCGACCAGCGCGCGCGCCTGGGCGTCCGAGTCATTGACGCCCGCGAGCATGACGTATTCGAAGGTGATGAAATCACGCGGTGCGCGTTGCAGATAACGCTGGCAAGCCGCCATCAGTTCGCGCAAGGGATACTTCTGGTTGATCGGGACCAGCCGGTCGCGCAAAACGTCATCCGGCGCGTGCAATGATACCGCCAGGGCCACCGGGCAGTCCTCGCGCAGGCGGTCCATGGCCGGCACGATACCCGAGGTGGACACCGTGACCCGTCGCCGCGACAGACCATAGGCGTGATCATCCAGCATCACACGCAAGGCGGTAACAACATTGTCGTAATTGGTCAGCGGCTCGCCCATGCCCATCATCACCACGTTGCTGATGATCCGGCCGTTGTCCTTGTCGTCGTCGACATCGGACGCAGCGCCGTAAGCCGCCCCCAGCAGTCGATTGGCCAGCCAAAGCTGGCCGATGATTTCGCTTGCCGACAGATTGCGATTGAAACCCTGCTTGCCAGTTGAACAAAAGGCGCAATCGAGCGCACAACCGGCCTGAGACGAGACACAAAGCGTGCCCCGACTGGCCTCGGGGATGAATACGGTCTCGACCGCGTTGGCATTGCCCACATCGAGTAGCCACTTGCGAGTGCCGTCCTGCGAGACGCTGTCGCGCACCGGCACCGGTGCGCGAATGCAGGCCTCGGCCTGCAAGCGCGCGCGCAGCGCCTTGGCGACATCGGTCATCCGCTCGAAATCTTCACAACCCTCGCGGTGCATCCAGCGCATGACCTGACGCGCGCGAAAGGCCTTTTCACCACGCTCGGCAAACCATGCGACGAGCCCGTCGAGATCGAAATCGAGGAGATTGGCCGCTTGGGTCATGCGAAAAACCGAATCCGCCCGATCAACGCGAGTGGATGTTCATGCCGGGGAAGAAAAACGCGACTTCCACCGCAGCGGTTTCGGGGGCATCCGAGCCATGCACCGCGTTGGCGTCGATCGAATCGGCAAAGTCGGCACGAATGGTGCCGGCGTCAGCCTTCTTCGGGTCGGTGGCACCCATCAGTTCGCGATTCTTGGCGATTGCGCTCTCGCCTTCCAACACCTGCACCATCACCGGGCCAGAGGTCATGAAGGACACCAGATCCTTGAAGAAGGGGCGCGCTTTGTGCACAGCATAGAATTGGCCGGCCTCCTGCTCGGACAGATGCATCATGCGCGAGGCGATGATCTTGAGGCCGGCGTCTTCGAAACGCTGGTAGATCTTGCCGATGACGTTCTTGGCAACTGCGTCGGGCTTGATGATGGAAAGGGTGCGCTCGATGGCCATCTGTTCTTCTCCGGAATGTCGATGATGGGTTGATGTAAAACAAAACGTTGCAGTTTATCAGCTAATTCGGACCGTCTCACTCACGGCAACTGAAATGCTTGCGGAAACAACTCGCCGCTAATGGCGCTGCGGATCGAAGCCGGTTTCGCGGTAAATCGACTGGATGAGCTCTCTCCCGATGCGTTCTGCCATGAGAGCATGCACCGGGAGCAGAGCCCTGCGAAACTCGGCACGCTGGTCGGCATCGAGCTCGATGATACGGGTCGTGCCAGCGGCCCGCACCGCCTCGAGCGCACGCGCATTTTCCTCGTGGGCGATACGGTTGGCGTACTCGCTCGCTTCACGCATGGCCTGCTCCAACTGGCGCCTGACCGCACGCGGCAGACTGTCCCAAAAACGCTTGCTGGTGATGACCGCATAACCGAGGTAGCCGTGATCGCTGACCGTCAGATAGCGCTGTACCTCGTGCATCCGCTGAGCGTATAGATTCGAGTGGGGGTTCTCGGTTCCATCCACGACCCCGGCACTCAAAGCAGGATGGACATCGGAAAACGCCATCATCACCGGGATCGCGCCGAGCGTCTGCATCTGCGCCTCGAGCACCTTGGAGGCCTGGATGCGCATGCGCAGGCCGGCCAGATCTTCCGGGCTGCGGATCGGGCGATTTGCGGAGAAGGACTTGAACCCATTGTTCCAGAAGGCCAGTCCCTTGATGCCGCGCGATTCCAGAGAGCCGAGCAGGCGTCGGCCGATCGACCCTTCGGTCACCCTCGCCAGCGCCTCTCTGTCCTCGAAAATATAGGGCAGATCGAACAGCTCGAATTCAGATACCCCAAGCACACTGAACTTGGCCAGGGAGGGCGCGAGCATCTGCACCGCGCCCAATTGCAGCGCTTCCATCTCCTCCCGATCGCGGTACAGCGTACTGTTCGAGTACACCTCAACCCGAACCCGACCATTGGTCAATGCCGCCGCACGCTCGGCAAAGTAGTCCGCCGCCTTGCCCTTGGGGGTGTCGGGTGCGACCACATGACTGAAGCGGATCACGATCTGGTCCGCCCAGGCGGGGCCTGCCCACAAACACAGCAAAGCAAGTACGGCGTACAGCATGCGATACTTCATCCCCTGACCTCCAGCCACGACCCGCCGGGCCGCGAAGCGCAAATCTGCCCGCTATTGTGAACTACCGAGTCGCCCGATGGAAAAAACTGGTCCAATCGCAGCGCCCTCGACCGCCTGGCAATTGCGACTGCCTTATGCCGCGCTAGTCCTGTTTTTGCTCTCGCTCGCCGCCCTGATCTGGTTGACGCGGATGCACGACGGCGAGATCCAGCACAACACACTGATCAGCGACGTGCTTTGGATGGAGCAGAACCTCCAGTTCCATCTCGACCGCAACGCAGCGCAGCTTGCGGAGCTCGCGCCCATTCTCCAGGACGACATGAGCGCACAAGCCGAGGCCAAGCTCCGCCATCTGCTCCGCCCCGAGAGCGGCCTTGTCCGTGTGATCTGGCTCGACCGCAGCGGCCAGGCTATCGCCGCCATGCCGCCGCTGAGCGACGACCACCTGATCGGCGAGTCGCGCGGCGCGGTACCCTCGCGCTCAACGTTTCGCCTGGCGCTCAGTGTCGGGCGAACGGTCTACGGACCGGCCTACGAGGTGGCCGGCACCGAGTATCATTTCGAAGCCCATGTGCCGATCCCTTCCGAAACCGGTGCGATCGCCGGCATGGTCGGCGTGTACTCGCTTGGCAATCTGATCATCCGCGAACTGCCGTGGTGGTTTTCCGAGCGTTACCGCGTCAGCATCATCGATGCGAGTGGGCGCGAGATCGCGGCCAAGTCGAAAGTGGCGCCACTTTCCGACACACTGACTCACAGCATCGCCTTCGATCCGCCGGGCCATGGGCTGGTCCTGAGAATCACTGCCTACAAGGACGAGATCCGCTGGATACCGGCGCTGCTCATCGCCTCGATCCTTTTGCTGGGCGGCATCATCGTCTGGAGTATCTGGCAGCTTCGTCTGCAACTGGGGTGGCGCCAGGCAGCCGAGCAGGCGCTGCGCGGCGAGATCCTGTTCCGCAAGGCCATGGAGGACTCGTTGATGACCGGTCTGCGCGCACGCGACCTCGAGGGCCGCATCACCTATGTGAACCCCGCCTTCTGCCGCATGACGGGTTTCAGTGCCGACGAGTTGATCAACCGCCTGCCGCCGATGCCCTACTGGGATCCTGAGCACATCGACCGGACCGTCGAGGTGCACGACCTCATCCTCTCGGGCAATCCACCTCCCGAAGGGGTGGAATTGCAATTGCGGCGAAAGGACGGGCAGCGGCTCGATGCGATGATCTTCGAGGCGCCGTTGATCGACGCAGAAGGCCGTCACACCGGCTGGATGGGCTCGATGATGGATGTCACCGAACAGCGTCGCGCACGCGAACTGGCCCGCCAGCAACACGAACGCCTGCAGGCGACATCACGCTTGATCACCATGGGTGAAATGGCCTCGACACTGGCGCATGAACTCAACCAACCCCTGACTGCGATCAGCAGTTACAGCAGCGGCACCCTCAACCGCCTGGAGGACGGAGACCTCGGCACGCAGGAGCTGGTCGATATCCAGCGCAAAATCGCGCGACAGGCGCAACGCGCCGGCGAGATCATCCGCCGGGTGCACGACTTCGTGCGGCGCTCGGAACCCAAGCGCGAACCGCTGGACCTCAACGCGGTGATTCTGGAAGCGCTGGCGCTGCTCGAACCCGATGTGCGCAAACGAGGCATGCGTGTCATCAGCGAACTTGCGTCCGGCTTGCCAACGGTGTGCGCAGACCCGCTGATGATCGAACAGGTCGTCGTCAATCTGCTTCGCAACGCGATGGATGCGATGGTCGACACGCCACGGGCCGGGCGCCGGGTCACCATCGCCACCGCGACCGACAACGGGTTCATCACGGTACAGGTTTCGGATGAGGGCAGCGGCATCCCGGAGGACACCGCCCGCAAGCTGTTCGAGCCATTTTTCACGACCAAATCCGAGGGGATGGGCATGGGGCTCAATATCTGTCGTACGATTGCCGAGCTCCACCATGGCCGATTGAGTTACGAGCGCCGCGAGGCAGGCGGCACGGCCTTCGTGCTCTCGCTGCCGGTCCAGTGAGCTGCGTCCATCGATCATGAGATCGCCCCCACGGCGAACGCACCGAAGTCCGCAATGGAACGACGATGAATCCCTCAGCCCACATCATCGATGACGACGAGGCCATTCGAGATGCGCTCGAGTGGCTGCTCAGGTCGCGCAAACTACCCAGCACAACCTGGGACAGCGCAGAAACCTTTCTCGCGACCTGGACACCCGACTGGCGTGGATGCATCGTCCTCGATATCCGTATGAACGGCATGAGCGGACTCGAATGCTTCGATGTACTCACCGCGCGCGGCTGCAAGCTGCCAGTCATCTTCATCACCGGCCACGGCGATGTACCGATGGCGGTCTCGGCCCTCAAAAAAGGCGCTTTCGACTTCATCGAAAAGCCCTTCGACGATCACGAACTGCTGGCCATCGTGACCCGCGCCCTCGAGCTGGATCATGAGCGCCAACAAAGCGAGGACATGCGTGAAGAAATCCGTCGCCGGCTCGCCCTGCTGACCGCCCGCGAGCACGAAGTCATGCAGCACATCATCGAGGGCAAATACAACAAGGTGATTGCCGACGACCTGAACATCTCGATGCGCACCGTCGAGGCGCATCGTTCGAAGATCTTCGAGAAAATGGAAGTACGCTCGGCAGTCGAACTGGTTCAGCTGCTGCGCGACGCTGCGGTCTGATCGTCTTTCAGCGACGCCACACCGGCAGGATGCCCGGCTGCCCGGAGGCACAGCAGAAGTCCCCCGAAACGCCCACCCCCCCGATCCAGGCAGCCTCGCCATCGACTTCCAGAATCGGCAGCCCGTGCCGCATCCACGACGGCAGCCCGGCATCCTGGCAAAGCTTGCGCAAGCTGCGCCGAGGTCGCCCCGGCCCGGCTCGCATCAAGAGCCCCTCCCACCGCGGCGCCAGCCTCACGGAGCGCGCCGCATCGAGCCGTGCGAGGGCGACGCCGCCGCCGACCACGCGCTCGAAAACGACCTCGCCCCCGCCCCAGGCGAGCGCCACCTCACCGCACCAAGGCACCGCCATGAAAGCCTGGTCGAGACTGGGCTCGATCCACAGCCGCCCGCGGTAGGCACAACACGCCGCAGCACCCAAAGGCAGATGCAGCGCCCGGTCGGGTGCAGCACGAAGCTGTCGCAACGTCTCGACCAGCCGGTTGCGCGAAGGCGCCGCCAGGGCGCGCGCGTGCAGTTCGAAACGGAGCAGGTTGAAGACCCTGGCATCGGGCAAATCGAGTACAGGCGAGATTGCAAGCGTGCCTTCGGGGTCCGGATCGCAGCGCCCTCGGTCGAGCTGGGCCAGGGTTTCGAGCAGGCCTTCGCTCTCGCGGAAGATTTCTGCAGCCCGCCCCAGCGAATCCACGGCCCCGGGAAAGCCGCGCTCCAGCGTCGGCAGCACGACCGCCCGCAAATAATTGCGCGAGAAATGCAGATCTGCGTTGCTGTCGTCCTCGACCCACTCCAGAGCACGCACCCGGGCATAATCGAGAATCGCTCGCCGACGACAGCCGAGCAACGGCCGCAGGCGTCCCGCAACCCCAGCCCGGGCCGGCGCAACCGCCACCATGCCGGCCGCACCACGGACACCGCTGCCGCGGACCAGCCTGAACAACACCGTCTCGGCCTGATCGTCCAGGTGGTGGCCAAACACCAGCCAACTAGCATCGATCTTTGCCAGCGCGGCGAGGCGGGCTCGCCTGGCTGCGCCTTCGAGGCCATCGGGGTCGTCTCGGGCGACGCTCACCCGGAAAACATCGAGCGCCACACTCCGGGCCTCGCAGAAGCGCTCGCAGAAAAGCGCCCATGCGTCCGCATGGGCGCTCAGGCCGTGATGAACGTGGGCGGCACGTAGCTCGAACCCGGTCCGGGGCGCGAGGCGGTTCAGCGCCTCGAGCGCGACAACCGAGTCCACCCCGCCGCTGAGCGCCACACAGAGCCGACTCCCGGCACCAATGCCCGCCGCCGCGAGCACATCGGCAACCGTCTGCTCCAGCCGCAATTCAGGCAGCGTCGCGGTCCTTGAAGCGGCCATAGGCCATGAGCCGCTCCAGGCGACGCTCAACGAGTTCTTCCGACGACAGCCCAGCCACCATGCGCAATGACTCCTGCAAGGACCGGCGCAGCGTGGCGGCCATTTCGCCATGATCGCGATGCGCGCCACCGACCGGCTCGGCGACGACTTTGTCGACCAACTCGAACCCCTTGAGGCGATCGGCGGTGATGCCCATCGCCTCGGCGGCGATAGAGGCCTTTTCGGCACTCTTCCAAAGAATCGATGCGCACCCCTCCGGGGAAATCACCGAGTAGGTCGAGTACTGGAGCATCAACACCCGATCGGCCACCGCAATCGCCAGCGCACCGCCAGACCCGCCCTCGCCAATGATGGTGGAGATGATCGGCACCTTGAGCTCGGCCATCACGTAGATGTTGCGCCCGATCGCTTCGGACTGTCCGCGTTCCTCGGCGCCAATGCCGGGATAGGCCCCCGGGGTGTCGACAAAGGTAAACACGGGCAGGCCGAACTTCTCAGCCAGCCGCATCAGGCGCAGGGCCTTGCGATAGCCCTCGGGGCGTGGCATGCCGAAATTGCGCTGGATCTTCTCCTTGGTGTCGCGTCCCTTCTGGTGTCCGATCACGACACAGCTCTGGCCGTTGAAGCGGGCCAGGCCGCCAACGATAGCGTGGTCGTCTGCAAAGACGCGATCGCCATGGAGCTCCTGGAAGTCGGTAAACACCAGCTTCGCATAGTCCAGCGTATAAGGGCGCTGGGGGTGGCGGGCGACCTGGGCGATCTGCCACGGCGTGAGCTTGGCGAAGATATCCCGGGTCAGCGCTTGACACTTCTTCTCCAGGCGCGTGATCTCGCCCGAGATATCCACGGCCGGATCATCCTGCACGAAGCGCAGCTGCTCGATCTTCTCGACCAGGTCGGCAATCGGTTTTTCGAAATCCAGAAAGGCGGTTCTCAACATCTGCCCTGCCCCAAAGATAAAGTGCGTCATTGTACCCGTCCACGCGTTTTGGCGTGGCCGCCCCCGAGGCTACCCGTTCTGAAACCCCGCGCAGGAGCCCGCTTCGCCGCGCGAATCCGCCGTGGGTGCCATGACCACGCCTTAATCGCTCGATCCTGAAACCCCGCGCAGGAGCCCGGCTTCGCCGGGCGAATCCGCCGTGGGTGCCATGACCACACCTTGATCGCTCGATCCTGAAACACCGCGTAGGAGCCCGGCTTCGCCGGGCGAATCTGCCGTGGGTGCCATGACCACGCCTTGATCGCTCGATGAATCGAGCTCCTACATGTCGTCAGCCCCATGACCACACCTTGATCGCCCGATCCTGAAACCCCGCGTAGGAGCCCGGCTTCGCCGGGCGAATCCGCCGTGGGTGCCATGACCACGCCTTGATCGCTCGATGAATCGAGCTCCTACATGT
>CAYTAY010000047.1:16810-18871 GCA_964435845.1 uncultured Azoarcus sp.
CGTCAGCCCCATGACCACGCAGTTGATCCGCTCCTGCGTGCGATTACCCGACGATCGAGGCGGGCAGCCGCCGCCCGACAGGCGCGAAAAGGGCGCCCGCAGGCGCCCTTGCAAGACTGTTGCCGGCCCGGATCAATCGCTGTTGAACACGCCGAGCAGGTGTAGCAGGCTCGTGAAGAGGTTGTAGATCGAAACGTACAGGGTCACGGTTGCCATGATGTAGTTGGTCTCGCCACCATGGATGATCGCGCTGGTCTGATAAAGAATCAGGCCGGCCATCAACATCACGAACATGGCCGACACAGCCAGCGAAAGACCCGGCATCGAGAAGAAGATCGCGCCCAGGCCCGCCAGGAAGGCGACCAGGATACCGACCATCAGGAAGCTGCCCATGAAGGAGAAATCCTTCCGGGTCGTCAGCGCATAGCCCGACAGACCGAGGAAGATGGCCGCGGTGCCGCCCATCGCCTGCATCACGATCGCGTGACCGTTGGGCAACGCCAGATAGGCCGACAGAATCGGACCCAGGGTGTAGCCCATGAAGCCGGTCAGCGCGAAGACCGCGATCACGCCTCCACTGCTGTTGCGCAGCTTGGCGGTGAGGAACAGCAGACCGAAGTAGCCCACCAGCGTCAGGATCAGACCCGGATGCGGCAGGCCAAGCGCCATCGAGAAGCCGGCCACGACCGCCGAAAAGGCCAGCGTCAGCGACAGCAGGATGTAGGTGTTGCGGATGACCTTGTTGGTCGACAGAACCGACGCCTCGGCGCGGTTCATCGTCATGCTGCGGTTGTCCATGGAATCGCTTCCTCCTGCAAGATCCGTTCGTGGCCAAAGCCCCGGAAACGGAAACCAGATGATGAATGAGAGCCCGCGATCACTCCCGGGCGTGATGGCAAAGCCACCTGATGCTTGATCGAATGCTAAGGCTAAGACTGTTCGATAATATACGAGTTCAACGAAATATTTATCCGGTTTTATCGAACAATCCAATGATCAACTACAAACAACTGCATCACTTCTGGAACGTTGCCCGGGCAGGTGGCATCGCCCGGGCCAGCGAGCGTTCCGGACTGGCCCCACAGACCCTGAGCGGCCAGATCGCAGCTCTGGAAGCCAGTCTGGGTGCCACCTTGTTCCGCCGCGAGGGCAGGCGGCTGGTGCTGACCGAAACCGGCCACACGGCGCTCGCCTACGCCGAGGAGATCTTCCGAGCCGGCGCCGAACTCGAAGAAGCGATCGCCAACCGCACCAGCAGCCGAATGATTCCCTTCCGGGTCGGGATCGCCGACGTCGTGCCGAAAAGCATCGCCTGGCTGCTGCTCGCCCCCAGCATGCAGCTTGGCGAGCGTGTCCGTATCCACTGCCGCGAGGACAAACTCGAACGCTTGCTCGGCGACCTCGCAATCCACAAACTCGATCTCGTGCTCGCCGGCAGCCCGATGCCGACCCACATGGATGTACGCGGACAAAGTCAGAAACTGGTCGAATCCCGGATCAGTCTCTTCGCCGCCAAACGACTCGCCGAGACCCTCGGCGACGACTTTCCTGCATGCCTGGACCGGGTGCCGCTGCTGCTCCCAGGGGCGGACGCGACGATTCGCCAGCCCCTGCTGCACTGGTTCGAGCGCAACCGCGTCACGCCCTCGATCGTCGGCGAGTTCGACGACAGCGCCCTGATGAAATCTTTCGGCCAGGCCGGCATTGGCGTATTCCCGGCGCCCGACCTCATCGCCGACCAGATCTGTCGCCAGTATGAAGTCAGCCGCATCGGCAAGCCGCTCGATCTGGTGGAGAGCTTCTATGCGATCACCGTGAGCCGTCGTAACACGCATCCGGCCACACTGGCTATTTGCGCCCCACAACCGCGAGAATGACGGTCGCCATGAGGCCATCTGGGACTGGAACGAAGCTGCCGCTGTGAGCAGAAGCCTGACTGAGGTATCATCGCGCGCTCTTAGCGAGCGGCGGTTTTCGAGCCATCCGCAAGCAAATGCGCACGAAGGTTTGGTGCCGGGAGGGGGACTCGAACCCCCACAGTGTCACCACCGGCGGATTTTG
>CAYTAY010000048.1:0-8404 GCA_964435845.1 uncultured Azoarcus sp.
TACGGCGGCCGAATCGCCCGGCGAAGCCGGGCTCCTACAGAGACCGCGGTGACGGTGTCCTGGTCGGAGGTGGGGGTCAGGGCCATCGCATGAATGCCATCCAGGTTGGCCTGCCATCGTAGGAGCCCGGCTATGCCGGGCGATGCAGCGCCCAACGCGGGTACGGCGGCCGAATCGCCCGGCGAAGCCGGGCTCCTACGGCGCATAAACTTGTGAACATCGTCGATTGATGGTACTTGCTCAACATTCATGCGATTGCCCTGGCAAAGGAGTCGGTCTGCGCCATCGGCGCCCCGAAAGCCTGTAATATCACGCCTTTGCCAATTTACGAGCACATCCGGCGCCCAGCCTCGGGCGCGATTGCATCCATGCTGGACGTCAAAGATCTCGCCTGTCTCAAGGGTGACCGCCTGTTGTTTCGGGAGCTGACGATGTCGGTCGATTCCGGCCGGCTGCTGCGGGTCGCCGGTCCCAACGGCGTCGGCAAGACCAGCCTGTTGCGGATCCTTTGCGGGCTGGCGATGCCGGAATATGGCGAAGTGCGCTGGAGGGGTGCGAGCATCGCCAAGGAGCGTGATGAGTTTCATCGAGAACTGCTCTACCTCGGTCATGCCGCCGCGCTCAACGACATGCTGACACCGCTTGAGAACCTGCGTTTTGCCTGTGCCGCGAGCGGGACGCCGGTCGACGACAAGGCGTGTATCAGCGCTCTGGAGCGCATCGGCCTCGGCGCCCAGCTCGACCTGCCGGCGCGGGTGCTGTCCCAGGGGCAGCGCCGTCGTGTCGGACTCTCTCGCCTGTTCCTGTCGGCTACGCGCACGCTGTGGGTGCTCGACGAGCCTTTTACCGCGCTCGATGTCGCCGCGGTGGCCGATCTGGCTTCGACCTTGTCGGCACACTGCGACGATGGCGGTATCGTCATGCTCACCACGCATCAGGATGCGCCCTTCGAGCGCCCGCCGGCAGTGCTCGATCTCGCGGAGGTGGCCTGTTGAACTCTGTGTTGGGTCCCTTTCTTGCGGTACTCAAGCGTGATCTAACCTTGGCCTGGCGCGGCCGGGCGGACGTGCTGGTCACGCTTGCCTTCTTTGTCGTCGTCGTGTGTCTTTTCCCGTTTGGAGTTGGCGCTGAGACCAATCAGCTGCGGGCGATCGCACCTGGAGTCCTGTGGGTTGCGGCCTTGCTGTCCACGCTGTTGTCGTTGCACCGTTTGTTCGCCCAGGATCACGCTGACGGAACCCTGGAGCAGTTGCTGCTGTCTCCCGAACCGACACCGCTGTGGGTGACCGCCAAGATTGCCGCGCATTGGGTCGTGACCGGGCTGCCGCTCGTGATCGCCGCGCCGGCACTCGCTTTGCTGTTTGACGTGGAACAAGACGCTCTACTGGTGCTTACGGTATCTTTGGCGCTCGGTACGCCGATCCTGGCCCTGCTGGGAGCGGTGGGGGCGGCGCTCACGCTGGGCTTGCGCGGTGGCGGTGTGTTGCTGGCTCTGCTGGTGCTGCCGCTCTACGTGCCGGTGCTGATCTTCGGTGCCGGCGCGGTGGATTCGCATCTTGGCGGCACCGGTGCGGAAGCGCACATGCTGTTGCTCGCAGGCGGCCTGCTGGGCGCCATCGCGCTGGCACCCTTTGCCTGTGCGGCGGCCTTGAGGATTGCAATGGAATGACGATAGAAAACAAAGACAGAAGCGGACAGGGCAAGGGACTGTTCCGTTTTTCGGCTCCCCCTGTGTTCTACCCTCTGGCCGGCAAGCTGGCGCCGTGGTTCGCCGCGATCGCCGTGGTTCTGACAGTGGTCGGCCTGTTCATCGGCTTCTTCGTGGCGCCCACCGATTTCCAGCAGGGCGAGGTGTATCGGATCATCTTCATCCATGTGCCCACTGCCTGGATGTCGATGCTCATCTACCTGGTGATGGCTTTCTGGGCCGCGGTCGGGCTGGTGATGAACACCCGTCTGTCGTTCATGATGACCCAGGCGCTGGCGCCCACCGGCGCGATCATGTGCTTTCTCGCTTTGTGGACCGGCGCGCTGTGGGGCAAGCCGACTTGGGGTACCTACTGGGTCTGGGATGCGCGTCTGACTTCGCAGCTGCTGCTGTTGTTCCTCTATCTCGGCTTCATCGCGCTGACCTCGGCGATCGAGGATTCGCGCCGGGCCGATCGTGCCGGCGCGATCATCGCGTTGGTCGGCGCGATCAACGTACCGATCATCTATTTCTCGGTGCAGTGGTGGAACACCCTGCACCAGGGCGCCTCCGTAAGCCTGACCCAGGCGCCCTCGATGGCGACCACGATGCTCTGGGGCATGCTCATCATGGCGCTCGCCGCCTGGGCCTACACCATCGCGATCGCGCTCTGGCGGGTACGCTCGATCATTCTCGAGCGTGAGCGCCACACCGATTGGGTCAAGGCCGAACTCGATGCACAGGAGAGCCGGGCATGATGGAGTGGGGATCATGGAGCGCCTTCTGGAGCATGGGGGGCAACGGCCTGTTCGTGTGGGGCAGTTATGCGGTGACGTTTTTGTGCGTCGCGGTGGAACTCGTCCTTGTGTTGCGTCGTCGTAGGGACACCGTGCGCCGCCTGCTGCGGCTGCGTCGAGCAGCCCCTGCTGGCCCCGGCGCACGGCGTACGACTGAGGAGATCTTCGAATGAAACCCCGTAGCAAACGACTCTTGTTGCTGAGTGGTGCAGGTGCGCTGCTCATCGGCGCGGTGGCGCTCGTTCTCACCGCCTTCCAGCAGAATCTGGTGTTCTTCCATACGCCGAGCGAGGTTGCCGCGGGCAAGGCGCCGGTCGAGCGCGCCTTCCGTATCGGCGGGCTGGTCGAAGAAGGGTCGATCATGCGCGAGGAAGACGGCTACACCATCCGTTTCGCGATCACCGATACCGCTCATGTGATCCCGGTCACGTATCGTGGCTCTCTGCCGACGATGTTCCAGGAAGGTAAGGGCGCGGTGGTGCAGGGCATCCTTGACGAGGACGGGCAGTTTCGCGCCACCGAGTTGCTTGCCAAGCACGACGAGAACTACATGCCGGTCGAGGCGCAGTTCGCGCTGGACCAGGCGCACAAAGCGCAACAGACCGTCCAGTACTGAACCCAACGGATAGCTGACATGATTGCCGAACTCGGTCACTTCGCGCTGATACTCGCGCTCGTTCTTTCCATAGTCCAGGCGACCGTGCCGATGATCGGCGCAGCCAGGAACCGCATCGCGCTGATGTCCGTGGGCCGCTCGGCTGCCCAAGGGCAACTGCTCTTCATCGCCATCTCGTACCTGCTGCTAACCTACGCGTTCATCACCAGCGATTTCTCGGTCAAGCTCGCGGCATCGCACTCGCACACCCTGACACCGTTGATGTACAAGATCACCGGCGTATGGGGCAACCACGAGGGTTCTCTGCTGTTGTGGGCGCTGACCCTGTCGGTGTGGACGGTCGCGGTCAGCATCTTCAGTCGCAGCCTGCCGGAAGCCTTCATGGCGAGGGTAATGGGCGTGCTGGGCTGGATCAGCGCAGGTTTCATCTCCTTCACGTTGTTCACCTCCAACCCGTTCGAGCGACTGCTGCCGGCGGTCGCCGAAGGGCGTGACCTCAACCCCTTGCTGCAGGACCCGGGGATGATCATTCATCCGCCGCTGCTGTACATGGGCTACGTCGGCTTTTCGGTGGCCTTCGCGTTCGCGATCGCCGCGCTGCTCACCGGTCGCTTCGATGCGGCCTGGGCGCGCTGGTCCCGCCCCTGGACCACGGTCGCGTGGATCTTCCTCACCGCCGGCATCGTGGTCGGTTCAGGCTGGGCCTACTATGAGCTTGGCTGGGGCGGCTGGTGGTTCTGGGATCCGGTCGAGAACGCCTCCTTCATGCCGTGGCTGCTCGGCACCGCGCTGATGCATTCGCTGGCGGTCACAGAGAAGCGCGGCGCCTTCCGCAGTTGGACGCTGCTGCTGGCGATCAGCACCTTCTCAATGTCGCTGCTGGGGACCTTCCTGGTGCGTTCGGGGGTCATCACCTCGGTACATGCCTTTGCGGTTGATCCGGCTCGTGGCCTGTATATCCTCGCGCTGCTGGTGCTGGTGATCGGCTTCTCGCTGGTACTGTTCGCTTGGCGAGCGCCGAAGCTGGCGGGCGGTGGCAGCTTCGACCTGGTGTCGCGTGACTCCAGCTTGCTGGCCAACAACGTGTTGCTTGCGGTCGTCACGGGCGCGGTTCTGTTGGGCACCCTGTATCCGCTCTTCATGGATGCCCTCAACCTTGGCAAGATCTCGGTTGGCCCGCCGTACTACGAGGCGGTGTTCGTGCCGTTGATGACGCCGGTGGTCATATTGATGATGGTCGGCCCGTTCGTTCGCTGGAAGCGCGACGGCATTTCGCGAATCGTCCGCAAGGTGGGTCCCGGTCTGCTCCTGAGTGTCGTCATCGGTGTCGGCTGGGCGTTCGCGATCGGTCATGTCACCTGGCGCACGGTGCTGGGTCTTTCGCTTGCAGCGTGGGTGTTGCTGGCGAGCGCGAAGATCTTGCAAGAGCGTCTCGCCGATCGTCCCGGAGCGCCGCTGGGCGTGAGGCTTCGTGGCATTCCCGGCGGATGGTGGGGAACCTGGACCGCCCATCTGGGGGTCGGCATCTTCATCATCGGCGTCACGATGATCGGGAGCCTGGAGTCGCACATCGACGTTCGGATGAGCGAGGGCCAGCGTGCCGAACTCGGCGGCTACACCTTCGTCTTTCGTGGCGCGAAGACGGTAGACGGGCCGAACTACCAGGCGGATCGAGGGGTGATCGATGTCTTCCGGGGAGACCGTCCATGGACCACGATGACGCCCGAGAAGCGTTTCTATGTCGCCAGCGCGATGCCGATGACCGAGGTCTCGCTCGACGTCGGCCCCTTCCGTGACATCTACGTGTCGCTCGGCGATCAGCTCGACGCGGAAACCTGGCTGGTGAACCTGCACATCAAACCCTTCATCAGCTGGATCTGGGCCGGTTGCGTGTTGATGGGCCTCGGTGGCATTTTCGCCGCATCCGACCGTCGCTACCGCCGTCTGGCCGAGCGCGCCGCCCCGGTGGGCGCGGCCCAACGGGCTGGCTGAGGTCAGGGAGTTGCAATGAAAGCGAAGTTTCTCGTACCGCTGGCGATCTTCCTCGCACTGGCGGGTTTTCTCGGCTACGGGCTGACCCTCAATCCGTCGGTCGTGCCTTCGCCGCTCATCGGCAAGCCGGCGCCGGACTTCCGGCTTGCCAAGCTCGATGCACCGGACGAGCACTTCGGCGTCGAGGACATGCGGGGCAAGGTTTGGCTGCTCAACGTCTGGGCCTCATGGTGCGTATCCTGCCGCGCCGAGCACCCCTATCTGGTCGAGCTCGCTCGCACCGGTGGTGTGCCTGTGGTCGGCCTCAACTACAAGGACGAGGCCGCCGCGGCGCAGCGGTGGTTGCGTGACCACGGGAACCCCTATGTCGCGACGGTGACCGACAACGACGGTCGGGTAGGCATCGATTACGGCGTGTACGGCACGCCGGAGACCTTTCTCATCGATCGCGATGGTGTCATCCGCTACAAGCATGTCGGCCCGATCAACCGTGACACGGTGCGCAAGGTGCTGATGCCCATGATCGCGGAGCTGTCCAGTGCGGATTGATCGGATGCCTGTATTTGCCACACTCCGTCGGGGTGCCGTGATCGCGCTGTTCGCTTTGATCGCACCCTCAGGACAGCTTTTTGCCTCCGATATCGCGCAGCCCATGGCCGACGATCCCGAGCTCGAGGCCCGCGTGATGGCTCTCTCGCGTGACTTGCGATGTCTTGTCTGCCAGAACGAATCGATTGCCGAATCACGCGCGCCGCTTGCGGTCGATTTGCGGGCCCAGGTGCGCGAACAACTTGGCGCCGGACGGTCCGAGGCCGAGGTGCTCGACTTTCTGGTCGCCCGCTACGGCGATTTCGTGCTTTACAAGCCACCCTTCAGGGCCAGCACCGCGCTGCTCTGGCTAGGCCCCGCCTTTTTCCTGTTTGGTGGCGTCGGCTGGCTGCTGTTTCGCCTGCGTAGAAGAGCGGGCGAGCCAGTGGCACAGTTGAGCGACGAGGACCGTCGTCTCGCACGCGCTCTGCTCGAGGGCGCACCGTCTGATTCCCAGGAGCAACAACCGTGACAGGTTTCACCATTCTGGCCGCCGCCCTTCTGTTCGGCGCGCTTCTGTTCGTCGTGCCACCCATGCTTGGCTTCGGCCGGCGGCGCCGTGAGCATGCCGCGCGCCAGCGTCAGGCCGATATTGCGCTCGTCGTACTGCGCGAGCAACTCGCCGAGCTCGATGCGGATCGCACTGCTGGCCGTCTGGACGAGGCCGAGTACCAGCGGGCTCGTACCGAAGTCGAGGCCCGGGCTCTGGAAGAGGGCCGTGCAGCCGAAGACGGTTCCGACATGTCGCCAGCGCGTGCTCCGGCAGTCGCACTCGCGTTGACGATTCCGGCGCTGGCGGTTTTCTTCTATCTGTGGATCGGTGAGCCGGACGCGCTGGATCCGGTCAATATCGCCGGTCAGCCACCGCATGAAATCTCCACCGACGAGATGGCAGGGTTGGTCGCACAACTCGCGCAGCGGCTGGAAGCCGATCCGAGCGATCCGACCGGCTGGCTGATGCTCGCACGTTCCTACGCGATGATGGGTAATGTCGATGCCGCAGCTGTGACCTGGCGCCGTATCGGCGACAAGGCGCCAGACGACGCAGGGATTCTAGTCGACTGGGCGGACCTCCTCGTGGCCGGCACCAATGGCGACTTCTCGGGCGAACCGGATCGACTCATCGCCCGTGCGCTCGAACTGGAGCCGGACAACTTCAAGGCGCTGGCGCTGGCCGGTAGTGCCGCGTTCCAGCGTAGCCAGTATGCGCTAGCAGTGCAGCACTGGGAGAAGATTCTTGCCCAGATCCCGCCGACCGAAGACGGCTACACCCAGGTCCTGTCCAGTGTGAACGAGGCGAGGACGCGCGCCGGGATGGCACCGATCGGCAATAATGGAGCGGGGTCAGGGCCGGTGGCGTCCGCCGCCGCGCTTGGCCTGAGCGGTACACTGAGCCTGGCCGAACAGTTTCACGACCAGGTGCTGCCGGACGAGACGATATTCGTCTTCGTACGTCCGGCTGAAGGCGGTATTCCGGTCGCCGCTCTCCGATTTCGGGTGGCCGACCTGCCGGCTGCTTTCGACTTCCGCGGCGTGCAATTGATGACCGAGTCGGCCTTGCCCGAACAGGTCGTGGTGGCGGCACGGCTGTCGCGTAGCGGTGACGCCACTGCCCGACCGGGCGATCTCGAAGGCGCAAGCGAGGCGTTCCCGGTCGACGCGAGGGATGTCAGCGTCGTCATCGACTCCGTGCGAGAGTGATGGCCTTCATGTCGTTTCGTCGCCCGAGGGCGTGGGTGGTGGCCACCCTCGCCGTGTTCGCCGTGTTGTCCCACGCAGCGAGGGCAGACGATGGGCTGATTACACTGGCCTGCGGCGGCATTGGCAAGGACGAATCGACCCGCATGCTGGCGCTGCAGCCGGCGCATGCGCTCACTGTGATCTTTGCTGCAGCGGATGGCAGTTACATCGCGGGTGTGGACACTCGTATCGAAGCCCCGCTCGAAGGCCTGTCGATTCAGCGCTCATGCGGCCCGATCGGACTGGTGGATGTGCCGGCTCCCGGTCAGTACCGGGTTACCGCGGAATATCAAGGGCGCACGCTGGAGCAGTGGCTCGACCTGACGCCGGCTGGCGGCGCCAGGCTGGTGTTGCGCTGGTAGCAGAGCTGCGCTGGTCACTGCCCGGCGCAGCCGCAGCCTCCGCCGCCGCCACCACCACCACATCCGCCCGCCTGAGTGCCCGATGCAGCGGCAGCCGGCACTGCCTCCGGCTTGGCCAGCGCAATCGTGAAATGAATGACGATTTCGCCGGGATTGCGGGTGACGTATTCGATGCTGACCTGTTTGCCGTAGCGCTGCTCGATTTGCTGCAGCAGCGGAAGAGGGTCGTGATCGTTGACGAAACGCATGGTTTCGCCGTCTTGAAGCGACTCGAGTGCGCCGAAGATTGCGGCGTGGCGGAAGCGCTTGGCGACGCCGCGCGCGTCGAAAGAAAAAACGGTGTTGTCGAGAATGGGCAGTTCGTTCATCAAAGTGGCTCCAAAAGGGTTGGGATCGAGCGATGCTAGGGCCGGCTCGCAGATGATTCCTTGAGCCAGCACAAATTCCCGCTGTCCGCGCCGGGGTCGGCGATGGTTCAGGCTGCGCTGCGGCGCCGCGCAGTTTGCCGTGCGAGCAGGCGCTCCATCATGCGCATCGCCGCTTCGGCCCACACGTCAGCGATCTCACGCACTTCGGCATGCAGTTCAGCGGAAACAGGAGGCATCGGGCACTACCCATCGCC
>CAYTAY010000048.1:8504-18490 GCA_964435845.1 uncultured Azoarcus sp.
GCCCGGCCTCGGGTACATCGGTGAGGTCCACCGTGAGCATGTCCATGGAAACACGCCCGATCAGTTGGCTACGGGCGCCGCTCACCATAACCAGCGTGCCGTCGGCGGCGCTGCGCGGATAGCCATCGGCGTAGCCCATCGCGACCAGGCCGACGCGTGTCGCACGCTGCGTCCGGAAACGCGCACCGTAACCGATGGCGACGCCGGCGGCAATGTCACGCACGTCCATGATCTCGCTCTCGAGGGTCATGACCGGGCGCAACCCGTTGGACTCCCCCGGCATCGGGTCCGCGCCGTAGAGTGCGATGCCGGGTCGCCCCCAGTCCCGGCAAGCGGCAAGCCAAGCGAGCACTCCGGCCGAATTGGCGATGCTGCGCTCACCCGGCACACCACTGGTGATAGCATCGAACAGCGCGATCTGGCGCATGGTCGCCCCGGCCTGGGGTTCGTCCGCCTGCGCCAGATGTGTCATCAGCACGATGTCGCTCACCCCTCGGCAGGCTCGAAGGCGTTGCCATGCCGCGCGGTAGTCGCCAGGTTCGAACCCCGCCCGGTTCATGCCGGTGTTGAGCTTGAGCCAAATGTCGAGCGTGGCGCCGTCAGGCACTCGTGTCGCCTCGATCAAGCGCAGCTGCGTCTCGTGGTGCACTACCAGCCATAACTGGTGCTGCAGCGCGAGGCCGAGATCGTCGCCACCGAATATGCCCTCGAGAACCAGAATGGGGGCACGAATGCCGGCCTCCCGGAGTTGTATCGCCTCCTCGACGATGGCAACCGCGAAACCGTCGGCAAGGTTTTCCAGTGCCTGCGCACACCGCACGGCGCCATGGCCATAGGCATTGGCCTTGATCACCGCGAGCGCGCGGCGTCCATGGCGCTGTCTGGTCAGGAGGTAGTTGTGACGGAGCGCATCGAGATCGATACGGGCGCGGGCGGGTCTCATTGAGCAGAGGCGAGCTGTCGGCTGGATGTCGAAACCGCTACTTTGCCATAACGTGCGATTGCAAGATCGTCATGCCGTATCGCCGGCTGCCGGTCGGTCACCAGGTCGGCCACCAGGCGCCCGGATCCACATGCCATCGTCCACCCGAGTGTGCCATGTCCGGTGTTCAGAAACAGCTCCGGATAAGGAGTCGCACCGACTACCGGCGTGCTGTCCGGGGTCATCGGCCTGAGGCCGGTCCAGAACTCCGCCTTTGCGCTGTCGCCGGCGCCGGGGAAGAGATTGTCGACAACCATCTCCAGCGTCTTGCGCCGGCGGGGGTTCAGTCCCAGGTCGAAACCTGCGAGCTCGGCCATGCCCCCTACCCGGATGCGTGAGTCGAAGCGCGTCATCGCGACCTTGTAGGTTTCGTCCATGACCGTCGAGACCGGCGCGGCGTCGGCGTTCACGATGGGGAGTGTGAGTGAGTAACCCTTGACCGGGTAGACCGGCAGGTCGAGCTGCAGCGGGGCGAGCAGGTCACGAGAGTAGCTTCCCAGCGCGAGCACGTAGCGGTCTGCACGCAAGGTCTCGGTCGCTCCGTCAGGTCTGCCGATCCTGACGCCAGTGATCCGCTTGTGCTTGCGCAGCAGGGACTCGATCCGGGTGTTGAATAGGAACTGTACGCCCAGACTGCGCGCCTGTTCAGCCAGTCTCGTGGTGAACAGGTAGCAGTCGCCGGTCTCGTCGTTAAGGGTGCGCAGGCCGGCGACCAGCTTGTCGGACACTCGACCGAGCGCCGGCTCGGCGCTCGCGAGTGCATCGCGGTCGAGCAACTCGTGGGCGACCCCGAACTCACTCAGCACTTCGATATCGCGTTGCGCCGCCGCAACCTGGGCGGCCGTGCGAAAGACCTGCAAAACCCCCCGGGTGCGCGCCTCGTAGCTGATCCCGATTTCGTCCCGCAAATCGCGCAGGCAGTCGCGGCTGTACTCGGCGATGCGTACCATGCGTTCCTTGTTGATGCGGTAGCGGGCGTCGGTGCAGTTGCCCAGCATCGCCGCCATCCAGCGCAGCTGGAACAGGGAGCCGTCGGGTCGCAGAGACAGCGGCGCGTGGCGCTGGAACAACCATTTCATGGCTTTCAACGGGATGCCGGGGGCCGCCCAGGGAGTCGAGTAGCCAGGGGACACCTGGCCTGCGTTGGCGAAACTGGTCTCGAGGCCAGGCCCTTCGGCACGCTCGATCACCGTCACCTCGGCCCCCGCACGGGCCAGATAGTAGGCGGTGGTGACACCGATGACCCCGCTGCCGAGCACGATAACCTTCACTTCACTGTCTCCTTGTGTTTGACCAATGTGAAATGCAGTTTAGTTGGCACAGAGTAGGCGAAAGCACTATATTGAAGCCTGACGACAGTGGAAACTGCGGATTAAGGTCCGTACATCAGCAGGACACAGCAGGAATGCGCGACCTTGATCGTATCGATCTTAAGATCCTCGACTTGCTGCAGCGTGAGGGCAGGATTTCGATGACCGAGCTCGCCGGCCGAGTGGGTCTGTCCGCGACGCCGTGCAGCGAACGGGTCAGGCGCCTCGAGCGTGAAGGGGTGATCACCGGCTATCACGCGCGGGTCGATCCCCGTGCGCTGGGCAAGCCGTTGCTCGTTTTTGTCGAAATCAAGCTGTCAATGAAGTCCGCCGACGTATTCGACAGAGTGAAGAAAGAGCTGCTATTCGTTCCCGAGGTGATGGAGTGCCATCTGGTTTCGGGCGATTTCGACTATCTCATCAAGGCCAGGATCGGCGAGATGGGGGAGTATCGCCAGCTGTTGGGGCAAATCCTCCTCAAGCTGCCCGCAGCGATTGAGTCGCGCAGCTTTGTGGTGATGGAGGAGGTAAAGGAAAGCCTCTACCTGACGCCGGGCTGAAACCGACCCGGCGGCAGCGAGGACAGGATCAGAGCCTGAAACGGGCGACCGCCTCGGCCAGCGTGCGACAGGCGCGCTCGAGCTGGGAAACCTCGGTGATCACTGGTTGGTCTGGCCAGCGATGTCCTCAACCAGGTCCACGACCTCGGCCTCCCGGTCGGACTGGTTGCCCGGCCGCTCTACATTGCGGGACGAGTCGCCGATCGTCGCGTGGATGCTCAGCATCTCCTCGGACATCACCCAAATTGACCATTCCTCTGCGATGGTGTCGGACATGCCGAGCCCTCCTTCAGGCCCAAGTACGGCAAGATTTCTCAGCACTTTAGCGTGCTCCGACGGTCCCACGCGACGGCGTGAAGCAATGTGCAGTCTCGTGCCGATTGTGTCTCGTGCCGATTGTGTCGTGCCGCTTGTTGCGGCGGGCACTTCCGGCTGAGACAATGAAGCCAGGGAGTCACCCAAGCAGTTTCTATAACGGTTAGTGAGGAGGAAGGCATCATGGAACTCATCGAACGTCTGAGTGGCGAACTCAAGGTCAATGCGCGCCAGGCCGAGGGCGGCGTCGGCGCCTTGATGCATGTGGTAAAGGATCAGTGCGCGGCCGAGACTTTTGACGCGATCAAACAGTTGCTGCCAGCGGTGGACGACTGGATGCGGGCATCTCCCGAGCAAGGCGGGGCCGGGGTGATCGGCCTGCTCGACGGTATTTTCGGTCAGATACCCGGCAGCCGTCTGGATACATTCGCCCGCCTTGGCGGACATTTTCAGTCGCTGGGCATGTCGCCCGCAATCGTGAAGCCCTTCAGCGAACAGGCGCTCGCTTGGCTGCAGGAGCGTCTCGACGGCGGACCGCGCAACCAGGTCGCCAATCTGCACGAAAAGTTCATGCGCTGAAGAGGCGGCTTTGCCATGCGGAGCCGGCCCATTGGGTCGGGCGGGGCCCGGCGTCTGCAGACGCCGGTTCTCAGCCCGATTTTTTCGCGTCGATGAGAGGCACAAGGCCCGGAAACTCGAAGCGTTTGCGCCCGGGTTCCATCTCGGTGCGCGGCGCGCAGACCCTCAGGCTCGTGAAACTGCGCAAGGTCAGGCCCTGGTAGCAGCGCGTACCGTCGGCCTTCCAGGCCATTTCCTGCGCGCTCAATTCACGCACGACTTTCGCCGGTATGCCGGCCGCCAGCATGCGCGCCGGGATCTCCATGCCTGCCTTGACGAAGGCACAGGCCGCCACGATGGCGGCTTCGCCGATCATGGCGTTGTCCATGATCACCGCGTTCATGCCGATCAGGGCGTTGCGACCTACACGGCAGCCATGTAGCACTGCGCCATGCCCGACATGACCGTCCTCTTCGACCACGGTATCGGTGCCCGGAAAGCCGTGCATCACGCAGGTGTCCTGCAGGTTCGAGCCTTCCTCCAGCACGATGCGCCCGAAATCCCCCCGCAGGCTCGCCAGCGGGGCGACGTAGCAGCGTGGCCCGACGATGACATCGCCGATCAGCACTGCATCCGGATGGACATAAGCCTGCGGATGGATGACCGGCCGCAGGCCGTCGATCTCGTAACAGGGCATGACGCGATCACTCGATGTGGTAGCGTCGCTGCACCACCCGGAAGCGGTTGGCGACGAAGGCACTGTCCGAGTAGCTCGCATTGGCCGCCGGGTTCATGCCGACTCCGTGGTAATCGGAGAACGCGGCCGACTGATTGACGAACACGCCGCCGGTCAGGTTGATCGACAAGGCCACGCCGGCTCGCCAGGTGGTTTCGGTCATCGCGTCGAGCACCGGTTGCCGGGTGGAGTAGATACCCACGGTCAGCGCGCCGTGTTCGCTGACCAGACGCTCGGACAGGGCGGTCGCCGCTTCGGCATCGGCGGCCTTGACGACGAAGGCGATCGGGCCGAAACGCTCTTCCATGTAGCTCGCCTCATCGGCCGCCTCGCAGGTGAGCAGCACCGGGGTGCGAACCTCGGCGTTGGGGAACTCGGGGTGGTCGATCTTCTTCGATGCAAGCACCACCTTGCCGTACTCACCCGCTTCGGCGATGCGCTCGAGTGTTGCTTCGGACTGGATCGCGCCGAGCACCGCGCAGGCGACGTTCGGGTCGGACAGGAACTTGTCGATCGCGGCGCCGAGGTCGGCCGCAACATCATCGAAGCGCTTGTGCCCCTGGTCGGTCTCGATGCCACCGGCCGGCACGATGATGGCCTGGGTGGTGGTGCACATCTGTCCGGAGTACAGGCTCAGCGTGAACGCGAGGTTTCGCATCATCGCCTTGTAGCTGTCGGTGGATTCGATGACGATGTTGTTGACCCCGGCCAGTTCGGCATAGACTTGGGCCTGGCGTGCGTTGTCGATGAGCCACTGGCCGAAGACCTTGCCGCCGGTGAAGTCGATGGATTTCACCGCCGGGTGGGTGGCGAGCGCACGGGTGCTCGCAGGGTTCTCGAACACTGCGAGGCTGACCAGATTCGGGTCCAGTCCCTGTTCGGCCAGCACCTCGCGGATGATGCGTACCGTGATCGCCGCAGGCAGCACCGCGTTGCCGTGCGGCTTGACGATCACCGGGTTGCCGGTGGCCAGTGCCGCGAACAGGCCGGGGTAGGTGTTCCAGGTGGGGAAGGTCCCGCAACCGATCACCAGCGCCACGCCGCGGCCAACGATCTCGAAGTGCTTCTTCATCTTCAGCGGCGGGTTTTTGCCCTGGGGTTTTTCCCAGATCGTTTCAGCCGGGATGCGGCTCATCTCGTTCCAGGCGTAGGCCACTGCCTCGAGGCCGCGATCCTGCGCGTGAGGCCCGCCGGCCTGGAACGCCATCATCCAGCCCTGACCCGTGGTCAGCATGACCGCCTGTGCGATCTCGAAGCTGCGAAGATTGATGCACTGGAGCATCTCGAGACAAATGCCGACGCGACCTGCGGCGCCGACACGCTGCCAGGCCGCCTGTGCCGAGCTGGCCGCCTCGAGCAGGGCCTCGGTGTCGCATTCGGGGTAGTGAATGTCGAGCGTGACGCCGTAGGGAGAACGTTCAGTCGCCACCCAGCGCGTGATGCCGGCCTGGTCGAGCAAGAAGCGCTGGCCGATGCGTGACTGCATCGCCCGCTCGCCGTCCTCTTTCGCGGTTTCGCCATAGAACCTTGGGCTGGGTGTTTCCGGATACGGGCTCCAGTAACCCCTTGTGCGTATGGCTTCCAGCGCCGCATCGAGCGTCGCCTGATGTTTTTCAAAAAGCGGGTGGGTCATCGTTCTCTCCGTGGGTTGTGGGCCGCATCCTTCGTCAATGACGGTGTGGATGCAGCATGCCGTTCTATGGGCTGCAAAAAAAAGCTTGATTTTTGATCTGGATCAACATTACTATTGATCGACCGGTCGGTCAATGGGCTTTGCGTAGGCCACAGATCGATCTCGTTCCTGCGCCATTGTGCGCCAGATGGTTCGGGTAGCGGAAGGCGCAAGGATGGCATTCCGGTTGAGTGTGAGCATGCATGTGGCGAGGTGGTGTCAGGATTCGAGAGGCAGGGATCCATGCACTATAGTCAACTAATCGGTCAGTCTCTTTCGAGTGAGGCCGGGCGCTTTGATTGATGACGCCCTTCGAGAGCGTCTGATCGCGCTGGAGCCAGAACGGAAGTAGAACTCCGATGGCGCTGATTACGGCGAAAACGGTCACCCAGCGGGGGATGAGATGACGGGCACGTTCGAGACGATTCGATTGGATATTGGCGCAGGGGTGGCGACGCTCACCCTGAATCGACCCGACAAGTTGAACAGCTTCAACGAGACGATGCACCAGGAGCTGCGCGATGCACTCGAGCGCGTTGCGAGCGGCCGACGGGACGGTTCGGTGCGGGTTCTGGTCCTCACCGGTGCCGGACGGGGATTTTGTGCCGGTCAGGATTTGTCCGACCGTAACGTGGCGCCCGGCGACGACATGCCGGATCTTGGCGACTCGGTCGAACGCAACTACAAGCCCCTGGTCCTCGCGCTCCGCGCGCTCGACTTGCCGGTCATCGCGGCGGTCAATGGCGTCGCGGCGGGGGCGGGAGCGAACATCGCGCTCGCCTGTGATCTGGTTTTCGCCGCTCGCTCTGCCAGTTTCATTCAGTCTTTTTGCAAACTGGGTCTGATCCCCGACACCGGGGGTACCTGGATTCTGCCTCGTCTGCTCGGCCCGGCAAGGGCGCTCGGGTTGACCCTGCTCGGTGACCGGCTTGGCGCGGCGCAGGCCGAACAGTGGGGCCTGATCTGGAAGTGTGTCGATGACGATGCGCTGCAGTCGACGGTGCAGGCGGTCGCGGCACAACTCGCGGCCGGTCCGACCTTCGGCTACGCGCAAACCAAGAAGGCGATCTGGGCGAGTTCGACCAATGATTTCGAAGAGCAACTCGTGCTCGAACGCAACATGATGACCGTCTGTGGCCGCTCCAACGATTACCGTGAAGGCGTCGCCGCGTTCATCGACAAGCGCGCGCCGCATTTCAAGGGGGACTGATTCATGTCGGCGGTCAGCGTGCAGACCGATGTGCTCGTGGTCGGTGCCGGTGCAATGGGCAGCGGCATCGCCCAGGTCGCCGCGCTGGCGGGGCATCGGGTCTTTCTTTTCGATACCTCTCCGGAAGCAGTCGAGAAGGGTTGTGCGGCGATCGCCGAGAGTCTGCGCGAGCAGGTGAGCAAGGGGCGCCTGGATGCAGCGCGAGCCGAGGCCACGATCGGCAGGATTCACGGTATCGACAAGCTGACCGATGCGCGCAGCGCCACTCTGGCGATCGAGGCGATCCTCGAGCGGCTCGACCTCAAGCACGCCTTGTTTTTGGAGCTCGAGTCGATTCTCCCCGAGCGCGCGATCCTGGCTTCGAATACATCCTCCTTGTCGATTACCGCGCTCGCCGCCGGATTGTCGCGGCCGGAGAGAGTGGCCGGCATGCATTTCTTCAATCCGGCGCCGCGCATGAAGCTGGTCGAGGTCGTCTCCGGTCTCGCGACGGATGAGGGCGTGGCCGACGCCGTGTACGCCACCGCAGTCGCCTGGGGGAAAGTCGCGGTGCACGTCGCTTCCTCGCCTGGGTTCATCGTCAATCGCGTCGCTCGTCCCTTCTATGGCGAGGCGCAGCGCGTACTGGCAGAGCGCGCGGCCAAACCGGCCACCCTGGATGCAGCGATGCGTGACTGCTGTGGCTTTCCAATGGGGCCGTTCGAACTGATGGATTTCATCGGCCACGATGTGAATTTTGCGGTAACGTGTTCGGTTTTCGATGCCTGTTTTGGCGATCGTCGCTACGAACCCAGCCTTTTCCAGCAGGAACTCGTCGCGGCTGGCCGCCTCGGGCGCAAGAGCGGTTACGGTGTCCATGATTACCGGGCGGGCGCGGTCCCGCCCCGCCCCGAGGATGAGCCACCGCGGGAAGGTGCCGAGCGCGTCCTTCTCCATGGTACCGAGCCGTCACTGCGCGCGCTTGCCGATCGACTGGCAGCCGTCGCGGTCGTCGAGCGCGTGGGCGGGGGTGCCGGTCGTGAGTCGATCGAGATCGAGGGTGCCCACCTGGTGCCGTCCGACGGACGCACCGCGACCCTGCGCGCGGCGGATGAAGGCTGCCCCAATCTGATCGTGTTCGACCTCTGTCTGGATTACGCAAGCACGCCGCGACTGGTGATGGCGCCTGCGGACCAGTGCGCGGCGAACGCGCGCGACCGCGTGGTCGGTACGCTTCAACGCGCAGGGCTGGCGGTGAATCTGATCGACGACGTGGCGGGACTGATCGGCTTGAGAACCGTTGCGATGATCATCAACGAGGCCGCTGGCATGGTGCAGGGCGGCATCGCAACTGCCCGTGATGTTGATGCGGCAATGCGCTACGGTACAAACTATCCCCGTGGTCCGCTCGTTTGGGCGGACATGCTGGGGCTGGCCCGCGTAGCGGCTGTGCTGGACAGGCTGAACGAACACTATCGCGAGGAGCGGTACCGCTGCGCGCCGCTGCTGCGAAGAAAGGCAATCGGAGGGAGAAAGTTTCATGAATGAACCACAGGCATTCGTGCGCGATCGGGTCGGCGAGCCGGATGCGCAATCGCTCGCCGAGCGCGTGCGCGATGCGATGTTCGTGCTGGACAACACCGCGCAGGACCTTGGCATAGATGTGCTGGACATCGGGCCGGGTCGGTCCAAGCTTGCGATGACTGTGCAGCCACGCATGCTCAACGGCTTCGGAATCTGCCATGGCGCCTACATCACGGCGATCGCGGATTCGGCCTTTGCCTATGCCTGCAACGCGTGCAACGAACAGACGGTGGCGTCGGGTATTGCACTGGACTTTTTGCTGCCCGGCCGCCCTGGCGACCGGCTGACCGCGAACGCGCGGGAGATCAGGGCGTCCGGACGTACCGGTCTCTACGACATAGAGGTGCTCAATCAGCACGGCGAGCTCATTGCCGTCATGCGAGGCAAGTCGTACCGGATGAAGGGACGTCCCGTCATCCAAACAGAGTGAAGGAGCAGGGGTGAGCGCAAACACGGGAAGCCGAAGCGCACGCGGAGGAGACATCAATGAAAAACATCAACGAGTACGGGCCGGCAGAGCTCGAACCGATCGAAATCGTCAGCGAGGACGAACTGCGTGCGGTGCAGCTCGAGCGCCTGCGCTGGAGCCTTCGTCATGCCTATGACAATGTTGCGCACTACCGCAAGAAGTTCGACGAGGCGGGCGTGCATCCCGACGGCTTGCGAAGCCTGCAGGACCTCGCGCGTTTCCCGTTAACGTCGAAACAGGATTTGCGTCAGAACTATCCTTTCGGAATGTTCGCCGTGCCGCGTGAGCGCATTGCCCGTGTTCATGCGTCCTCGGGCACGACCGGCAAGCCGACCGTCGTCGGCTATACCTTGAAGGACATCGACATCTGGTCCACCGTGGTGGCACGCTCGATCCGGGCCGGTGGCGGCCGACCGGGCGACATGGTGCATGTTGCCTATGGCTACGGGCTCTTCACCGGTGGCCTCGGGGCACACTATGGCGCCGAGCGGCTCGGCTGTACCGTGGTGCCCATGTCGGGGGGGCAGACCGAGAAGCAGATCCAGCTCATTCAGGATTTCGGGCCTCAGGTCATCATGGTGACGCCCTCCTACATGCTGACCATTCTGGAC
>CAYTAY010000049.1:0-18479 GCA_964435845.1 uncultured Azoarcus sp.
AGGAGTGGAAATAGGTGATGTGCGGGCGCAGTTTCATCAGGTGCTCGAGCGCCGGCCCGGAGTAGTCGCGCGGGTTGGTGCTGGTCGGATCCATGCCGAGGTAGTTGAGAACCGTGGGGAAAATCTCGGTCGGCGCGTCGAGGAAGGCGACTCCACAGCCGGCCAATTTGGCGATGTTGTCGGGTTGGAGCACCAGATCCCAGGAGTCGGTCGGCGCGTCGTCACCGAAGATCTCGCGGATCTTGTCGACGTTGTAGCCCACGCCGGTAGTGCCCCACATGTAGGGCACGCCGAACTTGTTGCCCGGATCGACCACCTCGATGAGACGCATGATGGTCGGGTCGAGCGTGTCGTAGTTCGCGATCTTGCTGCGGTCGATTTCGAGATAGATGCCGGCGTTGATGTGGCGCGCGATGTGGGTGCTGGTCGGCACCACGATGTCGAAACCGGAATTGCCGGCGAACAGGCGGGCCTCGAGCACCTCGTTGCTGTCGTACACGTCGTAAGTCACCGAGATACCGGTTTCCTGCGTGAACCTGGGCAGGGTGTCGTTCGCGATGTAGTCGTTCCAGTTGTAGAAATGGACGCGCGGCGGCTCCTGCGCGATCGCATTGCCGGCAAGGCCAACTGCGGCGGCGAAGACGCTCAGGCGGAAGAGGTTCTCGAGTCGGCTCATCGGGCTACTCCGGGTCAGGTCGGGGTGGGTGACTTCGACAGGGGCGAAATGTCGCACAGACGGGGGGTGGGTTCAAGGTTTTCCAGCCCGATCCGTGCAAAAAGTTGCGTTTGGACAACGTGTTGGCGGTTGCTGCGGCGCCGCGGCGCGCCGCTGTGGGTCGGACCATGGCTTGCGGTGCCGGTTCCTTGACCGACGCGGAGGCATCGGAGGCGGCAAGTTGGGGGGTTATCGCAGCGCTGGCAAGGCGGAAAGGACGGCCGTGAGGTGGCCGAAGGCGATGCGCTCCTGCTCCAGTCGAATGCCCAAGCCGAATCGGTTGGCCCGGAGCGCCTCAAGCAGATCCGCTTCGTCGTGGTCGAGATGGAGGACGTCGAATCGGGCGGGTGCCGGCTCATTGACCCACTGCGAGAGGTGGCGGAACAAGGTGTCGTGGTCCATGAGTAAGCTTCGTGTATGGGGAAAGCGCCCCCGGAGTTGGGAAAGGATCGCAAAGCCATGGGTGTCGATATCGCCCCAATAATACAGCTCGCAGTCGTGTAGCCACATTGCCCCGGACAAGGCGGCAAAGCCGTACCCGCCGCCGAGAATGACAATGCTCTTCGGGTGAGGCGGAAATGCGAGAAAGTTGATCTCGTTCTCGGTGATGAATACGCGCTTGAGAGCCAGGCGCAGCCTCGCGAAGTCGGTGGCGGTGAGCGTGAGATCGTGATCGACGAGGCTGGACAGGGGCGCGACGCCTGGGTCGAGCGCGCGCAAGCGTACGCGAGCGGGTTTGTCGCGAAACCCATAGCGTTGCGCGAAACCGGCCTGGCCGCGAGCGTCCGGTTCGATCGCATCGGGTGGAAGCACGAGATCGAACAGCTCCGAGAGCACCCCCTGATGCTGTTCGATGAACTTGGTGTCGATGCCCGGCAGGTCGACCTGGCGCAGAAAGCATTCGGGGCGGGGGTGGGCCTGCAGCCAGGCGACGACGTCGATCAGGCGCGGCCACTGGTCGGCCAGTTCCAGCGCTTTCAGGGGGCGACGGGCGAGCCAGGGCAGCAGCATTGGCGCACGTTCGCGCACAAACGCCAGCGTGGTGCGAAAGCGCTGTGCCTCGCGCTGGCGTCGGATCAGTGCGAAGGCATCGTCCGGCGTGTCCAGCCAGGCTTCGGCTGGCAGGCGGTTGGCGCCGATGACACGGTGGCGCACCTCGCGCAGCACCAGGCGATACCCGTCTCCACCTTGCCCGGCCTCGCCGCCGAGCAAGACTGCGCTCCATGTGCGAACCGCGGCAAAGTCATCCGACAATGCGCGCGAGTCCGGCCCTTTCAACGGCAGCCGCAGCGGAAACACGGGATCAGCGTCGCACAACGCAGCAAGCAGCTTGCCCTGTTGCCACAGCTTCTCGGTGTGGGCGCGAAGCTGCGCGGGCGTGGTCCACTCGCGGCGATCAACCATCCTAGAACCTGCAGCCAGCGCGGCCCTTGGACCGGCTGCTAGGATGGTTCATAGTCCACCGCCAGCCCATGCGCCCGCTTTTCCGCTCGGTATTCCTCGATCGACAGATTGCGCAGTTGCGATGCGCGACCGCCCTCGTTGTGCACAAAGCCGACGCTGGCGACGAAGGGTTCGATGATGTGGATTTTCTGCAATGGCGTGACGATGAGCAGTTGCAGCCGCAATTGCTCGAACAAGCGCAGGCCGTACTCGGCGGATTCGTCCGAGCCGCGGCCGAAGGCCTCGTCGATGACCACGAAGCGGAACGAGCGTGAGCGCAGCGCGCCCCATTCCAGGCCGAACTGGTAGGCGAGGCTGGCGGCGAGGATGGTGTAGGCGAGCTTTTCCTTCTGCCCGCCGGACTTGCCGCCTGAGTCCGAGTAGTGCTCATGCTCGCTGTCGTCCTCGCGCCAGCGCTCGGATGCGGCAAACACGAACCAGGTGCGCACGTCGGTGACCTTGGCGCGCCAGCGGCGGTCGGCTTCGGTCTGGCCCTCGCGGCCGCGGAAGCGCTCGATGATGTGGCGCACCTGCAGAAACTTGGCCTCGGAGTACTGTGCATCGCCCGAGCCGGTCAGCGTGTTCTCGGTGCAGGCGCGCAACTCGGCCTGGAAATCGCGGATCTCGGCGTCCTGGGTGGGCAGGGCTTCGAGCAGGATATAGCGTCCGGGGTTGTAGTCGATCCGGGTGAGCGAGTCGTTGATGCGGGCGATGCGTTCGCGGATCTGCTCGCGCTCGCGGTTCAACTGACTCTGGAAGTTGGCGATCTCGTTGATCGTGTTTTCGTTCAGCAACTGCTTGAAACGGGCCTCGAAGCGCGGCAGATCGTCACCGCGAAGCTGGTCGAGCATGCGCCGGTAGTCGGCGGCGGTCTCGACGGCCGCATCGACCTCGTCGGTTTCCAGGCGATAGGCGTTTTTGTAATCGCTCATTGCCTGAATGATCTTCCCGGACAGACGTGCCAGACGCTTGTCTTCGTTCTCGATGCGGGTCTGCAAGGCATCCCGCAAGTCCTTCTCGCGGTTGTCGCAAGTCTCGACCGTGAATTGATGCTCGCCCAGCAACTCGGTGCGCAAGGTCTCGATGGTCTCGCGCTGTGCGGCGAGCGCCGCCGGATCGGCCTCGGACAGGACCTTCTGCGTCTGCTCGCGCAGCGCGTGCAGGTCGGCGACCTTCTGCTCGGTCTTGGCGCGTTCGCTTTTTTTCGTGTCCAGCCTGCCCTCCAGCTCGGCGAGTGCGGCCAGCAGGGCCTCGAGACGTGCATTGAGTTCGCGCAGCAGGTCGGAGGCCGCTTCGAGCTGGCGTCTTTCATCCTGCAGGCGGGCGATTTCACGTGCCAGCGCTTGCCAGTCCAGCTCGCTGAAGTCGCGATACTCGCCGAGCCGGGCAAACCGCGCCTGGCGCTGGCGGGCTTGTTCCTGTTGGGCCATCAGCGCGGCGATGCGGGCACCAAGCTCGGCGATGTGCGCCTCTTCTGCCCGCGCGCGGGCTTCGAGCGCGGCGATCTTGGCGGCGTTGCTCCAGCCCAGCACGTAGCGTGAGCGGTCGTCGAGGCGATGGCGGTCGTCCTTCTCGTGGCGCTCGCCCGGCGACTTGGTCTGGCCGTTGCGGGTGATCGCACGCGTCTCGCGGCGAAACTGCGCGGCGTCGGCGCAACAGGCGACGTCGAAACGGTGCGCGAGCTCGCGCTCCAGCCAGGTATAGAACGGGGTGTCCGGCTTCAGCGCGAGCTTGCGCACCAGCGAATCCGGATGCAGCGCAGGAAGGTCGGCGGCGCGCACCGCTGTGTCACGCACGCGGAAATACACCAGCCGGCCGCGCAAGCGGGTGCGGTCCACCCAGTCGGCCACCGCCGCGTAATGGCGGTCGGGCACCAGCAGCGACAGGCCGAAGTTGCGCAGCAGGCGCTCGGCCGCGCCCTCCCAGTCACGCTCGTCCTCGCGCACCTGGATCAGCTCGCCGACAAAGGGCATGTCGTCTTCGGCCAGCGCGAGCGCCTCGCACAGTGCAGCGCGCATCGCCACCTGGGTCTGGTCGATGTTGCTGCGCCGCGCCTTGAGGCCGTCGATTTCGGCGATCAGCACAGCGTGGGTATCGCGCCCCTGGCGCATTTCGACACCGAGTTCGGTCAGCCGGTTTTGCACGTCGGCGTGATGCTGGGCTGCGTGTTCGGCCTCCCGCTCGAGTTCGTCCCGCTGGGCGATGAAACCGGTCTCGTCGGTGGCGGCCTGCAAGCCGAGCGCCTCGACCAGTTCGGCGTAATAGCCCGCCTTGCGCTGGCGCCGGGCACGCTCGTCTTCGGCCCGGACGATCTCGTCCTTCAGGCGCGCAAGGCGGTCACCACCGTTGTCGCCGATGGCGCGGCGCAGTTCGCGTTCTCCGGCCAGGCGGGCGTTGCGTTCGTCGGTGAGGCGCACGACCTGCGCATCGAGCTTTCGGTGCTCGTCGTTGAGGCTCTCGACGCGACGGTCGAGCAGCCCGAGCTTGAGCCCGGCGAAATGGCCGGCCAGTGCGGCGCGGCAGGCGCGCAATGCCTCGATCCCCGCCGTCAGCGCGGCGTGGCGCTCGCAGTCGGCCACCAGCGGGGTGAGCCGCGCCACTTGGTCCTTGGCCTTGAGCACGGCCTCGTGGGCGCGGCTGAGATCGTCGAAGTGCCCGATCAGCGCCTGGATGCGGCTGTCGGCGTCGAAGGCTTCGAGCATGTGCTGACGCACGAAATCGGTGAGATTGCCCACCGATTTCATCGATACGGTTTGGTGAAAAAGCTCCAGCGCCTGGTCGGTGTCGATGCCAAAGCGGCGGCGAAACCACGCACCATACGGCGGGAAGCTGTCGAAGACCTCGACGCAGTCGCGCTTGAGCCGCTTGCGCAGGTCGAGGATGTCGCTGCCGAAACCGGCGAAGTCGGCGGCGATCGACAGTGCGCGCTCGGCGCCGGCGTAGAAGCGCGCCGGTTGGCCCTGCGCGTCCTTCATCCAGAACACCTGAGCGAGCGTCACCGTCTGGTCGTAGCCGGCGTTGTGGAACACGCCGAGAATCACCGAGTAGTTGTTGTGGTCGCGCAAGGCTACCGGACGGGCGCTGCCGCCGGCCTCCGAACGCTCGGACTTGTAGTGACCGAGCACGTAGGAACGCAGGCTGCGCTCGCGCGCGTCCGCCCCGGCAGCCTTGTTGTAGGCGATGCGATGCGCCGGCACCAGCAGCGTGGTGATTGCATCGACCAGCGTGGATTTGCCCGAGCCGATGTCACCGGTGAGCAGCGTGTTGCGCCCGTCGAGCGCCAGGGTCCACACCCGCGCATCGAAGGTGCCCCAGTTGAACACCTCCAGCCGCTGCAGGCGAAAACCGGCGAGGCGGTCGTCGGCGACGAAATCCAGGCCCAGCGAGTCGTTCATGTGCCGTCCTCGCCGCCCGGCGTTGGGGCGTCTCCGGACAGCTGGGCACGATAGGCAGCGAGCCGGGCGTCGAACTCGGCCAGCCACTGCGCATCGACGAAGGCCTTGAGAATGCGTCGCACCTCGATCATGTCGTCCTGCCCGCGCAGCCGGCGCACGAAGCCGAGTTCTGCGATCTTGTTCAGATGGGTGTCGATCTGGTCGATCAGCTTCGCCTCGTTGCTGCCCGCCGGCAGGAACACGCGCAGCAGCTCGGCGATCTCTTCGCGGTTGAGGATGAGCCGGGTGTCGGCGCCGCTGGCGTCGAACTCGGCGAGCTTCTTGCGCAACAGCGCGAGCAGCAGGCTGACCGGGAAGGACAGCGGGCGGCGCGCGACCAGACGCGGCAATGCCGGGCCGGCTTCGGCATCTTCATCATTGCGCGAGCGCACGAAGGCGTAGCCCTCGGCCTCGTCGACCAGCAACTCCAGGCCCAGCACCGCGATGTAGTCACGCACCCGCGGCTGCAGGTCGAGCAACGCACTCCACAGTTTGGGGTCGGCCTCGCGGTAGAGCACGCCCTTGAGCAAGGGGATGACGACGGCTGAGAGTTCGGGTTGCGGCGCGGGCGATCGATTCGACAGCGGCGCTTCCATGGAGAGATCGCTGCTCATGCTGCTTGCAGTTCCAGGCAGGTGATGTGGTGATGCGCTGCTGCCTCGTTCAGACGACGATCGAGGCTTGCCAACCGTGCACCACGGCGATGCGCGATGGCCAGATGCAATGCGTCACCGGCGCGCAAGGCGAGCGGCGTATCGATGAATACTGCGGCGCTGCGGAAATCGGTCGGTTCGACTTCGACAGTGTGCAGCTCCGCCGGGACGAAGCGCTGGAATTGCGCCATCGCCTGTTGCCGCGTCGCCGAGTCGATCGTACCGGTACGCTGCTTGATACCGCCGACATTGGCCATCTCCGTGAGCGTCCAGGCCGAAACCAGCAGACCGTTACGACGCAGGGGTTCCAGCTGATCCAGCAGGCTCGCGGCGCCCGCTTCGCGAAAGAACAAGGCGCCAAGCACCGACGTATCGAGATAGATCAAAGCAGATCCTGTTCGCGCATCTGCGCCACGCTCAGCCCCTCGCCGGGCGCTGCAGCCACCCAGGTGCGCAATGCCGACCAGCCGAAGCCGGGCGCCCCGGCTCCGCAATCAGGCGCGCAACCGACTGCCGGCGCCGGGTGATCAGCACGTCTTCCCCGGCCGCGACGTCGGCAATCAGGCTCGAAAGCCGAGTTTTCGTTTCGGCCACAGTGGCAACTTTCATGGTCGCTCCAGGGGTTGAAGTGGTCAGCTACGGCCAAAGTCTCGCGCTCGTTGACCATTTTGTAAATAGGTGCCCATAGCGGATCAGCGGACAAAAATCACCTGCGGCAACGCTGCCTGTTTCCACTCGCCATCTGTGGTCTGCCAACGCAACGGTTCCTCGCAGGCCTCGTCGAACACGGTGTTGGTCCGCTCGCCGGCCAGTTGCAGCTTGCCGGTTGTGACGGTGTCGCCGCAGCGAGACAGTTGCGTCATCTGGCTTCCATCCAGCTCTCGATGATCATCGGCGCTTGAATGCGCTCGAAGTGACGGCGGTTGTTGGTAACCAGTACTGCGCCGGCCGACAGCGAATGGGCGGCGATCTTCATGTCCATCTCGCCGATGGGTTGTCCGCTGCGGACCAGTTGGTGCCTGATCTCGGCGTACCAATCCGCGGCATCGATGTCCCATGGCAAGGTACGCACGATGCCGAGAAAGCGGCGTATGACGAGATGGAGGCGATGGTTCCCGGGCAGTCGTTTCAGGTCATACTGCAGTTCGGCCCGGGTCATCACCGAGATGCAGACCATTGCCGGCATCATCGAGGACAAGCGACTTTCGATTTCGGGTGCGCGCCCCTTGACGAGATAGCTCACGGTGTCGGTGTCGAGCAGGTGCAGCATGGTCAACGCGCACTCTCATCGGTCCGGCCTGGTTCGACGTCGTCGAAGACCCCTGGCGCAGTTGCAGTGACATTGAGCGGACGCCCGGCGAGAAAATCTTCGGTCGCCTCGACGGTGTGCAGCAGCTCGAAGAACTCACCCCAGGCTTTCGCTCCAGGGCGGTCGGAAAGTACCACGTCCCCGGTTGCGTCATCGCGCGTCGCGAACACCTCGCTTCCCTGGAAGCGGAACTCGGACGGAAGACGGACGGCCTGGCTGGCACCGTTCCTGAACAGTTTGGCAGTTCGCGTATCGGTCATCAACGTGCCCTGTCAGTGTGTATGTATCGCAGTATATACAAGCGTGTGAGTGATCGATAGTGGAGGCTTGATCAAGGTCGATGGTCCCTCGCTTATCGGACAGACAAGAGGCAGCGTCACTGGCCACGCTTACCGCAGAAATATCACCCGCGGCAACGCCGCCTGCTTCCACTCGCCATCTGTGGTCCGCCAGCGCACCGGTTCCTCGCGGGCCTCGTCGAACACGGTGTTGGTCCGCTCGCCGGCCAGTTGCAGCCAGGCCACGAGTTCGGCCAGGCCGTGGCGCAGCGGATGCGTTTCCAGCAACTCGGCCAGCGTCACCTGAGTCCGGGTCTGCAGGCCCTGGCGCAGGTGGCGGGCGAGCTCGGCGCGGTCCACGACGACTTGCTCGAACAAGGCGTCGGCGTCAAAATCCGCCTCGCCGGCTTCGAGCTCGAGTTCGGTGATGCGCGGGCGCAGAGTGGGGCGGTACAAGGGGCGTTCCATCGGCAGTTCGATGTCGGCGGCCGCCTCGTCGATCTCGATGATGGCGCCAGCGGGCATGGTCTCGCGCACGGCCACCGCATGGGCTTCGATTCCATGCAGCAGGTCCATGATGCGCCGGTTCTCCAGATACGCCTGGTCGTCAAGGAAACGGCGAAGCTGCTGGGAGAGCTGGGCGACCGTGCGCTGGGTGTGCTCGCCGGCCTCCAGCCAGTCGTAGTGCACCCGGCGCAGGCGCGGGTCGGGCTGCAGTTGGGCTACTGGTGGCAACTCGAGTACCCGTTCGAGCAGCTCGCCGAGCTCTTGCTGGCGCACCTGCGACATCAGGAAGTCCCAGAAAGCGCGGAAACTGCGCCCCTGGTCGGAGTCGGCGATGGTGTCGCGTTCACCGAGGATCTCGTCGAGCAAAGCCCCGCGCGCGCCGTCCCACAGCGCAATGCGCTCGCGCACACGGCGGTCCAGGCCGCGGAAGTTGTGCTCGACTTCGCGAAAATCGGACAGCAGCTCGCGCGCCAGCAGGGTCAGTTGCTGGAAGCGATCTCGCACCGCGGTCGCATCCAGCAACGGGAGGTCGCCGTCGCGGATGCGGGCGATCTCGGCGTCGATCTCGTCGCGCTTCTTGTGCAGTTCGCTGATGCGGGTCTGCGGGTTGGTCTCGCTGCCTTCGACCATCTGCCGCAGCAGATCGAACACGGTGAGCAGGCGCGACTCGGTGCCGACGAAGCTGCGCTCGGACAGGCTCGCCAGCCAGGCGATGGCCTTCTCGGTGGCGGGGGTGAGGTCGTAGTGCGGCTCATCCGAGCCTGGCGGGTAGAACTTGCGCAGCCAGGCGCGCTCGTTGCCCGCCCAGTCATCGAGGTAGTCGAGCGCCCGGCGCGGAAAAGCGCCCTCGCCGAGGCGCTCGCGCAGCGCATACAGCTCGTCTTCCAGCGCCTCGACGAGATCGGCCTGTGCCATGACGCGCATGTTGGGCTGCACGAACACCCGCGCGAGAAAGCTCGCCACCAGCGGCGCGGAGTCAGCCAGCAGCAGCCGCCACGCCGGGTGATGGCGGCGCAGGGTGTCGAGGGTGGCGTAGTCGAGCGCCATCGGTGACGCTCAGCGGCGCTTGGCGAGCGTGCTGGCCAGACCGGCGAGTACCTCTGCAATGCGGCCGACCGTTTCGGGTTCCGGCAGTGGCAGCTTGAGGTGGGACTGCCCGGTGGTCTCGTCGCGCACCACCCACGGGTGCTTTGCCCTGGTGTTCTGGGGCTGGCTGGCGACCGCCAGTGCTTCGACGAGCTGAGTGCCGACGCCGAGCAGTGCGGCCCACGGGTCAGTCGTCGGCTTTTCGTCGCCATTGGCGCCCGATGCGGCGGGCACGCGCCCGGAGGCAACGGCTTGCGCTTCTTCGATCTCGCACGATTCATCCTCGCCGTCGACTCCCGCATCGTCGGCCTGGGCGTCTGTGGCAGGGATTTCTTCGGCCGGGGCGATCGGTGCTCCTGGCGCCACTGCCCCGGTGACGGCTTCGACCTCCTTCATGAAGCGCGACAGACGCGTGCCTTCCAGCGAGACGTCCGCACCACCGCCATCGAGGATCCCGGCTGCGAGTGAGCGCTTGAACGCCAGCACCGACAGCATGCCCTCCTCGATGGTGCCTCGAGCGACGAAGTTCACCACCCGGATCGGCCGCTGCTGGCCGAGGCGGTGGATGCGCGCGATGCGTTGCTCGAGCACCGCGGGGTTCCACGGCAGGTCCATGTTCACCAGCGTGGCCGCGTGCTGCAGGTTGAGGCCGGTGCTGCCGGCGTCGGTGGCGAGAAAGAGCCGGCATTCCGGATCGTCGCGGAAGCGGTCGACCAGTGCCTGACGCTTGCCCGAGGGCACGCCACCGTGGAACAGCACGTAGCCCCAGCCGCGTGCTTCGAAGCGCCGGATCAGCACCTCGTGCATGCGCAGCCATTGGCTGAAGATCACCACCTTCTCGTCGGGGTCAGCGAACAACTCGTCGAGCAGTGCGGCGAGTTCGTCCGCCTTCACGCCATGATCGCTTTCCTGGTCGAGCAGGTAGCTGCTGTCGCAGGCCATGCGCATGTTCTGCAGCGCACAGGTGAGGCGCCGCTGGTCGGTGTCGGACAGAAACCCGCTCGCCCGCCAGCGTTGCACGATGCGTGCGGCGGTCTGCGCGTTGTCTTCGTGCAACGCCGCCTGCAGTTCGGTCATCGGCACCAGGACCTGCTGGTCGGTACGCTTGGGCAACTGGGTCAACACCTCGGCCTTGCGGCGCCGGATCAGGATCGGCTCCAGAGTCTGTCCGATGCGGTCGAGTCCGATGTAACCGGTGACCCGCCCGCTCTCGTCGCGCCGGGTGTGCTCGTGCAGCAGCTGCCAGGTGGGTCCCAGACGGTGCTGATCGACGAACTGAACGATGGAGATCAGCTCTTCCAGCTTGTTCTCCAGCGGTGTGCCCGTGAGCACGATCGCGTAGGGGCTGTCGATGCGCTTGATCGCACGCGCCGCGATGGTGTTCCAGTTCTTGACTCGCTGGGCCTCGTCGACGATGACCAGCTCCGGTGCCCAGTCCTGGATCAGGTCGAGGTCACTGCGCAGCTTCTCGTAGTTGGTGATCTTGCAGAAGTCGTCGGCGGCGAAGATGTCGCGCCGTGCGTTGCGCCCGCCCTCGACCACCCGCGCTTCGCGCCCGGCGAAGCGCGCGATTTCGCGCTGCCACTGATACTTGAGCGAGGTCGGGCAGATCACCAGCACTCGCCGCACGCCGAAGTGGCGGGCGAAGATCTCAGCCGCGGCAATGGCCTGGATCGTCTTGCCCAGACCCATGTCGTCACCGATCAGGGCGCGGCCGGCTCGCACCGCGAACAAGGCCCCCTCCGCCTGGTAGCGGTAGAGCGGTACCTTGACGAGTTTGCCAAGGGCCGGACTGGCCGCTCCCTCGGGAAAAGCCTTTTCGAGCGTCTCGCGGCGACGCTCGGCATCGCGTGTGCGCGCCAGATGGTCGCGCGCGGCCTCGTCGAAGTGCAAGGGGTGGCCGAGGTGCGCGCAGCCCTTGATCAAGGTGTCGATGTGTCCGAACTTTCCCGGCTCGAGGACGAAGCGCTCGCCGTTCTTGTCGGATTCGACGCGGAAGATCCCGCGTGCAAGCTCGATCGCCGCCTCCGGGGCATCGCTGCCCAGGCGCAGGCGCAAGGTGCGCGGATTGCCCGGCTGCAGGATGAGCTCGCTGTAAGCCGGGTGAAAGCCCCGCTTGAGTGCTGCCTTTGCGCCGCGCTTGCGTTCAAGCTGGGCCAGCGCGAACTCGATATGCTTGCAGGTTCCCAGCTCGTTGGTGGCGAAGTCCGGGCAGGTGCAGCGGTTGTCGCCCGCCATCAGGCCGTGAATCTGAACCCTGTAGGCACGCCCCGACTCAGGGTTGCTGACCTTGAATTCGGAGAACAACGGATCCTCCCCGAGATTCTCGAGGCCGAAGTTCTGTTCGCGGCCGAATTGACGGCGCAGTGCACGCTGCCATTCGACCGGATGCATGTCATCCGGAGACCTCCGGTGTGACAGTTTTGGCTTGACGCGCTTGTTGGCGCTCGATTTCTTTTTGCGCGTCGAACGCGTGGGTTCGGATGCTTTCATGTTTCAGTGTGGCAGGCAGTCGCGGAGTGACGCAGTGTAACAGTCCACAAAGGCAGAGACTTGTGCGGGAAAAGCCGTGACGGTATGCCTGGTACGTTGTCAGTCGCGACGAATCAGCGAACGTTCGTCAGGTTCTGGCGGAGAAAGTCGGTCAATTCGGCTATTTCGCCGGCGACGTTTTCAGGGTCGCCGAAGTCGTCGTGGCTGCCGGCGATGATACGCATCCGCACGTGATCACCGCGGCGGGCTGAATGGATGAGTCTGGCCTCGGAGGGTGGCACCGTGGTGTCTTCGGCGCCGTGAACCAGCAGCGTCGGGCAACGGATCGTGGCGATGGTGGTCACCGGGGCGATGTCGTCGAAGCGATGGCCGATGACATGCTCCACATAGTGCAGCACCAGCCAGCCCAGCGGCACGAAGGGTATCCGTTTGAGTGCGAGAAAACGCCGCATCATCGCCACCGGATGCGAGAACGCGGAGAGGCTCACCACCGCCGCGATGTCGTCGCGTTGCGACGCCGCGAGCAGCACCGCGCCGGCGCCCACCGAGTGGCCGACCAGGGCAACCCGGTCGATGTCGACCTTGCCATGACCCGGCAGCCAGGCCAGCGCATGGCCGAGATCCTCCGCGAAGCGCGGCAGCGAGGCGAAATCGTCCTCGTCGCTGCGGCCGTGGCAGCGGGCGTCGATCAGCAGCAGCGCGAGGCCGGTGGTGTGCAAGGGCCGCACCAACGGCAGCATCATCGCGGCGTTACCGCCCCAGCCGTGGATGACCACCACCACTGGCGCCGGGTCGTGATGGTCAGCCGGCACGAACCAGCCGTAGAGTTGCTTGTTGCGGGCAGTGGGAATATGCACGACCTCGAAGGCGAGGCCGATATCGGCCGGTGTGCGGTCATGCGCTACCCGTGCCGGGGCCAGTCCGCGTCGCACCGCGAGGCGAAAGCCGAGAAAGGCAACGGCCACCAGCGAAATCGTGACCGCCCAGGCGCTCATTCGCCGCTGCCCGGGTCGGCTGTGCCGGCCAGTGCGATGCTGCGCACCGCGAGCCGGAAGGGACCGGCCTGCTTATCGGCAATCATCAGACCCACCTGGCGGATGCCAGCCGGGTCGAGTGCGGGCGCGTCCGGTACCGGCCGACCGCGCCAACTGGGCGCAAAGTCTGCCAGTGGCAGCGAGATCCGCCCCCATTCGCCGTTGGGTGGCAAAAAGCGGATCTGATAGTTCACGCCGTCGAAACCGTCCACGGTTCGTAGGTTCAGCTTGTACTCCCGCCCGTCGCCCGATACCTCGATCAGGCAAACCGTGGCACCCGCCAGACCGAGGGGCAAAGGTCGGCAGCGCACCGACGCAAAGCCACTACCGTGGGCGAGCGACACCTTGCCCTCGAAGATCGCGTAGCCGTATCCACTGTCGCGCAGGCGACTGTGTGATACCCCACCCATTACCGCATCGTCGATTGCTGACCACGGGGCCGCTGCATCGCCGGATGAGAAGTCGAAAAGATGCCGGTGCGCCGGCGTAATGTTTGTGCTCATGGGCTCATTATCGCGCCATGCGACGGTGCTCATTGGGTTCTCGCAGACGGCTCGGGAAACCGGCGTGTTCGCCGGTGCCGACATCGCCGTGCTGACTTCGGTCTTCGAGCCGGATCGCTAGATCGTGTGCTGACAACGCAATGCCCGGAGGGACTGAGCGGAGCCATCGAAGCTGCCGTGGTTGACAACATGCTGCGCAGTGGATTCCCGGTCGTCGTCGAGCCCGGTGCGCTTGAGTCGGCGCTGGGTCTGAGGCTCATCCCGAGTCGCTGAGGTCGCTGCTTTGGCAGGCGTTGCAGAACCCCGGAGACCGCCATGGCGCATGGTGAATGAGAGCAGACCCGCGAGCTTTCTGTCACAATTGGCGCTGTCGCGTTTGCGTTCGGATCAACACAAGGTCGTTCCTTACCCTGAAGGAGGGGAGAAAAAGGTGAAGCCGAAATATCGTTTGCTCGTCGCCCTGAGCCTGCTATGGCCAATGACTGCCGCCATGGCGCAGCAAGTGCCTGCAGCACAATCGCCCCATGCGGGCATGCAGAGCCGTGAAGTCAAGTCGCTGTCGGCAGCCGACATACAGGAATTGAGGCGGGGCGGCGAGTGGGGCTTGGCTTTGCCGGCCGAGCTCAACGGCATGCCGGGGCCCAGGCATCTGCTCGAGCTGAAGGACGAGGTTCCCTTGTCGTCGGATCAGGTCGACCGGCTCAAATTGCTTTACGAGGACATGCTTGAAAAGGCGATCCCTGCAGGCGAGAGACTGATTGCGGCAGAGGCGGCGATCGAGGCTGCATTCGCATCAGGCAAGGTGGATGAGACCTCGCTGCGCGCCTTGCTCGCTGAGGCCGAAGCGGCGAGAGCCGAGCTACGCTTCATCCATCTGTCGCAGCATTACAAGGCGGTCCGGTTGTTGGGGCCGCGGCAGATCGCGCGTTACTTCGAGCTTCGCGGCGATGCCAGCGACTAAGGAGCGCCGGGTCAGTACATAGGGCGAAGGCGAGAGTGGTCGCTTTTTTCTTGCCAGCGTGAAACGCATATCGTGTAGAAGCGATCGTCTTCGTGCCTTCTCGGCCGGGGCGCCGGCAGTGCCGCCATCGCCACCGAGACAGCCCTCAAGCCCTGCAGTACGCCGGAGAGTGAACTCCTCGCGGAAGTAATCGATGTGCGCGATCGGTTCGCCAGACGGCGTCAGTCCAAGGCGGAGAAAGGCCGTAAAGAGGCACAAGGGCTGTAGTCGGTATAGCGGGGCATCCGGGAGCTGAAGCCTGGTTCAGGTTTCAACTCGTCGCCGCCGCCGCGCGCAAGGTGATTGCCAAGCCTTCCGCGGCTGATGTCGAGACGGTCAATTGCCACCACAACTGCGTGCCGAAGGAAACTCACTTCGGCCGCGCGAATACAAGCGCTGTCGCCTGTACGCGGTGCAAAACCTGCCCCAGGTATCGTGGCTTCGCGCGCTACGATGGCAAGGTCATATGACCATGAAGCGCGCCCGTTCACGGCGGGTACGATCCAGCGCCTGCAGCGCCATTCGGCGGTTGAACCGAACGGGTACGATCACATGGCGCCGGCGGTCGCGCGAGATGAGTTCGGTCAGTTGCAGTCGGGTCGCGCCTTCCGGCTGGGCGGCCTTGGATTCGATGATCCTGCCGCCGCGGTCGACATGGAGGGTGACGGTTTCGACGCGCAAGGCCTCTTCGGGGCTCGCCAGAAAGTCGGCCAGCGCCTCGATCTGGCGCTTGGGCAACAGGGCGTCCGCGTTCCGGCCGAGGCGCTCGTTCAGGGAGACGATGGTGCGTGAGTAGCGCGCCTCGTCGGCTGCGTTACCGTGATGTTTGCTCAGGAGGTTGCGCGTCGAAGCCAGCGCCCTCTCCTGGCGTAGCGTGTCCTGCTCGCCGCGCAGTCTGCGGACATGAGCGGCGAAGGTCTTGATCAGCCCGTCCAGGGCCGCCTCCTTCAGCCTGGCGTGAGCCTGGTCCTCGCTGTCGGCGATGAGGCTGAGATTGTGGTTCGAAAAATGCAGCAGACGCTGCGGGACATCGATGCGCACCAGGTCTCCCTCGCGCTCGACGCCCAACACCGACTTTTCCTCGCGTCGCGCTGCAAGCAAGGCGAAGCATTCCTCGCTGCCGGCGCCTTCGCCGGCCAGCACATGATCGTGAAGCGCGGGGCTATGGCCAATCATCGCGTCGATATCGTCGGCGCTGGCGAAAAGCGCATGGACATACGGTTCGCTGGCGAAAGCGGTCCGCTCGATGCCCAGAGGCTGCGGCAGTTGCGCGACCAGCCTGTTGCAGTAGTCAAGTGCGTTGCGCACCCGTGGTGCAAGCGTGCGCTCGAAGCCGGGCTCGGTGGGCAATGACTTTTCGATGATTCCGGCGATACGTTTCAGCGCGCTCACGACGTCGGCCTCGGGCGGAGGCGTCGGTCGCAGCAGGTTCGACAGCGATGAGAGGAAGCTCATGAAGACGAGGCTTATGAAGCAAGAGATGAGGGGTTTTACAGCCGGGCTCGTCGGGCTGCAAGGCAAAGCGTCACGATCGACGCCCGATTCGCTCAATCTCCGGCGATGACACGGTGAAAACGATCCGTGAGTTCAAATTCGAAGTGCAACCCTGATTAATGGGTTGGGTAGGCGAGATGCGTTAGCCTCCGAACAAGGTGCCCTTGGCACGTTCCCAGCAGGCTCTTGTCAGCGAAGGGCTGTGGTCGAGGCTCTTCACAGCCAGATGGGAACCTCAGCGGCACCGGTGGTGCGCATCAAGTCGTCGTAGACCCTCCGGGTTGCCGGTTTCGCCGCCGCGTATTCGGTCAGTGTGTAGCGCTTCATGACAGGCCGGCCCCGTCAGCGGGTTCTGCGGAAACGCTACGTATAGCGTGAAAGTCGCCGCGGCGACTCACTAACCCGGGCTAAGCTCCCCTGTCCTGCTTGCGGGAGAGGGGTTGGGGGTGAGGGAAACGGTCATGGCGGCTTTCATGAACTGGGACGGACTGATTCCATGACCCGGTGTTAGTAACGTTCCTGGCGGCGGTCAGAGCGCGACCGGACGCCCGCCGCGTTGGCGGGGCAAATCCGTGGGCAAAGCGGTGCTGCGGGTGTCGCCATTCAGGAAGTAGTCGATGCGTGCCTGTTCGCCGCGTGGCGTCTCGCGGATGAGTGAGAGGAAGTGCATCGGGTCGCTCGGCGCCTGGCCGTTGACTGCCAGCACCAGCGCGCCGGCGCCGATTCCCGTGAATGCCGCGCGTCCGGTTGCGTTGGTGACCAGGACGCCGGGGGCGTCGGGCAGGCTGAGCGCCTCGCGAAGCGCTTGTGTGGCTTCGACGACGGTGATGCCAATTGCGCTGACGACCTGATCGTTGCGCAGCCCCTCGAACTCCATGCCGATGCCTGCCTGCAACACCTTGGGTGCAACCCGGATTTCCGCGCCGCTGCGCGCAGCCAGCGCCAGGGCATCGCTCGGGCGGGCGTCGATGCGCACCAGTCGTTCGTCAGGGGCCACCCGCACTTCCAGCGCACCGTGGTAGGTGCCGTCGCGCAACTCGTCGACCACGATGCTCTCGAGCTTGCCCGAGAGCTTGTCGATGACATCCTGCAGGAGGTCGTGCGTCATCGGCCGCGGCGTCACCACGCCGTGCAGGGCCATGAGGATGGCGCGGGCTTCGGGTGATCCGATGATGATCGGCACCACATCGCCGGTAGTGGGGTCGCGCAGGAGTACGACCGGGGCGTCGCTGCCGCTGAGGATGGCGACCGTGGCGAGCTCGACCGGGATGAGGCTGTCGGGCGCTACCGCGAGTTCGCGCGCCGCGACGGGGCCGCTCAGCGCGAGCGCCAGAACGAGCGATATCAGTAATCTCGAGGTCATGATTCGGCTCCCGGGGTGTTCGGCGCGAGTGCGCGATAGAGTTCAGAGTCCGAGTGCGTGCGAGGGTTCAACCGCCGCGCAGTTCCGGGCCGACGACCACTACCATCACCGCCAGCCACAGTAACAGCCCGAGCGCCGACGCCAGCGCGAGTCCGGTGACGAACGATACGCCAGCGGCGGCTCCGAGGGGCCTGCTGCGCGCGCAACAGGCGAAAGCTCAGAGACAGTGTAACGGCGAGCAGCAGCAGAAACAGGGCGACGGTGGTCATGGGCAGAGACGGGCAACCCGAAGAGGACGATTGCAGCATAGGGGGAATGCTGGTCGTCGCCAAACGGCTTTTGCTTGCATATGGCTTGACTACAAGCACCAGCCTGTCATTTACTGAGGCATTGTTGCCACATAACGCACGGAGACAGAAATGGATAATCTCGTGAGCTTCAATCGACCGGACCGCAAGGCGGTGCAGGGCTATCTCGCAGAACCGGCTCAGGCGGACGGCGCGCCGGGTGTCGTGGTGATTCAGGAGTGGTGGGGCCTCAACGGCCAGATCCGGGGTGTGGCCGACCGTCTCGCGGCTGCCGGCTACCTTGCTCTGGTGCCGGATCTGTATCGTGGCAAGTCGACCGTCGAGGCCGAGGAGGCCGACCATCTTATGAGCGGGCTGGACTTTGGCGATGCGGCTTCTCAGGATATCCGGGGTGCGGTGCAGTTTCTCAAGAGGCGCACCGACAAGGTTGGTGTGACCGGCTTCTGCATGGGCGGCGCGCTGACCCTGCTGTCGCTGTGCAACGTGCCCGAGGCCGACGCCGGTGTAGTCTGGTACGGCTGCCCGCCGCTCGAGTACATTGATGCTGCAAAGATCACCGCGCCGGTGATGGGGCATTTTGCTACCCAGGACCAGTTCTTCGCGATCGAATCCATCGACGAACTTGAAGACAAACTCAGTGGCGCCGGTGCGGACGTCGAGTTTCACCGCTATCTCGCACATCATGCGTTTGCCAACGAAACCGCAGTCGGCGCCTCGCGTCTGCCCGCGACTCAATATGATGCCTTCTGGGCACAGCAGGCCTGGGATCGCACGATGCGCTTTTTCGGGCGCAAGCTGGGCTGAGGTCTCAGAGCCTGTGAATTTTTCGCAATTGCGCCGAACTGAGCGCACAAACGCT
>CAYTAY010000050.1:0-15726 GCA_964435845.1 uncultured Azoarcus sp.
TTCTATCCAAAGTGAATCCCAACCTCGACCGCCTGCACCCCTACCCGTTCGAAAGGCTCCGTGCGCTGTTTGCCGGGATCGAACCCCGCGCCGATCTGGCACCGATTCGCCTGTCCATCGGCGAGCCCCGCCACGCGACACCGGCCTTCATCAAGCAAACCCTCACCGACCACCTCGAAGGTCTCGCGATCTACCCGACGACCACCGGAGGCGATGCCCTGCGCGGCGCCATCGGTGACTGGCTCGAGCGACGCTATGCGCTCAGTGGGCTGGATCCCCTGCGGCACGTGCTACCGGTCACCGGGTCCCGCGAAGCCTTGTTTGCCTTCGGCCAGTGCATACTCGACGGCAGCCGGCCGGGGGCAAAAGTCCTGTGTCCCAATCCCTTCTATCAGATCTACGAGGGCACCGCCCTGCTCGCCGGCGCCGAGCCGGTGTTCATCAACAATCTGCCGGACAACGGATTCGCCTCGGACTTCTCGGCAATATCCGAACGGGAATGGCAAGGAGTGCAACTGGTCTATGTGTGCTCGCCGGGCAATCCCACTGGACGGGTGTTGTCGCTCGAGGAGTGGGGTCAGCTCTTCGAGCTTTCGGATCGTCATGGCTTCGTCATTGCTGCTGACGAGTGTTACTCCGAGATCTACTTCGACGATGCCGCGCCCCCGATGGGCGCACTCGAAGCCGCGCAGCGGCTCGGCCGCAGCGACTTGCGCAACATCGTGATGTTCTCCAGCCTGTCCAAGCGCTCCAACGTGCCTGGGCTCCGCTCCGGCTTCGTTGCCGGAGACGCGGACATACTCGCCCAATTCCTGCGCTATCGCACCTACCATGGCTGCGCCATGGGCACCGCGATCCAGGCTGCCTCGGTTGCCGCATGGAACGACGAGGCCCATGTCGCGGAAAACCGCCGCCTGTACCGCGAGAAGTTCGACCGGGTGATCCCGGTCCTCTCGCCATGGCTGGGTATCGAACGCCCCGAGGCAGGATTCTATCTGTGGGCCCGCACGCCCGGATCGGACACCGATTTCGCGCGCCGGCTGCAGGCTGAATATAATGTGACGCTTCTGCCCGGCAGCTATCTCGCCCGCGAGGCCCATGGCGTAAATCCCGGGGCAGGCTTTGTCCGCATCGCTCTGGTGGCGGACACCGCCGAATGTGTTGAAGCCGCCGAGCGCATCGCAGCCCTGTGCAAGAATCTCTAAACCCCCGACAACGGAAATCCCCAATGCAAGAACTGCAAAGAATCATCGACGAAGCCTTCGAAAACCGCGCCACACTCTCGCCCACCAGCGCACCTGACGAGGTCCGCGATGCGGTCCAGACAGTCATCAATGGCCTGGACAATGGCACACTGCGCGTCGCCGAGAAGTGCGACGGCCAGTGGTTGGTGAACCAGTGGATCAAGAAGGCCGTGCTGCTTTCTTTCCGCCTCGCGGACAATCAAGTCATGCCGGGCGCCGCAACCCAGTACTTCGACAAAGTGCCGACCAAGTTCGCGGATTACACGCCCGACCAGTTCCGTGATGGCGGTTTCCGGGTCGTGCCGCCGGCTGTGGCACGCAAAGGCAGCTTCGTCGCTCGCAACGTGGTTCTGATGCCCTCGTACGTCAACATCGGCGCTTACGTCGACGAAGGCACTATGGTCGACACTTGGGCAACCGTGGGCTCCTGCGCGCAGATCGGCAAAAACGTGCACCTATCCGGTGGCGTCGGCATTGGCGGCGTCCTCGAACCGATTCAGGCCGGCCCGGTCATCATCGAAGACAACGTCTTTGTTGGCGCCCGCTCGGAAGTGGTCGAGGGCGTGTTGATCGAAGAGAACGCGGTGTTGTCCATGGGCGTATACATCGGCCAGAGCACCAAGATCTACGATCGCGAGACAGGTGAGATCCATTACGGCCGCGTTCCGGCTGGTTCGGTCGTCGTACCGGGCAGCCTGCCGTCTGCCTGCGGGAAGTACAGCCTTTACTGCGCGGTCATCGTGAAGAAGGTCGACGCCCGGACGCGTGCCAAGACCGGTATCAACGAACTCCTCAGGGGCGCCTGAGAAGCTGAAGCGCCCGGCACGCCCGCCGTTTTCCGACCCTGGATCCATTCTTGCAGAGAGACGCCACGATGATCTTCGACAAACTGTTTCAGTTGATGGCGGAAAAACAGGCCTCGGATATCTACGTTACCGCGGGCGCGCCGATCCACATCAAGATCCAGGGCCATACGATGCCCATCAACCAGCAGATGATGGATCACGAGATGATCCAAAAGATGCTTTACGAGCTGATCACGCGGGAACAGGTGGAAGCTTTCGAGCGGGACAAGGAGCTCAACGTCTCGCGTGGCATCACCGGGGTGGGCAATTTCCGCATCAATGCGTTCTGGCAACGCAGCAGCATCAGCATCGTGATGCGCTTCATCCAGGGCGACATCCCCACGCTCAACTCACTGAACCTCCCTCCGGTGCTGGCGGACGTGGTGATGGAAAAGCGCGGTCTGGTGCTGGTGGTCGGATCGACCGGCTCGGGGAAATCGACCACGCTCGCCTCGATGATCGACCATCGCAACCGCAACCGCTCCGGCCATATCCTGACGGTCGAGGATCCCATCGAATACCTCTTTCGCCACCGTCGCTCGGTGGTGAACCAGCGTGAGGTCGGCATCGACACCCAGAGCTGGCAGGAAGCACTGCGCAACGCCATGCGCCAGGCACCGGACTGCATCCTGATCGGGGAGATCCGCGACCGTGAGACCATGCAGGCTGCGCTCGCCTACGCCCAAACCGGCCATCTGTGCCTTGCGACACTGCACGCCAACAACGCCTATCACGCATTGAACCGCATCGTTAACTTCTTCCCGCTCGAAAACCGTTCGCTGCTCTACCTCGATCTGTCGGTTACATTGCGTTGCATCACGTCGCAGCGACTGGTGCGCCGGCCGGACGGCAAGCGCATCCCCGCAGTTGAAATCCTGATGAACACTCGGCATATCGCCGACCTGATCGAACGTGGGGACTTGAACGAGATCAAGGAAGCGATGGAGCAAAGCCTCGCGCCGGGCTCGCAAACCTTCGAACAGGATCTGTTCCGGCTCTATCAGGAGAAGATCGTCTCGCTCGACGAAGCATTGGGCAACGCGGACTCCCCGACCAACCTGTCCTGGCTGATCAACAATGCCCAGCTCAGCACCCCGAAGTCCGAGGAGAAGCTCAAGTCGCTCAAGAAGGGCGTGGCAGCGGTCGATTTCGAAGCCAGCGACACAGAGGGCGCCTCGTTTCAGGAGTTTTCGCTCCACCTCGATGACGACGGACGCTGAGCCGTTCCCCCCATCCATCCAGAACACACGCCGGACGCTGAACCGCACCCGGCTCACCAAGAATAATGACCCACAGCGACACCCCCACTCTGGCCCTGGCCAAGCAACTCATCGAGAGAAACTCGGTGACCCCGGACGATGCCGGTTGCCTGGAAATCATCTCCACTCGCCTCGAAAAACTCGGGTTCCGGCTTGAGCGCATAGACGTCGGCGGCGTAATGAACCTCTGGGCGCGCCGTGGCGAAGCCTCACCTTTGCTTTGTTTCGCCGGGCACACCGATGTGGTCCCACCCGGCCCAGCGCAACGCTGGGACAGCCCGCCTTTCGTGCCCACCATTCGCGACGGCCTGCTCTACGGGCGCGGCGCGGCCGACATGAAAACCTCGCTGGCGGCCTTCGTCACCTCGATCGAGCGTTTCGTCGCAAACCATCCAGATCACGCCGGCTCTATCGCGCTGCTCCTCACTTCGGACGAAGAAGGGGTCGCGACCCATGGCACGGTGAAGGTGGTCGAAGCGCTTGCTGCGCGCAACGAGCGTTTGGACTACTGCATCGTCGGTGAGCCCACTTCAGTCAAGCAACTCGGGGATATGATCAAGAACGGTCGGCGAGGCTCGCTTTCGGGCACGCTTACCGTGCGCGGTCAGCAGGGGCATGTGGCTTACCCGCACCTGGCCCGCAACCCGATTCACGAACTCGCGCCCGCGCTCGCAGAACTCGCCTGCGTCCGCTGGGACGACGGCAACGAGTTTTTCCCGCCCACTACCTGGCAGGTCTCCAACATCCACGCCGGCACAGGCGCCAACAACGTCATTCCTGGCGAATGCCAGGTGTTATTCAACTTCCGCTTCGCATCGGTCAGTTCTGCCGAATCACTCAGACAACGCACCCACGAAGTGCTCGACCGGCACCGGCTCGAGTACAACATCGACTGGCACCTATCCGGCAAACCCTATCTCACCGGGCGCGGGCGCCTGGTCGAAGCGGTCTCGGACGCCATTCGCAACGAAACCGGCATCGAAACCGAGCTATCGACCACCGGTGGCACCTCCGACGGGCGCTTCATCGCCGACATCTGCTCCGAAATCGTGGAATTCGGGCCGGTCAACGCGACCATCCACAAGGTCAATGAGTGTGTTTCGGTCGATACTGTCGAACCGCTTTCTCGTATCTACGAGCAGACACTGACCACGCTGCTCATGAATGGAACTCAATGACATGTCCAATACCCACCATGACACTGACGAGCACAAACACGAACATGGCCCGCTGGCCGAGCTTGTAACCCTGCGCGACTGGCTTCGCTACGCGGTCACCCGCTTCAACCGTGCATCCCTGTTTTTCGGCCATGGTTGCGCGGACGCATACGACGAGGCAGTGTGGCTGCTGCTGCACACCCTGGACTTGCCGCTGGAGCGTCTGGAGCCATTTCTCGATGCATGCATCACCGGCGAGGAGCGCGAGGCCTTGCTCGAGGTCATCGAACGTCGCATCAACGAGCGGCTTCCCGTGGCTTATCTCACCGGCGTGGCATGGCTCGGCGATTTCCGCTTCAAGGTCGACCCCCGTGTCATCGTGCCGCGTTCCTTCTTTGCTGAGCTCCTCGGGGACGGCCTCGAACCCTGGATCCAGGACGTGCATGGTGTGAGCGACGCGCTCGACCTGTGCACCGGCTCGGGCTGCCTCGCGATCCTGATGAGCCATGTCTTTCCCAACGCGCACGTGGTGGGCGCCGATCTGTCAGAAGATGCGCTATCGGTCGCACGTGACAACGTCAAAGCCTACGCCCTGGAAGACCGGATCGAACTGGTCAGCAGCGACGTCTACACTGGAGTCAGCGGACAACGCTTCGACCTGATCATATCCAACCCTCCCTATGTCACCTGCGAGGCGATGGACAAACTGCCGCCCGAATACCTGCATGAGCCGCGCATGGCGCTGGCTGCGGGCGACGATGGGCTCGACGTGGTGCGGCGTATTCTCGCGGGTGCGCGCGATCACCTCAAACCAGGTGGTGTGCTCGCGGTGGAAGTCGGGCACAACCGCCACCTCGTCGACACCGCCTTTCCCGAGTTGCCACTGGTGTGGCTGTCGGCCGGCGGTGTGGAGGACTGCATCTTTCTGATTACGGAAGACAATCTATCCTCGCTCACGGCTTGAAAGAGCCTGCCCGCTCACGGAGTGGAACATGCACAACGATCGCCCTATCCTGCTGGTGGAGGACAATCCGGACGACGAGGCCCTGACGCTGCGCGCCTTCAGCAAGACGGGGGTCAGAAACCCGGTAGTCGTTGCGCGCGACGGCGTCGAGGCGATCGAGATGCTGTTCGGAACCGCGGGCACACCGGCTTCCCGGCGCCCCGCACTGGTCCTGCTCGACCTCAAGCTACCGCGTATCGATGGCCTGGAAGTGCTGCGCCGGATTCGTGCCGACGAGCACACGACCCTCACTCCGGTCGTCATTCTGACGACGTCCAACGAGCCGAGAGACATTCAGCAGGCCTACCAGCTGGGTGCCAACGGCTATGTCCGAAAACGAATCGACTATCAGGCCTTTGTCGAATCCATCGACATCATCATCAAGTACTGGCTCGGCCTCAACGAGCCAGCCGAGCGCAGCCGCTGATCTGCCTCAGAGCAAGGCTTCGATCGCGCTCGCCAGAGACTCTGGCGAGGTGGTCGGTGCGAAGCGTTCAATGAGTTTTCCGTCGCGGCCCACCAAAAATTTCGTGAAGTTCCACTTGATCGCGGTGGTTCCAGCCAGACCGGGAGCCGCCTTGGTCAGGAAATCGAACAACGGATGGGCGTTGGCACCGTTCACGTCTACCTTCTCGGCCATCGGGAAACGCACCGAATAACGGTTTTCGCAAAACTCGGCGATTTCCGCCTCGCTACCCGGCTCCTGCCCACCGAACTGGTTGCAGGGCACACCGATCACGACCAGTCCGCGGTCAGCGAACCGTTCGTGAAGAGCCTGCAACCCGGCATATTGGGGCGTGAATCCGCAGCGACTCGCAGTATTGACGATCAGCAACACCGAGCCGGCGTAAGCCGACAAAGGCATCGGCTCGCCCTGAAGGGTACGCAGCTCGAAATCAAAAACCGCGCTCATGGTCAGGCGATCTCGTCGATCCAGGCCTGCTGGATCGCCTCGAGAATGCGCTCCCCACAGTGTTTGGGGTCGTCGTCGAACTCGGGCAAGGCCATGACCCAGTTCATGAGGTCAACGAAATTCACTCGGGCGGGATCGGTATCCGGATGCGCCTCCGACAACTGGATCGCGATCTCTTCGACTTCAGTCCATTTCATCAGTGTTTTTCCTCTCGAGCCATGTTGATCGTATAGCGCGGAATCTCGACCACCAGCGGCGTGTCGCCGACCATGGCCTGGCAGGACAGACGGGACTGCGGCTCCAGGCCCCAGGCCTTGTCGAGAAGATCTTCTTCCTCCTCTTCCGCCTCGCCCAGCGAGTCTAATCCTTCCCGCACGATGACGTGGCAAGTGGTACAGGCGCAGGATTTCTCGCAGGCATGCTCGATGTCAATGCCGTTATCGAGCAAGGCGTCGCAGAGCGATCCGCCAGGAGGCACCTCCAGCACTGCGCCGTCCGGACAGAGTTCGACATGGGGGAGAACGACTATCTGGGTCATGCTTCAATCTCGTTGAGTTTGCGCCCCGCCAGCGCGGCGCGAACGCTCTTGTCCATTCGGCGAGCGGCGAAATTATCGGTCGCGCGCGCCAAAGCGTCGATTCCGGTTCTTATCGCTTGATGATCGCCGCCAGTCTTCAATTGGGCAAGCTCGCTCAGCGCCTTGTCTATAAGAGCGCGCTCCTCCGGACTCAGCAGTTCGCCATCCACGACAAGTGCCTGCATGGTTGCTTCGAGCAGGCGCTCGGCTTCAACCACCTGTTCCTGCAGCGCACGGGCACTCTTGTCTTCGACGGCATGCGACATGCCATCCTGAAGCATCTTGGCGATCTCGCCGTCGCTCAGACCATAGGACGGTTTGACCGACACATGGGCTTCCACGCCGGAGGACATCTCGCGCGCCGTGACGGACAACAAACCGTCGGCGTCGACCTGAAAGGTGACCCGGATACGCGCTGCGCCAGCCACCATCGGCGGGATGCCACGCAACTCGAAGCGCGCCAGCGACCGGCAGTCGCGCACGAGTTCGCGCTCGCCCTGCACCACATGGAAGGCCATTGCCGTCTGTCCGTCCTTGAAGGTGGTGAACTCCTGGGCCCGCGCGATCGGCAGCGTCGCGTTACGAGGAATGACTTTCTCGACGAGCCCGCCCATGGTCTCGAGTCCGAGCGACAGGGGAATGACGTCGAGCAAGAGCCAGTCATCCCCACCGCGGCGATTGCCGGCAAGCACGTCCGCCTGGATCGCGGCACCGAGCGCCACCACCTTGTCCGGATCGAGGTTGGTCAGCGGCTCCTGACGAAAAAACTGCGCAACCGTGCGCTGAATGTGTGGCATGCGGGTCGCACCGCCCACCATCACCACACCCTTTATGTCCTCGGGTGCGAGGCCTGCGTCGCGAAGCACTTTTCGCATCGGGGCAATGGTCTTGCGCACGAGGTGTTCGGTGATCTCGGCAAACTCGCTGCGGGTGATACTCAGATCGACCTCTTCGTCCGATGAGAGCGCAACATGTATCCTCGCCTCCTCGCTGGCGGTCAGCAACTCCTTTGCCTCACGCGCCTTGATCAGCAAGCGGCGCGCGTCCTGGCTCGAAGGCGGAGAAACCTGGGCCTTGTCCAGGATCCAACAGAACAGACGATGGTCGAAATCGTCACCGCCGAGCGCACTGTCGCCGTTGGTCGCCAAAACTTCGAAGATGCCGCGCGACAACTTGAGGATGGACAGGTCGAAAGTGCCGCCACCCAGGTCATACACCGCGTACAGCCCTTCGGATGCGTTGTCCAGACCGTAAGCGACTGCGGCGGCGGTCGGCTCGTTGAGCAGACGCAGCACGTTGAGACCCGCAACCTGCGCGGCATCCTTGGTCGCCTGGCGTTGCGCGTCGTCGAAGTAAGCCGGCACGGTAATCACGACCCCGGTGAGTGCTCCGCCGAGACTGGCCTCGGCACGAGCAGCCAGCACTTTCAAAATCTCTGCGGACACCTCGACTGGGCTCTTGACGCCCTGCACCGTGCGCAGACGCACCATACCTTCGGTGTCCACGAAATCGTAGGGCATGGTCTCGACGTGCGCGACGTCCTTGAACCCGCGCCCCATGAATCGTTTGGCCGAGAGGATGGTGTTACGCGGATCGGTGGCATGCGCCCGCAGCGCATCTCTTCCGACCTGTATCGAACCATCGGCTGCATAACGGACCACGGACGGCAGCATCTTCACACCACTCTCGTCCGGCAGACAGACCGAGATCCCGTTGCGCACGGTCGCGACCAGCGAATTCGTGGTGCCGAGATCGATTCCTGCGGCCAGCCGATGCTTGTGCGGCTCGGTGGCCATATCGGGTTCGGCGATATGCAATAGTGCCATCAGTCCTCAAGCGCCTCGAGGGCGTCATCAATTTCGTGCTGGAGTTTTTCCATGAACATCAGACGGCGTGCGGTTTCTGCTGCGGCAACGAGGTCGTTGTCGACATCGAAACTCCGCTGTAGCCTGCAGAGCAACTCCCTGCCTGCTCCCCGGAGCCTCTGGTGGAGCTTCTCGAGTTCGTCACCGTCGGCAGCTTCGCGCGCCTCCTCGACCGCCTCCCGCCACTCCATCTGTTCCACCAGGAATTCTGGCGCCATCGCGGTATTGGTTTCCAGACCCGCATCGACGCCGCCGAGCTCGAGCAGATACAAAGCGCGGGGCAAGGGCTTACGCAAGGTACTGAACGCTGCATTGACCTGGGTCGCCCACTGCATGGCGCGGCGCTTGTCTGCGTCTGGCAGATGAGCATGCCGGTCCGGATGCACGCGGACATGCAGATCATGATAGGCAGACTCGAGAGCCGGTTCGTCGACCTCGAACCGGCGCGGGAGGCCGAACAGCGTGAAAAAATCCTGTTGGAGGTCGATCGTCATCGGCGTCCTTGTCAGATCAGACGTTGAAGCTCTCGCCGCAACCGCACTCGTCCTTGATGTTGGGGTTTATGAAGCGGAACCCTTCGTTGAGGCCCTCGCGGATGAAATCCAGCTGGGTGCCCTCGAGATAGGGCAGGCTCTTGGGGTCGACCAGCACTTTGACACCGTGGCTTTCGAACACGATATCCTCGTCCAGGGCCTCGTCTGCGAACTCCAGCTTGTAGGCCATGCCCGAGCAGCCGGAAGTCCGCACGCCAAGGCGGATACCGACGCCCTTGCCGCGCTTCGAGATGAAGTTGGCCACGTGTTTTGCGGCGCTTTCGCTCAGGGTGACAGCCATTTCCAACTCCTCAGGCCTGGTGTTTGTTCTTGTAGTCGGCGACCGCAGCCTTGATCGCGTCCTCGGCAAGAATCGAGCAGTGGATCTTGACCGGCGGAAGCGCCAGTTCCTCCGCGATCTGGGTATTCTTGATCTCGAGGGCCTGGTCCACGGTCTTGCCCTTCACCCACTCGGTTACGAGCGAGCTCGAAGCGATCGCCGAACCGCAGCCGTAGGTCTTGAACCGGGCATCTTCGATGACGCCATCCGAGCCGACCTTGATCTGCAGCTTCATCACATCGCCACAGGCAGGCGCACCCACCATGCCGGTCCCCACCCCCTCGTCATCTTTGGTGAACGAACCGACATTGCGGGGGTTTTCGTAGTGATCGAGGACTTTTTCGCTGTATGCCATGATAGTTCTCCTTGTCTCTCCGTTGTGATTTCAGTGCGCAGCCCACTGCACAGCATTCAGATCCACACCTTCCTGAACCATTTCCCACAGCGGGGAGAGTTCGCGAAGCTTACCGATCTTTTCGTGCAATAGCTCGATCGTGTAGTCGACTTCTTCCTCGGTCGTGAAGCGGCCTATGCTGAAGCGAATCGAACTGTGCGCAAGCTCATCATTGCGGCCAAGCGCGCGCAGCACGTATGACGGTTCCAGACTTGCGGAGGTGCAGGCAGAACCGGACGACACCGCGATGTTCTTGATTGCCATGATCAGGGACTCGCCCTCGACATACGCAAAAGAAATGTTGAGATTGTGCGGTACCCGGCTGTCGAGATCGCCATTCACGAACACCGCTTCCATGTCCTGGAAGCCGTTGAGTAATTTGTCCCGCAGCATGCGGACACGCTCGTTCTCGGTGCCCATTTCCTCGCGTGCGATGCGGAAGGCTTCGCCCATGCCGACGATTTGATGAGTCGCGAGCGTACCTGAACGCAGGCCTCGCTCATGGCCGCCACCGTGCATCTGGGCCTCGAGACGCACCCGCGGCTTGCGCCGCACGTAGAGGGCACCGACGCCCTTGGGGCCGTAGGTCTTGTGTGCCGAGAAGGACATGAGATCGACCTTGAGTTCGCCCAGGTCGATTGCAACCTTGCCAGTCGCCTGCGCGGCATCGACGTGAAAGATGATGCCCTTCTCACGGCAGATTTCACCAATCTCGGCGATCGGTTGGATCACGCCGATTTCATTGTTCACCATCATCACCGACACGACGATGGTATCCGGGCGAATCGCGGCATGGAGCGCATCGAGATCGACCAGGCCATTGTCCTGCACGTCGAGATAAGTCGCCTCAAAGCCCTGGCGCTCGAGTTCCCGCACGGTGTCGAGCACTGCCTTGTGTTCGGTCTTGAGGGTGATCAGGTGTTTGCCTTTGCCCTTGTAGAACTGCGCGGCACCCTTGATCGCGAGGTTGTTCGACTCGGTCGCACCGGAGGTCCAGATGATCTCCTTGGCGTCCGCGCCGACCAGCGCGGCCACCTCGGAGCGCGCATCCTCGACCGCCTTCTCGGCTTCCCAGCCATAGGCATGGGAACGGCTGGCAGGGTTGCCGAAGTGCTCGGTCAGCCAGGGAATCATCTTCGCCGCGACCCGCGGATCCACCGGGGTGGTGGCCGAATAGTCGAGATAGATCGGAAACTTCAACATGGTGTCTCTCCGTACGCCAATTTATTTTCAAGTATGGGCCGCAACTGCGGCCAGATTCTTCAACTCGGTGACAACCGTATCGAACGTCGCAGTGAAGCGTTCTACATCGTCGGCAGTCGTATCTCGCCCCAGACTGATGCGTACCGCGTTGCGTGCGAGTTCCGGATCGACCCCCATCGCCAGCAAGGTGTGCGAGGGCTCAGGGTTGGCGCTCGAGCAGGCGGAGCCGCTCGCGCATGCAAACCCGGCTCGGTCCAGTTTGGCAACCAGGGTCTCGCCATCGACCCCGGGCACCGCGAAAAAACTCGTGTTCGGCAGGCGTACGGCATCGTTGGAAAAAAACCGGGCGCCGCTTCCACCGATATGCGCTTCCAAACGCTCTCGCAAGTCCTTCAGCCGTTGCGCTTGCGCTTCGAGTGCGTCGGCCGCAAGCTCGGCCGCAACACCGAAGCCGACCATGGCAGCCACATTTTCCGTGCCCGAGCGCAGTCCCCTTTCCTGACCGCCACCGGCGATCAAGGGAGCGATTTCGACCCGCTTGTCGATCACCAGCGCACCCGCGCCCAGCGGCCCGCCGACCTTGTGTGCCGAGAGCGTCATACCATGGACTCCAAGCTCTCTGAACCGCAGCGGTATCTTGCCGAATGCCTGAACCGCATCGGTGTGAAAACAGCTCATGCCACGCGGCGTTTCCGCCGCCAGCGATGCAATGTCCTGAATCACCCCACTCTCATTGTTCGCGAGCATGATCGAGACCAGCGAAGGACGTTCGGCGACGACTTCGGCCCAGTCAGCGCGGTCGATTCTGCCTTGCCCATCCACACTGATCTCGCGCACCTGCCAGCCAGCCCGGCGCAGTTGTCGCGCCGGCTCACGAACACAGGGGTGCTCGATTGCGCTGACCGCAATCAAGCCTGGTTTGGCCAGCGCTGCAACGCCCTTGATGAACAGGTTGTTCGACTCCGAACCGCCACTCGTAAACACCACCTCGGTCGAGTGCGCGCCAACCGCAGCGGCCACCCTCGCACGGGCCTCGTCGATCGCCGCGCGCGCCTGACGACCGTACTCGTGGCGACTCGAAGCGTTGCCAAAACGCGTCCCGAGCCACGGCAACATCGCCTCGCGCACGGCCGCATGCAGCGGCGCACTGGCGTTCCAGTCAAGGTAGGTGGGCGCAAACATGACGGCTAATCCTCGCGCTTCAGGCGGTCACGCTCTGACGCGGGGAGATGATCGCGCGGCGGCGCACGTCCTTGAGCACGCTCATGTCCGGATCAGGCTTGACCTGCTGGCGCACCAGCGCACCGAGCGATACCGAGTCGAGGTACTCATACATGCGTTTGTTCAAGTTTGCCCACAGGTCGTGGGTCATGCAACGATGCTTGTCGTGACAATTTTCCTTGCCGCCACACTGGGTCGCATCGAGCGGTTCATCCACCGCGATGATGATGTCGGCGACGGTGATATCGTCCACCTCGCGCGCCAGCCGGTAGCCACCGCCAGGGCCGCGAACGCTGCTCACGAGCTTATAGCGGCGGAGCTTGCCGAACAACTGCTCGAGATACGACAGCGAAATGCGCTGACGCTCGGCGATGCCGGCCAGGGTAACCGGGCCGTCGACATCGCGGGCCGCGAGATCGATCATGGCGGTCACTGCAAATCTACCTTTGGTGGTCAGTCTCATTTTGCCATCCTTGTGCCGGAAGCGACGTTGATTGAATACCTGAACATTTCACTCAACTATACGGTTCCCGACAAAAACGGTCAACTATTTTGCTCCCTGCTCAATCGACCATTTTCGACAGCTTCTGTGCGTCGAAATCGTCCGCTTTGTCCACCGTTTCATCCAGCTGTATACCGGCCTTCTCGATGCGCTCGATCAGCACCTGCAGTCGCCTGTCAGTTTCCACCGCATGGTCAAGCAAGCCGTGCAAGGTCTTGGCCATCGGGTCGTCCATGTCGCGGGTGACCCCGTAAGCCGAGAAACCCATCTGAGCGGCCTTGCGCTCACGCTCCTCGTTCCGGTCTGCGTCCTTGTGCGGATCGATGAGGCGCGCCGGATTGCCAACCGCCGTATAGCCCGGCGGCACCGGCTTGACCACCACCGCGTTCGATCCGACCCGGGCCCCGTCGCCGACACTAAAGCCGCCCAATACCTTCGCACCGGCGCCCACGACCACGCCTTTGCCAAGGGTCGGGTGACGTTTTGCGCCGCGGTACAGAGAGGTTCCGCCCAAGGTGACGCCCTGGTAGATGGTGCAGTCTTCGCCGATCTCCGCAGTCTCGCCGATCACCACGCCCATGCCATGATCGATAAAGACGCGCCGACCGATCGTCGCACCCGGGTGAATCTCGATACCCGTTAGAAAGCGGCCGACATGGCTGATGAAACGACCAAGCCAGTGCAAGCCCCGCACCCAGGCACCGTGCGCGAGTCGATGCAGCATAAGCGCATGCACACCCGGATAGCAGGTGAGCACTTCCCAAGTCGAACGCGCGGCGGGGTCGCGCTCACGGACACTGGCAAGGTCTTCACGCAGGCGGTTGAACATGCTGGGACTCGGCTCCGATAAATGAACAGTCGTCTATACCTGACTATTTTAATCAGGATTTGCGCTCGAGTGCACTGAGGATGCCACGAAGAATATTGACTTCTTCGCGCTCAAGACGAATCCTGCCGAACAACCGGCGAAGCCGCGCATGCAGCCTTCCCGGGTTATCCGGCTTGAAAAACCCACTTCGTATCATCGCCTCATCCAGGTGCAGGTGAAAACCCTCTACCTCTTCGGAAGTCGCCAGCAAACGCGGCGTATCCTCCAGTGGCGGCGCCTCGGCCACGGCGATACGGCACTCGTAGCACAGCAATTGCACTGCGGCACCAAGGTTCAGTGACGAATACGCGGGGTTGGCCGGAATCGTCACCGGTACGGTGCACCGCAGCACCTCGTCATTTGTCAGGCCGCTGGTTTCCGCGCCGAACACCAGCGCCACCTCGCCCTCGCCCGCCCGGCCGACGAGTTCGGGTACCGCCTCACGCACATAGGCAGCGGGTGCAGCCCACTCGCGCTTGCGTGCGGTGAGCGCAGCCGAAAACACCGTCCCCTCCAGCGCCTGCTCGAGGGTATCCACCACCACGGCGCTGTCGAGCACATCGGTTGCACCCGAGGCCCGCGCCTCGGCCACCGGGTCCGGAAACGCCAGCGGTGAAACCAGGTAGAGCTGCGAAAGACCCATGGTCTTCATTGCTCGCGCCGCCGCGCCGATATTGCCCGGATGGCTGGTCCGCACCAGCACTACCCGGATTCTTTCCAGTCTGTCACCTGCTTGCATGTTTGCGATGCGTCCGTTGCCACACTGGATGTGACTCGCTGCACACGAGGCCGGCCAAGGCATCGCGAGGCAACCGTCGCCAGCACCCCGATTAAGGTTAAAATTATGTGTTTTACTTCTCAAGCCGGCCCAGACGCCGGACGAATCCGGAACCGAGCATGCACCCCAGTCTCAACATCGCAGTCAAAGCCGCGCGCCGCGCCGCCTCCATCATCAGCCGCGCATCCGGCCAGCTCGAGCTGATCCCGGTACAGGCCAAGGCACCCAACGACTATGTCAGCGAGGTCGATCGTGCGGCAGAAGCCGCGATCGTCGAAGTGCTGCGCGACGCCTATCCCGAGCACGAGATTCTAGCAGAGGAGTCCGGCCTGTCCGCGCCCTCGGAAGGCTCGGAATTCCAGTGGATCATCGATCCGCTTGATGGCACCACCAACTTCCTTCATGGCTTTCCGCAGTACGCCGTGTCGATCGCCCTGCTGAAAAACGGCATCCTTGACCAGGCTGTGGTTTTCGACCCCACCCGCAACGAACTCTTCACCGCGAGCAAGGGAGCAGGTGCCTTTCTCAACGACCGTCGCATCCGTGTGTCGAAGCGCATCCGCTTGTCCGAGTCACTCATCGGCACCGGATTCCCGTTCCGCCAGTTCGATCATATCGAATCCTACCTCGGCGCCTTCCGTGAGCTGACGCAAAAGACCGACGGCATCCGCCGCCCCGGCGCCGCCGCCCTCGATCTCGCCTATGTCGCCTGTGGTCGCCTCGACGGCTTCTGGGAATTCGGCCTGCAACCCTGGGACATCGCGGCAGGCGCGCTGCTGATTCAAGAGGCAGGTGGCCTGATCAGCGATCTTGCGGGCGAGTCGGCCTACCTCGATTCGGGCAACGTCGTCGCCGGCGCCCCGAAGATCTTCGGGCAGTTGCTCCCGATCGTACAAAGCCATCGCCCTGCCGGCGTCGACGCCTGAACACCGGTGAAGGTGGCGTTCGCGCATGCCCGGCAATGACACCTCCCGGACACACTCCAGACGCCCACGACATGGATCAGGAGAGCCTGCAGAAACAC
>CAYTAY010000050.1:15826-18398 GCA_964435845.1 uncultured Azoarcus sp.
CCTGAAAAGGCCACTGCCGAGCACCGCGAGCAGGCTATTCGGCCGGGTCGCAAATCGAGCTTTCCGTTCGGTTACCTCTTCGTTCGTGACTCAGAGACGATCAGTGTGTTCCGAGATACGCGCCAGGATGGCAGCGAACGGTACTTGGCCGGCGTAATACAGGCCGGCGGTTTCTTCGTACTTACGCTGATAGCGCTCACGCACGGCGGGCTCGCTCAGCTTGTCCTTGACGGCCAGAAGGTAGTCACCGCCCTGGTCGATGATCTTCCGGGCGATCTCGGTCTGGCAGCCCATCGCATCGATCGTGACAATGCAGCCTTTGAGCGCCAGTGTTTCACCCTACTCACTCAAAGCGAGGCGAGCATCTTCATGAAGTTTCGTTTTCGCTTCCACTCGAACCGAACCTCGGCCAACTCGTCGCCAAACATTCCCAGTTGCTTGTGCTTCTCGCGCAGGGCCTGGACTTTCTTGACGATGGCAAACGCCTCAGCGTAATGGGAGCTTCGTGACCCTGCTTCCACCACGTGCGGCAGCAGACGCTTGTAGAGGGCGATGGCCTCTTCATGGTGGGCCTTCGCCCGGACATCCGCGACATGTTCCCAAAGGCCGACATCGACCTGACCGTCGCAAAATGCTGCCCACATGGCCTCAGCATCTCCCTCTCGCAGGAAGATCGAGACGATGCTCCCCCGGAGCGGTTTTTCCCAGCGGTTGCGACGTGCCGCTCTCTCAGTTGATTCGTCCTCGGCCACCTTCTGCCACAGGTGGTCGAGCGCGCGTACCCAGAGGACTTCCCTGCGGCCGATCGCGTCCGCGACTTCCATCAGCCTGAAGAACGCTTCGGACCCGGGAGCCCTTTCAAACCGTTGCCAAGCCAAGCGCTCAGCGTCCGCGTATTGCCCGAGCGTGAGATGCAACTCGATGGCCGTGCTCAGCAGATCGTGGTTGGGTTCTTCCTGGAAAGCAGCAATTCCCTGCTCCACCCGGACGAGCGCCTCGGCCTCTCGACCCGCGTCGCGAAACAACGCGGCCAGGGCCAAGAAAGCCGACGGCGAAGACAGATTCTTCTCATGCACCGCCACCAGCAGTTCGAAGTCATTCTCGTGTCGGGCGATGGCCTTCATCGCCGCTTCGACCCTGAATCGCGACGAACTCCACCCGCTCCTGTGGTGCTCCGGCCCAAGGCGAGGCAGGGCCTTCCAGGCGTTTTCCACGCACTCCCGATAGACCCGGAGGCCATGGTCGCCAAGCGCATCGACGTAGTCTGGCAGGACATCGTGAAACGTGTCCCACTCGCCGTGCATCTGAAAATCGTACAAGCGGTTGGCCAAAGCTACCGGGTCCGGGCGAAGTGCATCGCACGCCGCCAGATGGACCTTTCTCAGCTCGAGAATCGCCGGCATCACCTCGCCGCCCGAGTCATCGATGTGCTGCAGTGCGTCCTCTGCGCGTGAAATCGCCTCCTCCATGAGCTCTACCAGCGCCACGTCACCGTTGTCGATACGATCCGCAAGCAACTGGGCCAGGTTCTCGAGCCCGTTGGCGTAATTGCCCGCTTCGCCCCAATCGAGAAAACCCTCGATCTCTGTCGCGAGCTTTACTGCCTTGCGAAGCGGCTCCAGACCTTTCTTTCCTGAAACGGTGGCGGCTATCCGGAGCTTCTGACGCAAGCCGTCATCACGCCACGAAGCCTCCAGCACAAAGCGTCGAAGCGCGCTCGCGTCCAAACCCTGGAGATATAGGTCTATCTGTTCATCTTCAGTCTGCAATGGCGGTTTCTCTCTGATCAGTCCGCGTGTGTGGGTGAAACTGCGCGGCACTCGAGTCTACAGCACGGTTGGCAGCTCCGCGATGACCATCGATGCCAGCCGTCCCCCGCCGTGGGAGGCAGGGTGCAAGTCAGCTCGAACGCGGGCAATGATCGAGTCGTGCAAATTCTGTACCTCGTGCATGCGCAGCTCCGCCAGCACTGACTTTGCGACGTTCGCGGCTTTGATCTCCTTCTCGACCATCCGGACGGGTTCGTCAGGTTTTTTTGTGGTTTGCCTTGAGGTGGACGCAATAGGCGTTGCACGGATCAGCGACCGTATAATCCTTCTTTCGTTTGGCTTGCGCTGCTTCGACAAGCGCAGCTCGGGACTTGCTTCGTTTGAGACTTGTAGCGGAGGGCGTCGCAAACTTTTGCAGTAAGTGGCATGGAGTGACCACCCCGAATTTATGACAGCCAAGACCTACCCTAGAACCTACCCTTTGGCGGTTGACTGGAACAGATTGTTTTGATGGAAGCAATGATTCACGCATGGAGAGATAAAGATAACTTATTGTTATTAAACCACCTATTGACTTCATGCCTTCAATCCACACAATGACCTCTCCGGGCGATTTAAGCAAACACACCCCCATGATGCAGCAGTACCTCGTGCTGAAGGCCCAGCACCCGGATACCTTGCTGTTTTACCGCATGGGCGACTTCTACGAGCTTTTCTTCGGGGATGCCGAAAAGGCCGCCCGCCTGCTCGACATCACGCTCACTACGCGCGGCCAGTCCGCCGGCACGCCGATCAAGATGGCC
>CAYTAY010000051.1:0-18015 GCA_964435845.1 uncultured Azoarcus sp.
CCACCGCACCCGGCTCCGGCCGTGCGTTGCCATCGTAGAACATGTCGCGCACCACTGCCTCGCCGGTTGTCACGATGCTCAGGGCCCGCGTCGTGGGCACCCCCAGGTGGTGCATTGCTTCGCTGCAGAGGAACTCACGAATCGACGAGCGCAGCACCGCACGTCCGTCGGCCCGGCGGGAATACGGCGTCGGCCCGGCCCCCTTGAGCTGCAGCTCCCATCTTTCGTGACGACTGTTCAAGGTTTCGCCAAGCGTGATCGCGCGCCCGTCGCCCAGTTGGCCGGCCCACTGACCGAACTGGTGGCCACCGTAACAGGCGGCATAAGGCGCCATGCCAGGCAGCACGGCATTGCCCCCGAAGACCACGGCAAAGTCGCGCGACTCGATCACCTCGGGTTCGAGCTCCAGCAGTGACGCGACCTCGGGGGAGTAGGCCAGCAAGGTGGGAGAGATGACCGGTGTCGGCATCACAGGCGTATAGCAGGCGCCACGCACCTGCCGAACCCGGGGGGATGAATCCGGGTCACCAGGTAGCTCGGCTACGAAACGGTTATCGAAAGTGAGTTTGTACATTTTCAGTGAGGGGCAGGATCGGGCAGGATCGGGCAGGATCGGGCAGGATCGGGCAGGATCGGGCAGGATCGGGCAGGATGTAGGACGCGCACGGCGCGAGAGGGTTCAGAGCTTCGTGAGTCGCCTCGGCGCTGTCACACTGACCTGACGGCACTGACGCCTGGGTTTCATCCGCTATAATCCGCCGACTCTACCCTAGGAATATCGCGCAATGCCCTTTCTTGCCGGCAAACGCATCCTCGTCACCGGACTGCTGAGCAACCGCTCGATCGCTTTCGGCATCGCCCAGGCAATGCATCGTGAAGGTGCGCAACTCGCCTTCAGCTACCAGAACGACCGCTTCCGCGAGCGGATCGAAAAGATGGCCGAGCAGTTCGGCAGCAGCATCGTCCTGCCCTGCGACGTCAAGGCTGACGACGACATCACGCGACTTTTCGAGCTCCTCGGCGAAACATGGGACGGGCTCGATGGTCTGGTCCACTCGATCGCCTACGCCCCGAGCGAGGCACTCGAGGGCGATTTTCTCGATACCTTCTCGCGCGAGGCTTTCCGCGTTTCTCAGGACATCAGCGCGGCAAGCTTTCCCCTGATGGCCAAGGCGGCCCGTCCGATGATGAAGGGGCGCAACGGCGCCCTGTTGACCCTGTCGTATCTGGGTGCCGTGCGTACCATGCCCAACTACAACATCATGGGGCTGGCCAAGGCCAGCCTTGAGGCCTCGGTACGGTACATGGCAGTCAGCCTGGGGGCCGAAGGCACCCGGGTCAACGCCATTTCGGCAGGCCCCATCAAGACCGTGGCTGCAGCCGGCATCGGCAGCTTCGGCCGTTTGCTGGCCTTCAACGAGCGTAACGCGCCGCTGCGTCGCAACGTGACCATCGAAGAGGTGGGCAATGCAGCCGCATTCATGTGCTCCGATCTGGCCAGCGGGATCACCGGCGAAATCATGTATGTCGATTGCGGCTTCAACACCACGGCGCTTGCCAGTGCAGACTACGCCTGACGCCTGACGCCTGACCTGCTATTCGTCAGGGATTCTCACTGCGTAGTGCTGTCGCGCGCACTTCCACCGTGTATTGATCGCGCAGCGAGGCGAGAAAGGCATCGAAGTCCTTGTCGGCAACACGGCCGCGATACTCATCGGCGACCGCCCGCAGACGGGGATCATCGTCGTCAAGTTCGGCACGCTCCACCGCCTCGATGCGATACAGCGCGAAGCTGCCGTCTGCAACCGGTACGCCGACATGCGCCGGCAGCCCGGCGCTCGATGCCGCGAAGACCGCCTGCATCGCAGGCGGAGGCAAGGTCGGCATGCCGCGCTGGATGCGACGGATGGTGCTCCACTCGATCTCCGGTGTATCACCCGCAGTCAATTGTGCAAGCAGAGACTCGCCATGCTCCCTGGCACGCGCCGAGGCGCGTTCGACACGCAGCTGGCGCTCGATCTGCTCGCTCACCTGTTCGAACGGGAGGCGCTGTGCGTCCTGGTGCTCGAGCACTCGCGCGGCAAGCAGCGTACCTCGCGCCACCTCGATCGCCTCGATGTTCTCGCCGTTCTCCCGGGCATCGACCGAGAACAGCTCGCTGCTCAGACGCTCGTTGCTGAACCCGCCGACAACCACATTGCCACGCTCGAGCCAGTCGGTTTCGCGAATCTCCAGACCCAGCAGCTCGGCGGCGGGTTCGAGACTGTCGGGTTGTTCGTACACCGTATTGGCGAATTGCTCCGCCAGCACCGCGAACTGTCGCGAGGCCTCCTGGCGACCCAGTTCGGCGACGATCTCACCCCGCACAGCTTCCAGTGGTTGAATCGAATCCGGACGGATTTCAGTGACTTCGATCACATGGAAGCCAAAGTCGCTGCGCACCAGCTCACCAAGCTCACCGACCCCACGCCCAAACACCGCCTCCTCGAACTCGGCGACCATGGCGCCCTGGGAAAAAAAGCCCAAATCGCCACCGGCCGAGGCCGAACCCGGATCTTCCGACTCGGCTGCGGCGAGTTCAGCAAAGGATTCCGGCGCTTCCCTCAAGGCATCCAGCACCCGCTGAGCACGCTCGCGAGCTGCCGACACATCGACCTCGGCGGCATCACCATCGACCTGTATGAGAATGTGACGCGCACGACGCTCTTCCGGTAATCCAAATCGGCCGATGTTGGCCTGGTAGAAAGCCTCGACCTGCGCATCGTCTATCTGCAGCCGGCTCAACAAGGCGTTATCGTCGAACACGACGTACTGCGCACGCACACGGGGCGGGCGTTCGAAGCGATCCGGGTTGCCGTCGTAGAAGGCGCGCACGGCCTCGGCATCGACGGTGACCTCGTCGATGAACCGTTCGACCGGAATCGCAAAATCACGGATTTCGCGTGCCTCGAGTTGTGCCTCCAAGAAGCGCCGAACCGGCAAAATCCCCGTAAACGCGCTCTCACCCACCGCCTCGACGATTTGCTGCACCCGCAGGTCCTGGCGCAGGCTGGCTTCGAACATTTGCGGGGTCATGTTCTGGGCGCGCAACAACATCTCGTAGCGATCCAGAGAGAAGCGCCCGTCTTCGCCTTGAAAGGCGGGCAGCGACGCGATGAAGGTTTGCATCTGTTCGTTGGTCACGACCATGCGGTTGTCTTCGGCATGCAGAAGCAGCACCCGCTGATTGATCAGCCCGTTGAGTACCGTTCGCCGGAAGGCCTCGGATTCGAACAACGCACGATCGAACTGCCCACCCGTTGCCTCACGCAAGCGATCCTGCTGTTCGCGCAGCGCACGATCGAATTCGGCTACCGAGATCTTGCTGCCGCCGACCGCCGCGACCTCATTGCCACCCGGCGAACCGCTGAAGTAGGCGTCCATGCCGAAAAAAGCGAAGGGCACAATGATGATCGCTAGAATCACCTGGGAAATGCGTTTGTTTTGTCGAACTGCTTCGAACATGTCTCTTCCGTCTGATCATTGGCGCATTGACGCCAATCCTGAATGGGAATTTGAGATTATCGCATCAGGGGGTGCGATGCGCCACAAGGATCACGCTGAGCAACCCTCGGGACCACCGATTGGCCACCTCGAGCGAGACTGAAAAGCAAGCGAATGCCTGTTGGTTTGACGAACGTATAATCACGCGATGAGACTGACAACCGGTTCGACGATTCTGTTCGCTGTTGCATATGGCCTGGTGGGCTGGCTTGCGCTGCAGGTGGCGATTCCGCCCGACTATGTATCGGCCCTCTTTCCGCCGGCAGGCATGGCCCTGGCTTTCGTTCTCATCGCTGGGCCACGCGCGGCATGGGGCGTTTTTCTGGGCTCACTGTTGGTGCAACTGTTGGCGACGCTTGAGGTGGGGGCCTCCCCGCTGAGTTGGTCACTTGTGCCGCCGGCTTTCGGCGCTGTACTGCAGGGACTTGCCGGCGCGGCACTCATGAGGCGCCTCATGGGCGATCAGCCGACGCTCGACACGCCACGCGACATCGCGATCTTCATCGGCGTCGTGGCGCCGCTCGCCTGCGTGATCAGCGCTTCGGTCGCAATACCCACCTTGTTGATTGTCGGCATCATCAGCCCTGAAGTCGTGCTGTTCAGCTGGCTCAATTGGTGGTTGGGCGACACCCTGGGCGTGTTGATCGCAACACCGCTCATGCTCGCCTTTTTCGGCATGCCCGGCGACGCTTGGCGCACAAGACGCGTCCCCTTGGCGATCACCCTGGTCTCCGCGCTGGTGCTCACCGGACTGGTATTCAATGAAGTGCGCAAGACCGAGACTCTACGGTTGCAGGATCAGTATGAGCGGGAGGCCACCACGCTTGCCAGCAATATCGAGCGACGTCTTGCAACGCAACTCGATCTGCTCTACGCACTGGAGCGCTTCACGACACTGAGCCTCGGGTTCAGCCGTGACGACTTCAGCGCCTTCGTCCGGGACATGCTGGATCGCTACGAAGAGACGCAGAACTACACCTGGAACCCCTTGGTGACCGACCACGACCGGCACACCTTCGAGACCAATATCCGGTTTGTCTACGACCCCAGCTTCCAGATCAGGGACCGGCTCGCGACAACCCCGCCGGGGCTGGCTCCGGCCCAGCCGGCCCCGGAATACCTTCCGATTCTGTTCGTCGAGCCACTTGCCGGAAACGAAGCCGTGATCGGCCTGAACCCCTTGTCAATTCCCGCCCCGCGAATGGCGATAGAGCGCTCTCGTTCAGGTGGGAAGCCAATGGCTTCGGCGCCTTTCAAGCTTACCCAGGAAACCGGCGGGCAGATGGGTGTCGTGGTCTATCAGGTTATCAGACAAGCCCGCGCCGGCGACCCTGAAATGGTGGGAATGATCAGCACCGCGATGAGGATGGACAATCTGCTGGCGAACGTCTTTGATCGCGGCGATGGAAGGCGCTCTTTAGGATTATGTCTTGTGGATTTGACCACACCCGAGCCGATGCGGCTGAGCGGTCCGGCCGAGTGTGAAACGAGCATCTGGCAGGACAAGGCCCAGTTCGCCTCGGCCCACCCGATCACATTCGCCGGACGCGACTGGGAGGTTCGGCTCAGCACCACCGAGGCGTTCGCCACGGAGCATGCCAGCCTGACCGGCTGGACCGTCGTGATGATAGGTCTCTTCACCACCAGCGTCATGATGGCTTTCCTGCTGATGACCACTGGACACAACCGCCGTATCCAGCGCCTGGTCGAGTTGCGCACTGCCGAACTGGCAAACACCACCGCTAATCTGCAACGCCAGAAAGAAGCCCTCAACCGCGCCCAGCGCATCGCGCGCATGGGTAGCCTGGAAATCGACCCCAGCACGGGTTTGGTCAGTTGTTCCGATGGTTTGCGGCAACTGCTCACCCTCCCGACATCCGCCAGTTTTTCGCTGGAACTGCTTCTCCACTCGATTTGCGAGGAAGACCGAGGCCAGCTGCGCCAAGCAGTGATGCTCCTGCAGGAAAGCCCGGAACCGATCGCGCTTGACTGTCGTACCATCGGCAACCATCCACGGACCGTTCATTTCGTGTTCGATAGCGAGTGGCACTATGGTGCTTCGATCCTGGTTCGCGCCACCGCTCAGGATGTGACGGTGGCGCGCGAGCGCGAACGCGAGATTCAGCTGCTGGCGCATTTCGACCCGCTCACTGGACTGCCCAACCGAACCCAGTGGATGCAGAAGGCGAGCAACGCACTCAACAACGCCAGGCGCCGCGAGGATTCACTGGCGGTTCTCTTTCTCGATCTGGACCGATTCAAGACGATCAACGATTCGCTCGGACACCATGTCGGCGACCAGCTTTTGTGCGAGGTCGCCGGACTACTCGACTCGCAGCTACGCGACGAGGATGTGCTCGCCCGCATAGGCGGCGACGAGTTCGTGATTCTGCTGCCCCGTGTCCAGCACCCGGGCGACGCGGCCACCGTAGCCAGAAAACTGCTCGCGGCGCTCAACAAACCCATCAACATCAATGGCCACGTGTTGCGGCTGTCGGTCAGCATCGGCATCGCTCAGTACCCGGCTGACGGTGGAGACGTCAATACGCTGCTAAAGCACGCCGATACCGCAATGTACGGTGCCAAGAGCGCAGGCCGGGATAACTTCCAGTTCTTCATCGCCGAGATGAACGAGCGCGCTATCGAGCGGCTCAAGCTGGAGAGCGGCATCCGTCGGGCCATCGAGTCAGACGAACTCTTGCTCCACTATCAGCCACAGTTCGAGGGTAGCTCTCGCCGACTCGTCGGCGTCGAAGCCCTGGTGCGCTGGCAGCACCCCGAACTCGGCATGATCGGACCCGACCGTTTCATCCCGGTGGCGGAAGACACCGGTCTGATCGCGCCGCTGGGCGACTGGGTGCTGCGAAAAGCGTGCGAACAGCAAGTACGTTGGCGGCATGATCGCCGGGAGGACTTGCAGGTAGCGGTCAACATTTCGCCCCTGCAATTCCGTCGCCTCGACTTCATCGACAGCGTAAAGCGCATCATCAGCGAGACCGGCGCGAACCCACGCCTGATCGAGCTCGAAATCACCGAAAGTGCGCTGACCCAGACCACCGACGAACTGGTCGCCAAGTTGAACGAACTGGTCACCACCGGGGTCACGCTGGCGCTGGACGATTTCGGCACTGGCTATTCCAGCCTCACCATACTCAAGAAACTGCCGATCAGCCGGCTCAAGCTTGACAAATCATTTGTGCAGGATCTGCCTGGCGACGCCGAAGATGCCGCGATCACCTCGGCCGCGCTTTCGATCGCGCGCGACCTGTCGATCGAAGTCGTCGCCGAAGGCGTCGAGACCGAGGAGCAGCGCAGCTACCTGCTGGAACGCGGATGCCACATCATGCAGGGTTACCTGTTCGCGAAACCCTTGACGGTCGAGGCGTTCGACGAGCGTTTTCCGCCCGATCGCTAACTCGCACAATGACTCGCGCTCGCCGCTACCTGCCTCAAGCCTGCCTGGTGAAAACCAGCTTGCGCTGCTCGACATCCACCCGGATGCGGTCCTTGGCGCCAAACTGCCCCTCCAGGATCGCTTTTGCGAGCGGATTCTCGATGCGCTCCTGAATCGCGCGTTTGAGCGGCCGGGCACCGAATATCGGGTCGAAACCCGCCTCGGCGATGTCGGCCAGCGCCGCATCGCTGACCTCGAGCGCCATCTCCATGCGGGCGAGACGCTTTTCGAGGTACTGCATCTGAATGCGGGCAATCCCTGCAATGTGCTTTTCGTCGAGCGAGTGGAACACCACCACCTCGTCGATACGGTTGATGAACTCGGGCCGGAAGAAGGTCTTCACTTCGGCCAACACCGCGAGCTTGATCACTCCGTAATCATCGCCCGCCATCTGCTGGATCATCTGGCTGCCGAGATTGGAGGTCATCACGATCACTGTATTCTTGAAGTTGACCGTGCGGCCCTGACCGTCGGTCATGCGACCGTCGTCGAGCACCTGCAACAGCACGTTGAACACGTCCGGGTGGGCTTTCTCGACCTCATCGAACAGGATCACGCTGTAGGGCTTGCGCCTGACCTGCTCGGTGAGGTGACCGCCCTCCTCGTAACCCACGTAGCCCGGCGGCGCGCCGATCAGTCGCGCGACCGAGTGCTTCTCCATGAACTCGCTCATGTCGATGCGGATGAGATGCTCTTCCGAGTCGAACAGGAACTCGGCCAGCGTCTTGCACAACTCGGTCTTGCCGACCCCGGTCGGCCCGAGGAACAGGAAGGAGCCGTAAGGCCGGCTCTCATCGGACAGCCCCGCCCGCGAGCGACGGATCGCATCCGAGACCAGGGTCACCGCCTCGTCCTGCCCAACCACACGGGCGTGCAGGCGCTCCTCCATCTTCAGAAGCTTGTCGCGCTCGCCTTGCATCATCTTCGACACCGGGATGCCGGTGGCGCGCGAGACCACCTCGGCGATTTCCTCGGTGCCCACCTGGGTGCGCAGCAAGCGATTTTCGCTTGCTTGATCGCCGCCCTGCTCGGCGGCTTTCAGTTGCGCCTCGAGCTGCGGCAGCTTGCCATACTGAAGCTCGGCAACCTTGTCGAGTTGCCCTTTGCGCTGCAGATCGGCGATCTGGGCACGCACCCGGTCGATCTCTTCCTTGGCATGCTGGCTGCCCTGCACCTGCGCCTTCTCGGCCTTCCAGACCTCGTCGAGATCCGCGTACTCCTTCTCGAGCCGCGCGATCTCCTCCTCGATCATGGTCAGGCGCTTGCGCGATGCCTCGTCCTTTTCCTTTTTCACCGCCTCGCGCTCGATCTTGAGCTGGATCATGCGGCGGTCGAGCTTGTCCATGACCTCGGGTTTGGAGTCGATTTCCATCTTGATCCGGGCGGCCGCCTCGTCGATGAGGTCGATCGCCTTGTCCGGCAAGAAGCGGTCGGTGATGTAGCGATGCGACAACTCGGCCGCCGCGACGATCGCCGGGTCGGTAATGTCCACTCCGTGGTGGATCTCATACTTCTCCTGCAGGCCGCGCAGGATCGCGATGGTCGACTCCACCGAAGGCTCCTCGACCAACACTTTCTGGAAGCGGCGCTCTAGCGCGGCATCCTTCTCGATGTACTTGCGATACTCGTCCAGCGTGGTCGCCCCGACGCAGTGCAGTTCGCCCCGCGCAAGCGCTGGCTTGAGCATGTTGCCCGCATCCATCGCACCCTCGGCCTTGCCAGCGCCGACCACGGTATGGATCTCGTCGATGAAGAGGATTATCTGCCCCTCGTCCTGGGCGATGTCCTTGAGCACCGCCTTGAGCCGCTCCTCGAACTCGCCACGATACTTCGCGCCCGCGACCAGCGCTGCCATATCGAGCGACAGCACCTTTTTGCCCTTGATCGTCTCGGGCACTTCGTCATTGACGATGCGCTGGGCGAGCCCCTCGACGATGGCAGTCTTGCCCACGCCCGGCTCGCCGATGAGCACTGGATTGTTCTTGGTGCGCCGCTGCAGGATCTGGATTGCGCGGCGAATCTCGTCGTCACGCCCGATCACCGGATCGAGCTTGCCCATGCGTGCCCGTTCGGTGAGGTCGATGCAATACTTGGCCAGGGCTTCGCGCTGCCCTTCGGCCTCCTGGTTGGAGACATTCTGGCCGCCACGGACCGCATCGACCGCTGCCTCGAGCGCCCGGCGTTGCAGACCATGCTCGCGCGCCAGGCGACCGGCCTCGCCCTTGTCATCGGCCAGCACCAGCAGGAAGAGTTCGCTGGCGATGAACTGATCGCCCCGCCTGTGCGCCTCGCGGTCGGTGAGATTGAGCAGATTCGTCAGGTCGCGACCGATCTGCACCTCGCCACCATGCCCCTCGACCTTGGGCAGGCGAGCGATCGCCGCCTTGAGTGCCTGCTTGAGCGGTGCGATATTCACACCCGCGCGCGACAGCAATGAGGCGGTGCCACCGTCGGTTTGATCGAGCATGGCCGCCAGCAGGTGCGGCGGCTCGATGAACTGATTGTCGTTACCCAGCGCCACGCTCTGGGCGTCCTGGAGGTTTTGCATGAAGCGAGTGGTGAGCTTGTCGAGGCGCATTTCAGCCATCCTTTGAATGATCCGGTTGCCTCGAAAGTGGGGACGCCCACCCGAATGTCAACCCACCATCGCAGTGACTATCCGGAATTTCCCCGAAACACACCATGATTGTGCTATTTTCCGCAGATAGCGTTGCCTGAGCCGAAGCACCAGATCGCCTGGACGGACTTTGGCATGGCACACGCGATTCTGTTCCAGGCAAATTCTCATGAGGGGGGGAAAACAATGGCAGGCAAACAAGAGCAGCAACTCAACGAATTACACCGCAAGAATCTCGAGGCCGCCATGCGCCTTGCGCAGATGTCGATCGAGAACTCCCAGCGCATCATGGAAATGCAAGTCTCGACCGCAAAAAGCCTCTTCGAGGAAGGCGTGAACAACGCCAGGGCACTGAGCAGCGCCAAAGACCCTCAGGCCATGGTCGAATTGCGCACCCAGTTCACGCAGAACGCCACGGAGAAGATGCTCGCCTGCGTACGTGAAATGGCAGAGCTCACCAGCCAGACCCAAACCGAAATCGGCAAACTGGTCGGTCAGCAGCTCACCAGTGGCAGCCAGGACGTTTTCGAGGCCATGCAAAAGCTCTTCCAGGGCATGCCGATCACCGACCAGAATGCGATGACCGCGATGCAGACCGCAATGGATACCACCCGCACCGCCTTTGAACAAATGACCAAGGCTTCGACTGACGCGTTCCAGCTGTTCAACCAAGCATCAGGGGCGCGCGGCCGCAAGTAAGCAGCGCTCGCACACGGCACAAAGCAGAAACGGCGCCAATGGCGCCGTTTCTGCTTTGTGCCCGACACCCGGCTTGGCGTCAGCGTCTCGCCTCAATGTCCTCCCAACGCGCCGCCGCGCTGTCATCACTGTCGCGGGCATCGACCCAGCGGGCGCCCTCGGGCGTTTCTTCCCTCTTCCAGAACGGCGCCCGGGTCTTGAGGTAGTCCATGATGAACTCGCATGCGGCAAAGGCCTCACCACGGTGCGCACCGGCCACGCCCACAAACACGATGCGTTCGCCCGGTTCCAGTCTGCCATGGCGATGGATGACCTTCACTGCCACCACCCGCCAGCGACCGGTCGCCTCGGCAACAATCTCCTCCAGCGCCCTCTCGGTCATGCCCGGATAGTGCTCGAGCGTCATCGCCGAAACCGCGTTGCCATCGTTGTCGCTCCTGACCAGCCCGGTAAAGGTCGCGACCGCACCGATATCGGTCCGTCCTGCTGACAGGGCCGCGATCTCGGCGCCAACGTCGAAATCCTCGATCTGTACGCTGACCGACATCGCTCAACCTCCGGTCACAGGCGGGAAAAAAGCCACTTCGTCACCCGACCCGACAGTTTCAGCGGGCTGAACCATGCGCTGGTTACGCGCCGCGCGGACATTGCGCCCCGGCGACAGGGCCACCCAATCGCCACCACGATCGGCCAGAAAAGACTGCAGCTCGCCGATCGTACCGACGCCCGAGGGCAACACCATGGACTCGTCGGCACGACCGACGGCGTCACGCAAGGCTGCAAAATAAAGAATATGTACGGTCATGGCATCAACCCATCAGTTCGCTATAAGGAATGAAACGCACACGCTCACCGCGTGCAACCGCTGTGGACGGGGGCACTTCGACCAGGCCATCGGCCCACACAATCGACGACAAGGCCGCCGGTCCCTGGTGAGCGAACAGCTCCACTTTCCCTTCGTCGTTGCGTCGTCCGCGGAGAAACTCGCGCCGTCGGTCGGGTCTCGGCCAGTCGAACGCCGCCTCGAGCTCTTGCACCTTGGGTGCCACTTCGGTCAAGCCCTGGGTCGCAAGCACGAAGGGACGCACCATCATGAGACAGGTTACGAAGCTCGACACGGGGTTGCCCGGCAGACCGATGAATGCAGCCCCGCCGACCTTGCCGTAGGCCAACGGCTTGCCCGGCTTCATCGCGATCTTCCAGATCTCGAGCTTGCCTTCCGCCTCGACCGCTGGCTTGACGTGATCTTCCTCACCGACCGACACACCACCGCTGGTCACGATGAGATCATGCCCCTGCGCGGCGCTGCGCAAGGCCTTTCGGGTATCTTCAAGCAGGTCAGGCACGATGCCCAGGTCGGTCACGTCGCAACCGAGTCGCTCGAGCAGGGTCCGTAACTGAAAGCGGTTGGAGTTATAGACGCCACCCGGCGGCAGCGGCTCGCCGGGCATCACCAGCTCGCTGCCAGTGGAAAACAGTGCCACCCGCAGCCTCCGGAATACCGGCAATTGCGCAATTCCGACCGATGCCGCGAGACCAAGCGCCTGCGGCGTCAGGCGTATGCCCTGATGCAGCAACACGCTACCCGCGGCGATCTCGCTGCCGGCGGCACGTACCGCCTCGCCGGCATTGGGGACGTGGTTCACGATGACTTCGTCACCAGCGGTTTCGCACAATTCCTGCATCACGACCGCATCCGCACCCGGCGGCAGCGGCGCCCCGGTGAAGATTCTCGCGGCAGACCCCGCAGCAAGCTCGTGGCCGACGCTTCCGGCCGGTATGCGTTGCGACACCGGCAGCTGCGTGCCGACCTCGCGGACATCGGCGGTGCGCAAGGCATAGCCATCCATCGACGAGGTATCGAGCGCAGGCACCGAGATCGGCGAGCGCTGGGCGGCGCCGAGCACCCGGCCCGCAGCCACCATGGTGTCGCACATCTCGGTTTCTCGCACTGGCTCGACCCTGGCGAGCAGCGCGGCGAGAGCATCTTCGAAAGAGAGCATGTCCTGGTTCATTGCTGGGTTCCGACGTAATCAAGAATGAAAGCCGCGACCGCCTCAGCGTCGTCGATCGGCAACAAGGGCAAGGGGCACTCAGCGATATCCTTGGTCGCCACCGCGACGACATGAGGATTCTCGGTCCACAACGGCGGTTTGCCGTTGGCCTCGCGATAAACCTCGACTTTGGGCACCGCCGCCGCCTTGAACCCCTCGACCAACACCACATCGTTGCCGGCGAGCATTTCGAGCTGTGCTTCAAGCGAGGGTTCCGCGTCGTCTCGCAGTTCGTTCATCAACACCCAGCGCTGGCTCGAAAGCATCAGCACCTGGGTCGCGCCAGCCTCGCGGTGGCGGAAAGAGTCTTTGCCAGGGCGGTCGAGATCGAACCCGTGGTGGGCATGCTTGATCACGGCCACCCGCAGGCCGCGCCTGATGAGACAGGGAATGACCTTCTCGATGAGCGTGGTCTTGCCCGAATTCGACCAACCGGCAATTCCGAAAACAATCATGGTCAGCAATCGATAGGCTAAACCTCGCAGTCTACCGCATCGCCAGACGAACTGGCGCGACGCTCAGATCGCAGCGAGCCAGGCCACTGCTTCGTCCTCCATACGGGTTCTGCGCATCGGCGGCAGGCTGCGCCACACGATCTTGCCGTAGGGCCGGTCTATCATGCGCGGATCGCAGATGCACAGCAGTCCGCGGTCGCTTTCGCTGCGGATCAGGCGCCCTGCCCCCTGCTTGATGTTGATCACGGTGCGAGGCAACTGGTAGTGCATGAAGGGATTGCGGCCGGTTTTCTGCAGATACTCGACTCGCGCCGACAGCACCGGATCGTCCGGGGGCGCGAAGGGCAGCTTGTCGATGATGACCAGCGACAAGGCGTCACCCGGCACATCCGCACCCTCCCAGAAGCTTTGGCTCGCCACCAGCACTGCGTTGCCAAGACGCCGGAAGCGGTCGAGCAGTTCGCTACGCGACCCTTCGCCTTGCAGGAGCAGCGGCAACGCCGCCTCCTGGCTGGCCAGTCCCTCGACGAGCAGTCCGTGAATTTGACGCATCGCCCGCAGCGAAGTGCATAACACGAACGCCCGCCCCCGCGACGCGACGATCAGCGGCAAGGCCACACGCGCCACCGCGCCCGGATAATCAGGGCTGTTGGGGTTGGGCATGCCGGTGGGCGCGTAAAGCACCGCCTGCTCGGTGTAATCGAACGGGCTTCCCCATACATGTGATTCGGGCTCCGGCTCCAGGCCGGTCAAGCCCATCTCCGCGCTGTAGTGCCGGAAATCGCGCCCCACCGCGAGCGTGGCCGAAGTGAATATCCACGCCTTTGCTTGCTCCTGAACCAGGCGACGGAACAGGTGCGAGACATGCAGCGGCGTCGTGTTGAGCGCGGCCGACTGCAGAAAAACCTCAACCCAGCGTACCCGCTCTTCACCATCGGCACTGTTCAGCCAGCGCGCCTTGCGCTCCTGCATCTCGACACACCGGCGCAGGCAATTGGCCAGGCCTTCCGAGCGTTCGGCCTGGGTGTCGAGCACCGCCGCGAATTGGGTCAGGCCATCGTCGAGCGCTGCCACCGCAGCTTCGAACCCCTCGCGCTCGAGCGCCTGGGCATGAGACAAGCGCTCGGATTCACTGCCAAACACCAGGCGCAGATCCCGCGCCACCTTTTCGAGCGCGCGGGAAGCATCGATCAGCTCACGGCAATCCCGTGCCGCAGCGAGCGTCTCGGCGCGTGTATCGCGCGCAAGCTCCAGACACTGCGCGGTCGACACCGTCTCGCCGAAGAACAGGGTCGCAACCTCGGGCAGTTGGTGGGCCTCGTCGAAGATCACCGCATTGCAGGCGGGCAGCAACTCCCCCAGACCCTCATCGCGCAAAACCACGTCAGCAAAAAACAAATGATGATTGACGACCACCACGTCGGCATCCAGCGCATTGCGCCGTGCCATCATCACGAAACACTCCTTGGCGTTCGGACAATCCTGACCAAGGCAATTGTCCCGGGTAGAAGTCGCCGCCAACCAGGCGGCGGAGTCCTCGCGTATCTCAGTGCATTCCGCCTTGTCTCCAGTCTGCGTGGTCTGCGCGAAGCGCATGATGGCGCGCAGATCAGCAGCATCCTGCGGTGTCGTGAAGCGCCCCTCGGTCGCGCTGCGCTCGAGGTGGTAGTGACAAACGTAGTTCGCCCTTCCCTTGAGCAACGCAATAGACACCGGCCCCTTGAGCGCCGAGCGCACAAGCGGCAAGTCGCGGTTGAAGAGCTGGTCCTGGAGCATCTTGGTACCGGTCGAGACAATCACCTTGCCACCGCTGAGCAGCGCCGGCACGAGGTAGGCGAAAGTCTTGCCGGTGCCGGTGCCGGCTTCGACGACGAGCACCCGGTTCTCGGCGAGCGCCCCGGCAATCGCCTGTGCCATTTCGGTCTGCTGGGGCCGAGGGCGAAAACCACCATTGACTTCCGCGAGCGGGCCGTCGGCGGCAAATACCTGCTCGATCGTCGTCATTTCTACCCTTCGCAATCTGAATGGCGCAATCCTAACACCGGGCAGCGCGTCGGTTGACGCTGACAGCATGCAAATTGACTCGTCGCCACGTGTGGCCTCTTTCTGCTGGCCATTGCGGACGCTAGCCGACGAAATGACGCACACTCGAACACGTCCAACTGAGATTTCTAGGGTGACCAGATTCACGCCGCGACCCGCGGCTCCCTCGAACGCACGGAACGACGGAGCGATCTCGCCCGGGACCTTACGGCAACGGTGGCACAGTTCCGACTGGGGAAAACATGAACACGGCTCCCCCGGATGAGGCCCCGCGACGACAGGCGGCTCAATTCACCCGGTGAGCCTCGGCGAGATAATCGCGGCTGCGCATCTCGATCAGCCGGCTGACGGTGCGCACGAACTCGTGCGCATTGCGACCCTCGGTGTAAAGTTCATGAGCCTCGACCTGGGCGCTCATGATTAGCTTGACCCGGTGGTCGTAGAGCACATCCACGAGCCAAGTGAAGCGTCGCGCCTCTGATGCATTGCCTGCACCCATTTTGGGCACCCCGGACAACAACACGGTGTGATGCTCCCGGGCAATTTCGAGATAGTCGTTCTGAGAACGCGGACCGCCGCAAAGGGTTTCGAAGGTGAACCAGATAACCCCCGGAGCATGCCCGAGCACCGGCAGGGAACGCTCGAGCACCTCGACCGTCCCGGCCTCGAGTTCGCTCGCGGCAAGGCGCCGGAAGTCTTCGCGCATCTTGCGTGCGGCTTCATCATCGGCCGGCACAAGGTAGATCTCGATCTTTTCGAGGGTACGCAGGCGGTAGTCAATGCCGTGATCGAGTTCGACCACGTCAAAGCGCCGTTTCATCATCTCGATCGTCGGAATGAAATTGATACGCTGCAACCCGTTGGGATAAAGACCATCGGGCGGGTAGTTCGAGGTCATCACGAAAATCACGCCGCGCACGAACAAAGCATCGAGCAGACGCCCCAGGATCATCGCGTCTGCGATGTCCGAGACATGAAACTCGTCAAAGCACAGCAGACGCGTCTGGCGGGCGATACGGTCGGCCACCTTCTGCAACGGGTCGACCTCGTTCTTGAGCGTCCTCAGCTCGTTATGCACCTCGTGCATGAAAGCGTGGAAATGCACCCGGCGCTTACGTTGATAAGGTACGGCATCGTAAAAGCAATCCATAAGAAAGCTTTTCCCCCTGCCGACACCTCCCCAGAAATAAACGCTTCGTGGCATCTTGGGACGGGAGAAGAACTTGCGCAGCGCCCCACGCCGTGCGACCTTGAAGCCGACCAATTCGCTGTAAAGCGCTTGTAACCGCTGGGCGGCCACACGCTGTGCCGGATCGGACTTGAACCCACGGGCCTTGAGTTGGGCCTCGTAGGCTTCGATCATGCCGTACTCGGGAACCTTGAGAACTTGATGAGGCATCGCTTGCTTGAATCAGGAAGAGCACAAGCCCGCAAGGGGGACAGCGCTGGCACAATCGGCAAGGGGTGAAGCACAGGAAGACCCTGCGCCTCCCCCCCGCACCGTGCTTCATTCGCCGCGACGCTTCGCTCGACGAAAAGGGTACAGCCCCAAGGTTCGCGCCCCAGCGTCAGGCGTGCAACGGCCGCTTGAGGACGGCGAGACCAGCTTCGTGCACCACCTCGGACATGGTCGGGTGCGCATGGCAGATCCGCGCGAGATCCTCGCTGCTGGCAGCGAACTCCATTGCAACCACGGCTTCGGCAATCATCTCGGACGCATTGGCGCCCACGATGTGCACACCAAGGATACGGTCGGTGTTGGCGTCCGCCAGCATCTTGACGAAGCCTTCCGGCGCAGCCATGCCCATCGCACGTCCGTTGAACGCGAACGGAATCTTGCCGACACGGTAATCCACGCCTTCCTCCTTGAGTTGCTGCTCGGTCTTGCCCACCCAGGCGATCTCGGGGCTGGTGTAGATGACCCAGGGCACGGCATTGAAGTCGCAATGTCCGGCCTGGCCCGCCATCAACTCGGCGACCATGACCCCCTCTTCCATCGCCTTGTGTGCGAGCATCGGACCACGCACCACGTCGCCCACCGCCCACACGCCGGCGAGATTGGTCCGACAGTGTTCGTCCACCTCTACCATGCCCCGCTCGTTGAGCTTGAGCCCGACCGCTTCGGCGTTCAGGCCATCGGTATTGGGCACGCGACCCACAGACACGATGAGACGGTCCGCATCCAGCTTCTGCTCGGCACCGTTCTTGTCGGTGTATGCGATTGACACACCCTTCTTGCTGACTTTGACGTCGCTGATGCTCACGCCGAGCTTGATGTTCAGGCCCTGCTTGGTAAAGATCTTCAACGCTTCCTTGGCCACATCCTTGTCGGCTGCCGCGAGGAAGTCCGGCATCGCCTCCAGGACGGTCGCTTCGGAACCGAGACGGCGCCAGACCGAACCCATCTCGAGGCCGATCACGCCGGCACCGATCACCGCCAGCTTGTTGGGCACCGCATTCATATCCAGCGCACCGATGTTGTCGCAGACGATCTTGTTGTCCACCGGGATGTTGGGTAGATGCCGGGCCTTCGAACCCGTGGCGATGATTACCTGCTTGGCGACCACGGTTTCGTCACCGACCTTGACTTCCCAGCCATTGGCGGCCTGACCCATGAAACTGCCGTGGCCGTTGAGCAGGACGACCTTATTCTTCTTGAACAAGCCCTTGATGCCGCCGGTAAGCTGGTCAACGATGCCGTTCTTGCGGGCGAGCATCTTGGCGACATCGATCTTCGGCGTGCCGACCGTGATCCCCTGGTCGGAAAACGCATGGCCGGCCTCCTCGAACATGTGCGAGGTGTGCAGCAGGGCCTTGGACGGAATGCAGCCGACGTTCAGGCAGGTGCCACCCAGGCGCGGTTCGCCCTTGGGGTCGGCATAGGGGTTGGATTCACAGCAGGCGGTCTTGAAACCGAGTTGCGCAGCGCGGATCGCGGCGACATAGCCACCGGGGCCGCCACCAATGACGAGGACGTCGAATTCTTTGGACATATGGGTCTCCGTGTCTGAAGGATGCGGATTGATCGAGTTGCCGGATACCGACGCCCGCCCGCGCGCACTCGAGGCGCAAGGGCGGGCGTCGGTAGCGGCATGGGATCAGACGTCGAGGATCAGGCGCGCCGGATCTTCGAGCGCTTCCTTCATGGTC
>CAYTAY010000052.1:0-17916 GCA_964435845.1 uncultured Azoarcus sp.
CAACCAGTGCGACGCGCTGATCCACTCGGTCAAGAAAGCGGTCGCCGAGCACGGTGACAAGCTCGACGACGGCGAGAAGGGCGCGATCGAGACCGCGCTCAAGGAAGCCGAAGAGGCGATCAAGGGTACCGACAAGGCCACGATCGAAGCCAAGAGCGAAGCCCTTGCCACCGTCAGTCAGAAACTGGGCGAAAAGATGTACGCCCAGAGCCAGGCCGAAGCCGGTGCAGCCGGTGCCGAGGCCGGCGACAAGCCGGCCGATGCCGATGTCGTCGATGCGGAATTCACCGAGGTCAAGAACGACAAGTAATGGCTACGAGGGCTGTCGGGACAACCTGGCAGCCGGTGCTTAAGGACTTCGAGTCGGGATCGCCGTCGCCATCGACGGCATCCCGACTTTTTGCCGAACGGGCCCCGCGCCCGACTCAGGACTGACAGATGAGCAAACGAGACTATTACGAGGTGCTGGGCATCAATCGCGACGCAAACGCCGACGCGGTCAAGAAGGCCTACCGCAAGCTGGCGATGAAGCATCACCCCGACCGCAACCCAGGCGACAAGACGGCCGAGGCCAAATTCAAGGAGCTCAGCGAAGCATACGAGGTCTTGTCCGACCCAGACAAGAAGGCGGCCTACGACCGCTACGGTCACGCTGGTGTCGATCCGAACATGGGCGCGCGCGGCGGCCCTGGCGCCCAAGGCTTCGACGGCTTCGCCGATGCCTTCTCCGATATCTTCGGGGACATCTTCAGCGGTGGCGGTCGGGGCGGCGGCCGCTCCAACGTCTATCGCGGCGCCGATCTGCGCTACAACCTGGAGATCTCGCTGGAAGAGGCCGCGCGCGGGGCCGACAAGACGATCCGCATTCCCACCGCCGAAGAGTGCGGCACCTGCCATGGCACCGGCGCCAGACCGGGCACCGAGCCGCAAACCTGTGGCACCTGCGGCGGCGCCGGCCAGGTTCGCATCCAGCAAGGCTTCTTCTCGATCCAGCAGACCTGTCCGAAGTGCCACGGCACCGGCCGGGTAATTCCCCACCCATGCGGCACCTGCGGCGGCGCAGGCCGGGTCAAGAGCCACAAGACGCTTGAGGTCAAGATTCCGACCGGTATCGACGAGGGCATGCGCCTGCGCCACGCCGGCCACGGCGAACCGGGCGTCAATGGTGGCCCTCCCGGCGACCTTTATGTAGAGATCCACATCCGTAAGCACCCGATGTTCCAGCGCGACGGCGACGATCTGCACTGCGAGATGCCCATCAGCTTTGCCACTGCGGCGTTGGGCGGCGAGATCGAAATCCCCACCCTCGACGGCATGGCTCGGCTGAAGATCCCCGCCGAAACCCAGAGCGGCAAAGTATTCCGGCTGCGCGGCAAAGGCATCCGCAACGTGCGCTCTCATGCCCACGGTGATCTGCTGTGCCATGTGGTGGTCGAGACGCCGGTCAAGCTCACCGAGCGGCAAAAGGAATTGTTGCGCGAGTTCGAAGAGGTCTCGCGGCAGGATGTCGACCGCCACAATCCCAAGGCCAAGTCGTGGATGGACAAGGTCAAGGACTTCTTCGCGGCCTGATTCGAGCCACCACCGGAACGACGAGAGAAAAGGGCCCGGGACGCGGACGCGGCCCGGGCCCTTTCGGTCACTGCGCGATACTCAGAGCTTGCGATGCGCCGCCAGCTTCAGCCAAGTATCGACCACTGTATCCGGGTTCAGCGAGATGGTCTGGATGCCTTCATCCATCAGCCATTCGGCGAAATCCGAATGATCCGAGGGGCCCTGACCGCAGATACCGACATACTTGCCCAGACGGTTGGCCGCGCTGATCGCCATCGACAGCAGTTGCTTGACCGCCGGGTCGCGTTCATCGAAGGCATGGGCAACCAGGCCGGAGTCGCGGTCGAGGCCGAGCGTGAGCTGGGTGAGGTCGTTGGAGCCGATCGAGAAACCATCGAAGTACTCCAGGAACTGCTCGGCGAGCAGCGCGTTCGAGGGAATCTCGCACATCATGATCAGGCGCAGCTCATTCTCGCCACGCGTGAGGCCATGGTCGGCCAGCAATTCGACGACTTCCCTGCCCTCGTCGAGATTGCGAACAAAGGGAATCATGATCTCGACGTTGGTCAGACCCAGCTCGTTGCGCACCTTGCGCATCGCGGCGCATTCCATCTCGAAGCAATCGCGGAAGCTGTGCGCAATGTAGCGCGAGGCACCGCGGAAGCCGAGCATCGGGTTTTCCTCTTCCGGCTCGTAGATCTCGCCGCCAAGCAGCTTGCGGTACTCGTTGGACTTGAAGTCCGACATCCGTACGATTACCGGCTTGGGATAGAAAGCGGCCGCAATCGTGGCGATGCCCTCGACCAGCTTCTCGATGAAGAACTGCTTCGGCGTCGCGTAACCGCGCGAGCGGCGCTTGACCTCCTCGCGCAGGTTGGCCGGCACCTGGTCGATCTCGAGGATCGCCTTGGGGTGGATGCCAATCATGTTGTTGATGACGAATTCGACTCGTGCAAGACCGACACCATCATTCGGAATCTGCGCAAACTCGAAGGCCAGCTCTGGATTGCCGACGTTCATCATGACCTTGACCGGGATGTCGGGCAGGTTGCCCATGTCGGTGCTGATGATCTCGAACTCGAGCTTGCCGCGATAGACGTAACCGGTGTCGCCTTCGGCGCACGACACCGTGGCCATGTCGCCTTCCTCCAGCACCTCGGTCGCGTTGCCGCAGCCGACGATGGCCGGGATACCGAGCTCACGCGCAATGATCGCCGCGTGGCAGGTACGGCCGCCGCGGTTGGTGACGATCGCTGCGGCACGTTTCATTACCGGCTCCCAGTTGGGATCAGTCATGTCGGTGACCAGGATGTCGCCCGGCTGAACGCGATTCATCTCCGATACGCTGGCAACCACGCGCACCGGACCTGCGCCGATCTTCTGGCCGATGGCACGGCCGTGGGTCAGCGCCCGGCCGTACTGCTTCAAACGGTATTTCTCCATGACATGTCCGGAGCTCTGCGACTTCACGGTCTCGGGACGCGCCTGCAGGATGTAGAGTTTGCCATCCACGCCGTCCTTGCCCCACTCGATGTCCATCGGGCGGCCGTAGTGCTGCTCGATGATCACCGCGTAGCGCGCGAGTTCGAGGACATCCTCGTCGGTCAGCGAAAAGCGGTTGCGATCGGCCTCGGGCACATCGACGGTGCGTACCGATTTACCGGCTTCGCGCTTGTCCGCGAACTCCATCTTGATCAGCTTGGAGCCTAGGTTGCGACGGATCACAGCCGGCTTGCCAAGCCCCAGCGTGGGTTTATGCACATAGAATTCGTCCGGATTGACCGCGCCCTGCACCACGGTTTCGCCCAGGCCGTAAGATGCGGTGATGAACACCACGTCACTGAAACCGGACTCGGTATCGATCGTAAACATCACGCCCGAGGCGCCAGAATCCGAGCGAACCATGCGCTGCACGCCCGCCGACAGTGCGACCTCGGCGTGGGCGAAACCCTTGTGCTCCCGGTAGGCGATCGCACGGTCGTTGTAGAGCGAAGCGAACACCTCCTTCATCGCGTGCAGGATGTTCTCGTAGCCGTGGATGTTGAGGAAGGTCTCCTGCTGGCCGGCAAAAGAGGCGTCCGGCAAATCCTCGGCAGTCGCCGAAGAGCGCACCGCAAAGCTGCCTTCGCCTTCAGTCACCAGCGCGTTGTAGGCAGCATGGATCTCCTCCTCCAGCTTTGCCGGGAAAGGGGTGTCTACAATCCACTGCCGGATCTGCGCACCGGTGCTGGCCAGGGTATCAACGTCGTCGACATCCAGCGTCTCGAGCGCCGCGTGGATGCGTTCGGCCAGCCCCTGGTGAGCCAGGAACTCCCGATACACCTCAGCCGTAGTGGCAAAGCCGCCCGGCACCCGGACGCTGGCGGGCAACTGGCTGATCATCTCGCCAAGCGAGGCGTTCTTGCCACCGACCTGCTCGACGTCAGTCATGCGCAGCTCGGTGAAGGGAATCACGTATCGGGTCATGAATAGGCTTCCGAATTTGTTGGTGACAAAGCAAAATTGCATTTTAACGATATTTGTCGTCGAGCCGCATGCCCGTTTGGCTGCCGATGGCACTTTCTGGCGATAACGATGCCTCAAAACCAATCCCGTACCGCTTTCTTCATATCCGATGGCACCGCCATTACCGCGGAAACACTGGGATACAGCCTGCTCACCCAGTTTCCGGACGCGAAATTCCGCCGGGTGCGCATTCCGTTCGTCGACAATCTGGACAAAGCGATCGACTGTGCGCAGCAAATCCGTGAAGCCGGCCTGAAGGACGGCGTCCGCCCCATCGTGTTCAGCACCATGGTCAATCCAGACACGGTTGCCGGCCTGCGTCGCGCCGATGCGCTCTTCATCGACCTGTTCGAGCAGTTCATCGGGCCGCTGGAAATCGAGCTCGACATGCGCTCGAATCACGCGGTGGGCCGATTTCACGGTATTGCCGAAAGCAGCGATTACAAAGCACGCATCGAAGCGATCAACTACGCGATGGCACACGACGACGGCGTGTCGTCCAACGGAGAACTCGCAGACGCCGACGTGATCCTGGTCGGCGTGTCGCGCTCGGGCAAAACGCCGACCAGCCTCTATCTTGCATTGCAGTTCGGAGTGAAAACCGCGAACTACCCATTGATTCCCGAGGATTTCGAACGCAACAAGCTCCCCGGCGAGATCCACCGCTACCGGCGCAAGCTCTTCGGTCTGACGATCTCGCCGGAGCGCCTCAGCCAGATTCGCCAGGAGCGCCGCGCCAATAGTCGCTACGCAGCACTCGAGAACTGTATCTACGAAATCGACGCCGCCCAGAAACTCATGCGCCGTGAGAACATCCCCTGGCTGGACTCGACCACCAAGTCTATCGAGGAGATCGCCGCGACCATCATGCAGGCGATCCGCCTCAATAAACCCGTGTATTGAGCCGTGCGGGAGCGCAGCGGGTTAAACTGCCCAGTTGGCTAGGCCGATGGCCAGCCGGCGAGAACACCTCAGCAGGAACACGAACATGAAAAGAACCCGACAGAAGCGGCGCGGTGGACTGAGCCGCGAGACCGAAGCACTGATGCGCATGGCCGTCGGCTTGTCCGAATCAGGCTGCCGGGCTGAAGACCAGTTCTGGGAGCACCGTCTGACCGCCACGATCGACGACATGCTTCGGGCGCAGGACGAAGACGGTCTCAACACCGCGCTCGATACGCTGCATGCCCAGCATCCGCACGCTTACGAGGAACTTGCGGACTTCATCGAATCCCGCGCCGAGTGCGCGTCCGGCATTACGGACGACCATGAGATTGTGCTGATCGGCGCGCCGGTGCTTGCCTGGTCACGCTACAAGATACCGGCCAGCACCATTGCCCCGGCGGTACTCTCCAACCTGCGGGTCCATCTGCAGGCGCACATCGTGGCCAAGCATGCCCGGATTGCACTGGCCGATTTCCTCTTCAGTCCTGACCAACTGCCCCAGGGCTATTGCGCCACGGCCGAGTTCGCCGCGGCACTGGGCCGCGCCGCCCTCGCCGGGGATGACCTGCACATCGCCATTGACGGATTGCCGGAAACCGTGCAGTTCCTCTCGGACACGCGTTATCTGCTGGCGGCGGTCGCGGTACCGCGCGGCGAGCCGCTGTTCGCCTGGCAGGAAGACGGCAACGACCGTGATACCGCCTTCACCCGCTGGCGCAATCAGGGCGGCGCTTGTCTCACGCCCGTCATGCCGGGCTGCGCCACCGAAGTGGTGCTACCCGAAGCCTACTTCGCCGCCAGTCGCAATGCGGACAGCCACAGTCGCCCCTACTCGATCCGCGCATCCGTCGCATTTCTAGGCGCCGAGCTCGACACCCCAGCCGCCTCGCTGCGCGCGGTCATCGCGCCCTTTCACGACGAAAAGCTCGAGGAATATCGCATCGGCTTTTCGGTAAGGGACCGGGAACAGGTTGTGCACGGCGTGGTCTGGCCTCTGCTGGGGGCCGAGGACGAAAACAGCGAGATCCCGCAGCAAATCGAAAGCGTGCTGCGCGACTGCGGTGTGACCGATATCGCGAACCAGGAGCATCGTTTTCCGCTCGAATACTGCGACGACTGCGGCGCGCCGATGTATCCGTCCGCAGAAGGCGAGACGGTGCATGCGGAGATGCCGGAAAGCCACGGCGAAAGCACCCCGCGACACCTCCATTGACCGACCGCGCGCGCACCGCGGTCGGACAGGCTGCGATGCACACAGGAGCACAACGATGACGCGCAGGATCGAGAAAAACAACGAAGAGTGGCAAAAAGCGCTCAGCCCGGAGCAGTATCACGTCACGCGGCAGAAGGGCACCGAACGGGCTTTTACCGGTGAATACTGGAACCACTGGGACAAGGGCGAGTATCGCTGCCGCTGCTGCGGCGCCGAGCTTTTCCACTCAGAGCACAAGTTCGACGCGGGCTGTGGCTGGCCCAGCTTCTGGACCGCCGCCGCAACCGAGAACGTGGAGCGCAGCGACGACTTCTCGCATTTCATGCACCGCACCGAGGTGCTTTGCCAGCAGTGCGGTGCCCACCTTGGGCATGTTTTCGAGGACGGACCGGCACCCACCGGTTTGCGCTACTGCATTAATTCGGCCTCGATACGCTTCGAGCCCGAGGCCGGTCAGTCCTCGGCCGAGAGCAGGTAGTCGCGTACCAGCGCAATTTGCGCGTCGTCCATGAACATCGGCGCGTGGCCGACACCGGGGATTTCGGCGATTTGCGCGCGAGGCCCGGTTTCGGCCATGCGCTGCAGGGTGGCATGCTCGAGCAAGTCGGACTCTGCCCCGCGCATCGCCAGTGTGGGACAGCGGATCGCGTTGTAGGCACTCCACATGTCCATGTCGGCGACGATTGGCATGCTGCGGAAGACATCGCCTATACCCGGGTCGTAGACCATGGAGAAGCCACCGCTGACCGGTCTCACCGAATAACGCGTCAGATGCCGCCATTGTTCGTCGGTCAAGGGGCCGAATGGTGCACTGACCTGACGGATCCAGGCCTCGGCCTCCTCCATGCTGGGAAACTTGGGCGCCCGTCCGACATAGTCGGCGATGCGGCGCAGTGACACCGCGGTGATTACCGGCCCGACATCGTTGAGCACCAGCCGCGAGATCGGTGTATGGGGCAAGCCGGCCAGCAACATGCCGATGATGCCGCCCATCGAAGTACCGACCCAATGAACGGTCTTGGCATTGGCCCGTGCGAGCAGGGTCACCATGTTCGACACGTAAAGCGGAAAACCGTAGTCGGCCTTCACCCCTAGCCAGTCGCTTCTGCCGCGCCCGACCACATCGGGGCAGATGACCCGATAATCGTCCTGCAAGGCCTGGGCAAGAAAGTCGAAATCACGCCCGTTGCGGGTCAGGCCATGCACGCAGACCAGCACCCGGGGATTATCCGGATCTCCCCACTCTACATAGGCCATGCGGTGAAGGCCGTGGGGTCCGATGCACTGCACACAGCGCTCACGCATGCCGAAGGCCGGTCGCCGAGGCGAACGGGGCGGTCGGAAGAAGTCACGCAAGGTATCGAGCAGTCTCATCAATGGGCTCCGCAGGGTGTGGTCAAGTAAAGTTTAACCGCGATCCCATGCCGGCTGCGCTCCCAAACAAGTCAAAGCTCAGCGCCCATGCCAGTAACGCCGCACGCGCTCGCGTTGCGCGGCAAGCTCCGGACCGCTCAAGCGCATATCCACGGTGATCGCACCCTGCCCGTCGGTCCGCCAGTTGCGCGCACCAGCGGCATCCCAGCGCGCCCACACCGCCGGGTGCGGATGGCGGTGCTGGTTCATGTTGCCCACGGGATGGATGACATGCGAAGCGCCGACTGCAGCCACAAAAGCCTGGGTGGACGAGGTTCGGCTGCCATGGTGCGGCGCGGTCACAACGTCGGCAGCGAGCACCTTCCGATCACGCCCGAGGATACTGCGTTCGGCCATCGACTCGATATCGGAAGTCAGCAGCAACACCCCGCCGGCTCCGGCGATCCGCAGAACACACGAGTGATCGTTGATCTTTTGATAAGCGGGATCGCGCCCCGGGTGTAACCAGTCGAAACGCACATCGTCCCACTCCCAGCCGTCTCCCGCCATGCAGTAGCCGACCGCAGGCGCGCTGTTGGCGAGGCCGGGATGGGTCTCCACCGGAGTCTTGACGAGGCGCGACACCCCGATGCCATCCATCAGCGTCGCCGCACCCCCGATGTGGTCGCTGTCGCCATGGGAAATCACCAGCTTGTCCAACCGATTCACGCCAATCGCGCCGAGATACGGCAGCAGGACCCGCCCCCCGGCATCGGCAGTCGGGCCATAGGGCGGCCCGGTGTCGAACACCAGGTCATGTCCTGCGGTCTGTACATGGACCGCCAACCCCTGGCCGACATCCAGCACCACCGCCCGAAATTCGCCGGAAACCGGCCGCGGAGGTGTCCATAGGAATGCCGGCACGAGCATCAGCATAGCCGCGAAGCGGCCTGGCGTTCCACGCGGCAAGAGCAGCCAGAATACCGCTAGCGCCGAGCTTGCAATCAGCACCGGGGGCAAGGCGGGCCTGCGCCACAGGGCGAATTGTTGCTCGGACAGCCAGCCGAGCCCCAGCATCATCCAGCCGGCGAACCAGTGCGCCACTTCCAGAATCGGTGCAAAGGGCAAGACGATGGCCATCAACGCCAAGGGCGCGATCAGGAAACTCACCAATGGAATCGCGAACGCATTGGCAACCGGGGCTACCAGTGAGAAGGCGTTGAACAAGGCCAGCAGCGGCGGCACGGTCGCCAGCGTGATCGCCAGCTGAATTCTCAGCGCGGCGCGCCAGCCCTGCATCACGGTCCGCCGGCCAGCGAGTATGAAGACGATGATCCCGACCGCACCAAAGGACAACCAAAAGCCCGCCGACAACACCGCCCACGGGTCGAACAGCAAAACCATGAGCAAGGCCATGGCCAACACCCTGCTCGCCTGCACCTCACGAGCGGACAGCAACGCGATCGCGGCCACCGCCAGCATCATCAACGCGCGCTGGGTCGGCAGTCCGAAGCCGGCCATCAGCGCATAGAGCGACGCCGCCAACAGGCCGGCGAGCGCACCCGCCTTGCGTGCCGGCCAGCGCAGGCAGGCGGCCGGCACGCGCCGCCAGCCCCAGGCGACAGCACCGCCGAAGAACAGGGCCACAAGCGAGACGTGCAGCCCGGAAATGCTCACCAGATGCGCGACCCCGGTGCGCCGAAATACCTCCCATTGTTCGGCGGAGATCGTCCGCTGATCCCCCACTGCGAGCGCGACAAGAATACCGGCCTGGGGAGCATCGTCCAGCACCGACAGAAAGCGAGTCCGCACGCGGGCCCGCAGGTTATGGACCCGGTTCATCATCCCGGGTACAAAGTGGTCTAGCCGCTCATTGACGCCATTGGTCCGCACATAGCCGGTCGCACGAATACCGCGTTCGAGCAACCACGCCTCGTAGTCGAAACCATGCGGATTGGCGAAGCCGTGGGGGCGCCTCAGCCGGACTGTAAGCGTCCAGCGCTCGCCTGGCATGATCTCCGGTACCACGCCGTCGCCTCGTCTCGGCGGATACCAGGACAGCAGCAGTCTCCCGGGAACCGGCGATTCGGACGCTTCCACCAGGAATTCGAAGCGGCGGGCCTCGCCCATCGCCCGCGGGAGGCCGTAGATCACGCCGGTCACCTCCAGGTCGCGCAGTTCCCATTGCATCGGCAGCGCATCGGCCAGCCTGTTTTCGGCGCGCCAACCCGCCCATGCGAATCCTGCCAGCAGCGCCGCCAGAAACACTGCGGCCAACGCCGACTGGCAGCCACCACGAAAATACTCGGCACGTGACGCGAGGACACCCACAAATGCAAGCAAGGCGCTTAGAATCACGCACCCGGTCAAGAATCCCTTGCCGGGCAGAACCTCACGGAGTTGCAGCAGCCAGATACCGAGAGCGAAACCAAGAATTGCGCAACGCATATTCGAGATTATGCCTGCATCATGCTTTCTGATCAAGCAAAGATCCGAACAGCTTAGCCGGAAACGAATGCTCGTCGTCACTCTCCTATCACTGTAAGTGCCACCCCCCACCGATCGACACCGCAGAGCCAATGCGCAAGAACTTTCGCAGTCTGATTCCGGACCACGAGGCGATTCATACCAATCGCTGGTTGCGCCCGTTCCGTAACACCCTGCTCCATCCGCGCCTATGGCACCTGAACCGCCACTCTGCGGCGGGAGGTATCGCAGTCGGGCTCTTTTGCGGGCTGGTTCCTGGGCCGTTCCAGATGCTGAGCGCCACCATCGCATGCGTGCTTTGGCGCGTAAACCTTCCTCTGGCGCTGATCACCACGCTGTACTCCAACCCGATCACCATCGTCCCGCTCTATGTGGTCGCCTACGCGATCGGCGCGATATTGGCCGGCAACGGCGCGGATGGTTTCGTGCATCCACCCTATATTGGCGACATGGGTTTCATCCAATGGACGCGCGCCCTCTTACCCTGGGCCATCGACTTGGGCAAACCGCTGGTCATCGGACTTGTGGTCCTCGCCGGTGGGCTCGCCCTAGCCGGCTATTTTTCGGTGCGCGCCGCCTGGCGCGTGATGCTCATTCGCAGTTGGCGCGCCCGGTCTGCCAGGCGCGCCGGTTAGCGACCCGACCCACGCTCAAACGAGTTGCCCATCTTCCAGCCGCACCACCCGTGTCGTCCGTCTGGCCATCGCCTCGTCGTGGGTGACGATGACGAAGCTCGTCGACAACCGCTCGTTCAGGCCAAGCATGAGATCAAAAACCGCATCCGCCGTACGCCGATCAAGATTGCCGGTTGGTTCGTCGGCGAGCACGCAGGCAGGCTCGGTGACCAGTGCACGGGCGATCGCGGCGCGCTGACGTTCACCGCCCGACATTTCGCCGGGGGCATGATCCAGGCGATGGCCGAGACCCACTTCGGCCAGCATGGCGGCAGCCTTGGCGTCAGCCTCCGGCTTGGGAATGCGGCGGATGTAGAGCGGCATCGCCACATTTTCGAGCGCGCTGAACTCGGGCAAAAGGTGATGGAACTGATAAACGAAGCCAAGGGCCTCATTGCGCAGCCGTCCGCGCTCGGCGTCGGACATGCTTGAGAAATCCTTGCCGGCGAGTGCAACGCTGCCCGAGGTGGGCACATCCAGACCGCCAAGCAAGTGCAAAAGAGTGCTCTTGCCCGAGCCCGATGCACCGACGATCGCCAGACGCTCGCCCGGGGCGACATCGAGTGACACCTCGCGCAACACGGTGAGCGCATCCGGCCCTTCGCGATAGGTCTTGGTGAGCCCACGGCAGGCCAGTACGGGAATCACGGCATCACTCATAACGCAAAGCCTCCGCCGGATTGACACGGGATGCGCGCCAGCTCGGATAGAGCGTTGCGAGCAAGGTCAGCACGAAAGACAGGGAAGTAATCGTGATCACGTCGGAAGGCAGCACTTTGGACGGCAGTTCGCTGATGTAATAGATTTCCTTGTTCCAAAGCGTTGCGCCTGTCAAAGCCTCGAGCGCGGGGATCACGACATCGAGATTGTTCGCCAGCAACAGGCCGCCGATGACCCCGGCCACAAGGCCGACCACGCCGATGATCGCGCCTTGCAGCACGAACACCACCATGATCGAGCCCGGGCTCGCCCCCAGCGTGCGCAGGATGGCGATGTCGGCATACTTCTCCTGCACCGCCATGACCAGCGTGGACACAATGTTGAACGCGGCCACCGCGACGATCAGGAACAGGATGATCGTCATCATCGTCTTCTCGAGTTGCACGGCACGGAAGAAGTTCGCATGGCTGCGCGTCCAGTCGTTGACCATGCCGGGCACATCGATCATTCCCGCCAATTCGCGGGCGATGCGCGGTGCCGCGAACAAGTCGTCGGTCTTGAGCCGCACGCCGGTGACCGCATCGCCCATGCGGTAAAGGACCTGCGCATCACGCATGTGAATCAGGGCGAGACCCGAGTCGTACTCGAACATCCCCGCCTCGAAGACTCCGACGACCTCGAACTGGCGAACACGCGGCACCACTGCTGCGGGCGTGACCATGCCCTGTGGGGCGATCAGGGTCAGCCTGTCACCCATACCGACTCTGAGCGCAAAGGCGAGATCGCGCCCGAGCACGATGCCGAAACGACCTGCCTGCAGGTTGTCGAGGCTACCCGCCCGCATGTACTGCGCGAAATCGGCCACCCGCTCCTCATCGGCCGGCAACACCCCGCGGACCATGGTGCCGCGCACACTGTCATCGAAAGCAAGCATCGCTTGCTCCTGCACGTAGGGCGCAGTTGCAACCACCCGAGCATGCTCGCTGGCCTGCTGCGCCACCCGTTGCCATAGTTCCAGATCCCCGTCGTGACCGGTCACCTGAATGTGCGAGGCCACACCGAGAATCCGCGTGCGCAACTCATCCTGAAAGCCGTTCATCACCGACAACACGACGATGAGCGCAGCTACGCCGAGACCGGTGCCAAGCATCGACACCAATGAGATGAAGGAAATGAAGCGGTTGCGTCCCTGCGCGCGCTTGCGCGAGCGGGTGTAACGCAAACCGACGAGAAACTCGTAACGCATCGGATGGCCGGCTTTGGCAAAAGCGTGAGTGTAACGCACCGATCATCGAGTCCGCGAAGGGGAAGGTTTCGAGTTCTTTCAGGGATGTCTCAAGCACCCGGTCAACGGACCGATCGACTCCCCGTGCTACACTTCGGCACAGGCACAAATAATCCCATGGGCATACATCTGCGACTCATCATCCCCGGTCTGGTCTGGCCAAGCCCGGCTGTCCGTGAGCCAACCGGCGGACTCGGCCTGCCTGCGCTCGAGACCTTGCTTGGCCTCGGCCGAGTGCATTCAGACGAGCCGCAAAGCTTCGAAGCTGCCTTGGCGAGTGCCTTCGAACTGGATCAGCGCTCGTTTCCTGCCGCAGCCCTGAGACGACTGGGCGAATCCGACATCGCGAACGCCGAGGGCGAGTGGGTTTGCGCCGATCCTGTGCATCTGCACTTCGCGCGAGAACACATGCTGCTTGCCGACGCGGGCGACCTCGCGCTTGACCTGGCCGAGGCTCGCGCGCTGGTCGAGACCCTCAATGCGCACTTCATCGGCGCGGAGCCGGGCTTTGTCGGATTCGAGGCCAGTACCGCCCTGCGTTGGTATCTGCGGTTGAAATCGCCGCCCCAGGCGCGCTTCACCCCACTCGGTGAAACAGTCGGCAGGCGCATCGACAACTTCCTGCCCCAGGGCGACGACGGGCAGCGCTGGTGCCGGGTCATCAACGAATGCCAGATCCTGCTGCATAACCACCCGGTCAACCAGGCACGACAGGCGGACAGCCGCCCCACCATCAACAGCCTCTGGTTCTGGGGTCCCGGCCACCTGCCCAGGCATGTCCGAGCCCCTGCCCCGCTTGTCCGCGCCACCGACCCGCTTACCCGAGGTCTTGCGCGTGCCGCGGGCGCAAATCTCGAAGATTCCGCCAATCGCCTGCCGGAGAGGGACGCGCTCGTAGTCGACACCGGGCTCTTGCGTCCTTCGTTGTACCTCGACATCGATACCTGGCGTACGGCGCTGGAGACCCTCGAAGCCCGCTGGTTTCAGCCGGCACTGGAGACACTGCGAACACGCCGGATTTCATCCCTGAGCATCTACGCACCCGGCGATCGTGCCACGCTGTCGGTACAGCTTCGTTCAATCGATCTCCTCAAGCTCTGGCGCAGGCCGCGCTCACTCGAAAAAACGCTTTCCGCCTGAATTCATGACCCGAATCATTCCACGCGCCATGCCGGTCCGTGCCGTCCAGGCACTCATCGACTCTGGCATTCACCCGCTGCTCGCCCGCATCTATGCTGCGCGCGGCATCCATCGGCGCGATGAGCTCGACTACGGGCTGGGGGCCTTGCTGCCACCGGACGCGCTGACCGGCGCGCGGGAGGCGGCAACGCTGCTCGCGGATGCCATCGAAGCCGGCGCCCGGCTCGTCATCGTCGCCGACTACGACTGCGACGGCGCCACCGCCTGTGCGGTCGGGGTGCGCGCCCTGCGCGCTTTCGGCGCCGACGTGGGTTACCTGGTTCCGAACCGCTTCGAGTACGGCTACGGACTCACGCCGGCGATCGTCAAACTGGCCACGCACATGGAGCCGGACGTCATCATCACGGTGGACAACGGCATCGCGAGCGTGGAAGGGGTGGCCGCCGCCCGCGCCCACGGCATCGCCACGGTCATAACCGACCACCACCTGCCCGGCGACGTGCTGCCGGAGGCCGACGTCATCGTGAACCCCAACCAGCCGGGTTGCGACTTCCCGAGCAAGGCGATCGCGGGCGTAGGGGTCATGTTCTACACCATGCTGGCTTTGCGCGCCGAGCTGCGCGAGCGCGGCGCATTCGCCGACCGGGCCGAACCCAAACTTGGCGACTTGCTCGATCTGGTCGCGCTCGGCACGGTCGCCGACGTGGTCAAGCTGGACCACAACAACCGCATCCTGGTCTCGCAAGGGCTGGCGCGGATGCGCGCCGGTCGCATGCAGGCCGGCATCCGCGCGCTGTTCGCCGCGGCCGGACGCGAGGCAGGCCGCGCCAGCACATTCGATCTCGGCTTTGCGCTCGGCCCACGGCTCAACGCCGCCGGGCGCCTGTCGGACATGAGTCTCGGCATAGAGTGCCTGATCACCGACGACCCAGGCCGCGCGCTCAACATCGCGCAGGAGCTCGACCGCCTCAATCGCGAACGACGCGGCATCGAGCAGGAGATGCAGGAGGCCGCGGTCGAGCGACTGGCCGGGTTCGACCCGGGCAACACCGCATCCGTGAGCCTGTTCGAACCGGACTGGCACCAGGGCGTCATCGGCATCGTCGCCGGACGCATCAAGGAACGCCTGCACCGCCCGGTGATCGCGTTTGCCCGCGGGAACGAGGGCGAACTCAAGGGCTCCGGCCGCTCGATCGCCAGCCTGCATCTGCGCGACGCACTCGATCTCGTCTCCAAACAGCACCCCGAGCTCATCCTGCGATTCGGCGGCCACGCGATGGCTGCTGGCCTGACCATCCACGAGCGCGACTACCACCAGTTCACCGAGGTATTCGAGCACGTAGTCCAGTCGCTGGTCGATCCTGCCACTTTGACCCGGAGCATCGAAACCGACGGCCCACTGGAGGCTGGCTGGATGTCGCTCGACTCCGCCCGTTTGCTCGAGCAGGACATCTGGGGCCAGGGCTTTCCGGCGCCGGTGTTCGATGACGTGTTCGACGTCGACCGCCAGCGTCTGCTCAAGGAGCGCCATCTGCGGCTGGATCTCTCCTGTCGCGGCCAGCGCTTCGCCGCCATCCGCTTCAACCACGCGGACTCTGCCCCGGCGCGGATTCATGCCGCGTATCGGCTCTCACCCAACGAATTCAACGGCGTCACCAGCCTGCAGCTCATGCTCGAGGACTTCGAGCCGGTGTGAGCCTGGCCCTGTCCGTGTATACTCAAGGGTCTCCCGAATACGATCGAGACCCGCCATGGAAGCCGAACGCCTGAACGCCCTGTCCGAAAAAATCGCCCACCTTGCCGCCAGGGGTCGCGAACTACGGAGGTATCTTTGACTACGGTGAAAAGGCCTCCAAGCTTCAGGAAGTAAACCTCGCCCTCGAAGACCCGGCGATCTGGAACAACGCCGAGCGCGCTCAGGAAATCGGCAAGGAAAAGCGTCAGCTCGAAAACATCGTGCTGGTGCTTGACGAGATCGAGCAAATGTCCAGCGATCTCAAGGAGCTGTTCGAACTCGCCGAAGCCGAGGATGACGAGGACACCGTGGTCGCGGTCGAAGCCGATACCGCGAAACTCGAGGAAAAGGTCCATCAGCTCGAGTTCCGCAGGATGTTCGCCAACCCGATGGACCCCAACCCCTGCTTCATCGAGATCCAGGCCGGCGCCGGCGGCACTGAAGCCCAGGACTGGGCCGGCATGCTCGAGCGCATGTATCTGCGCTACTGTGAAGGCAAGGGTTTCGAAACCGAGTTGATGGAAGAGTCCGAAGGCGAAGTGGCCGGCATCAAGAGTGCCACGATCAAGGTCAACGGCGATTACGCCTACGGTTTCCTGCGCACCGAAACCGGCATCCACCGCCTGGTGCGCAAGAGTCCGTTCGACTCCAACGCACGGCGCCACACCAGCTTCTGCTCGGTGTTCGTCTATCCGGAAGTCGACGACTCGATCGAGATCGAGATCAATCCGGCCGACCTGCGGGTCGACACCTACCGCGCCAGCGGCGCCGGCGGCCAGCACATCAACAAGACCGACTCGGCGGTGCGGATCACCCATGAGCCTACCGGTATCGTCGTGCAGTGCCAGAACGACCGCTCACAGCACAAGAACCGGTCCGAGGCCATGTCGATGCTCAAGGCCCGCCTGTACGAACTGGAGTTGCGCAAGCGCCAGGGCGAACAGCAGGCGCTGGAGGACGCCAAGAGCGACATCGGCTGGGGTCACCAGATCCGCTCCTATGTGCTCGACCAGTCACGCATCAAGGACTTGCGCACCAACTACGAGGTGGGCAACACCCAGGCAGTGCTCGACGGCGACCTGGACGACTTCATCGCCGCGAGCCTGAAGCAAGGGGTTTGATCCCGCCCCGCTTACCGATGAGTCTGGACCTCTCCGAGTTCCTCGCCTCCGGCGTGGCCGTCGACGACGTGCCCGAGCTGGCGCCCTTGGCGGCTGCGCGGCCGATTCTCGACGCCTTCATCACGCTGTTTCGCGGCTCCGAGGCCGAGGTGCTGCTGCGCCTGCTGGTGCTGCGCGAGATCGGCCGAGAGTCCGACAGCCCGCGCTTTTCACCGGAGGCGCTGCGCGCCCGCTTCACCTACATCGACCCGGTCAAGCTCGAGACCGTATTGAAGCGACTGCGCGACAACACCCTGCTCGCCTTCGCCGACGACGGCCACTATTACCTATCAGACATGGGCCGCAATGCGGTCGCTGCCCTCGGCATGTTGCTACGTTTTGCCGAGGAAGAGGACGCCGAGCTCGGCTTTCTCACCGCGCAGCTCGCCGGCCTGCAGGCGGTCGGCAGCATCACGCCCGAGGCGCTCGGTCATTTGCTGTCCAAGCTCAACGACCTCACCTGGCACTTCGAAGAGGCGATCGCCTCGGGCTCGGAATTCAACATCGTCGCCTCGCGCCGCCGCCTGTCGGCCAACGAGCGCTGGCTCTCGCGCGGCACCGAGATCATGAACCAGCTGCTCGCCGACCCGGAGGTCGATTTCGAGATCGCCCGCGTCGCCCAGCGCATCGGCCTGGCGCAGTCGCGCCTGGTGCGAGTGGATGCCAGCTTCCAGCGCGCGCTGAACAAGATCGAAGCCCAGCGGATCACCCTTGGCGCCTCCGGCATTTCGTCCTCCGATGTCGCCGCCTGGCTGCGGCAACTGGACATCGACCGCCTGGTTGACATCGCTGACGGGGCAGTCTTGGCGGTGCCCGAGCTGCCACTGCTCGCCGGCGGTCACGAATTGCTCGACCGCGCCGAAGCGGTGCTCAGCGAGGAAGTCCGGGCGCGCGAAACCGACCAGGCCCTGCCACCACCGAGCGACGCCGAAGTTGACACCCGCCCGGAGCACGAAGACCTCGCGATGCTGGAGCACTTCACCCGCCGAATCGACACCCTGCCAGAACCTGCCCCGCTCGCGACCATCGTCGCCGGTGGTGGCTTCGCGCCGGCCTCCTACCGGCTGTCCATGCTCGCGCTGCTCGCCGACGGCGGCGAGGGCCCTGCCGAGGGCCCGGTAGGCAGCTTCATGCGTCTGCCGGTCGAAGTCTCCTTCGGCGACGAGCTGACCCCGGTCGGCGAAGACGAGATCGCCCTGATCAGC
>CAYTAY010000053.1:0-14163 GCA_964435845.1 uncultured Azoarcus sp.
CTGATGGAAGACCGCGCGACGCTGCGCATCTCCAGCCAGCACATCGCCAACTGGCTGCGCCATGGCGTGACCAACGAAGCGCAGGTCATGGAAACCCTGAAGCGCATGGCCGCTGTGGTAGACAAGCAGAACGCCGGTGATCCGGCCTACCAGCCGATGGCGCCCGACTTCGACAAATCGGTAGCCTTCAAGGCCGCCTGCGACCTGGTGTTCAAGGGCTGCGAGCAGCCCAGCGGCTACACCGAGCCGCTGCTTCACCAGTGGCGTCTGGTGGCCAAGGCCGGCTGACCCACCGCGCCAACCAGCAAACCCTAACGCCGCAGCGATGCGGCGTTTTTCGTTCACGTGCGATGATGCATCGCACGCTTCTACCAGTGGAGATTGCCATGCTCGCGGCCCTGACCCTGCTCCTGGTTTTCCAGCTCGTCGGCGAGGTTCTCGTCCGCAGCCTGGAGTTGCCCATTCCCGGCCCGGTGATCGGCATGGCCATGTTGCTGGCAGTGCTGGTCATCCGCAACGGCCCAAGCGAAGATCTGCGCGGCACCGCCAACGGCCTGCTGCAACACCTGTCGCTGCTCTTCGTCCCGGCTGGCACCGGCGTCATGCTCCACTTCAGCCGTCTCGCGGACGAGTGGCTGCCTCTGCTGGCGGCGCTCGCGATCAGCACGTTGCTGTCGATCGCGGTGTCGGCCCTGTTGCTGGCCGCGCTTTCGAAGCGTGCCGGCAACAGATCGGAGGACGCGTCATGAGAGACGAATTCGGCGAAATCTGGGTCTATCTGTCGACCACCCCGCTGCTCGGCCTCACCCTCACCCTGCTCGCCTACCAGGGGGCATGGTGGCTCTACCAGCGGGCGAACCAGAACCCCCTGCTCAACCCGGTGCTCATCGCGGTCGTCGTGCTGGTTGGCGTGTTGATGCTGACAGGCACCGATTACGATACCTATTTCGACGGCGCGCAATTCGTGCACTTTCTGCTCGGTCCGGCCACGGTCGCGCTGGCGATCCCACTCTACGCCCAATGGCAGCGCCTGCGCACCTTGCTGTTGCCGGTGCTGCTGACCCTGGTGGCAGGCTCGCTGACCGCCGCACTGAGCGCGGTAGGCGTGGCCGCCGCGCTGGGTGCCAGTCGCGAAACCATGATGTCGCTCGCGCCCAAGAGCGTGACCACTCCGATCGCGATGGGCATCGCCGAAAGCCTGGGCGGCCTGCCATCGCTGACCGCGGTCCTGGTCATTCTCACCGGCATCTTCGGTGCGGTGGCAGCCCGCTTCGTCTATCTCGCGCTGCGCATCGAGGATCACGCGGTGCGCGGCTTCGCCATAGGCCTGGCCTCACATGGCATCGGTACCGCCCGCGCATTTCAGGTGAGCGAACAGGCCGGCGCCTTCGCCGCGCTGGCAATGGGGTTGAACGCACTGGTCACCGCCCTGATGCTGCCCTGGATCCTGCCCTGGCTCACGAGCCTGCTGTGATCCGCTCGGCCTCCAGAACCGCATGGACGTTGCGTCCTCATCGCCAGAGGCGGAAACTAGGGGGAAAAGACGACAAGGGAGAGCATCACCATGACACCGACCTCGGTGCACGATATCCGTAACGTCGCACTTCTCGGCCATACAAGCTGCGGCAAGACCACTCTCGTCGAAGCCTTGCTCGTCGCCTCGGGTGAGATCGGCACCGCCGGCAGCGTGGAGCGCGGCACCACTACCAGCGACTTCGACCCACAGGAGCGGGACATGGGCCACTCGCTCACCACCGCGGTCACCCACTTCGAATGGGCCGGCCACTGGATCAACCTGCTCGACACCCCGGGCCTGCCCGACATGGCTGGTCGCGCCCTCGCCGCCTTGCCTGCGGTGGACACCGCCGCCATCGTCATCAATGCCCAGGCAGGCATCGAGAGCGGCAGCCGACGCATGATGGAGGCGGCGCGTGGCAAATGCCGCATGATCATCGTCAACCGCATCGAGATGCCAGGGCTGGACCTGGCCGCGCTGATGGACGAGATCGCCACCAGCTTCGGCCCCGAGTGTCTACCGATCAACCTGCCCTCGGCCGACGGCACAGAAGTCATCGACTGCTTCTTTGCGCCGGACGAGACCGCGGCCACCGCCTTTTCTTCGGTCGCCTCCGCTCACGAGGCGATCGTCGATCAGGTGGTCGAACTCGACGAGGCGCTGATGGCAGCCTACCTCGAACAAGGCCAGAGCCTCGACCCGGAGCAACTGCACGACCCGTTCGAGAAGGCCTTGCGCGAGGGTCATCTGGTGCCGGTGTGCTTCGTCTCGGCACGCAGCGGCGCGGGCGTGCGCGAACTGCTGGACGTGCTCGGCCGGCTGATGCCAGACCCGACCGAGGGCAATCTGCCACGCTTCTTCAAGGGCGAAGGTGATCAGGCACAAGCGGTCGAAGTGGTGCCCGACCCGGAACGCCATGTCGTTGCCCATGTCTTCGAAGTACTGAACGATCCCTACCGGGGCAAGCTCGGGGTGTTCCGCATCCATCAGGGTACTGTGACGCCGAATACCCAGCTTTTCGTCGGCAATGCCCGCAAGCCCTTCCGAGTCTCGCACCTGCTGCGCCTGCAGGGCAGGAACCAGGTCGAGATTCCACTCGGAGTGCCCGGCGACATCTGCGCGGTCACACGGGTGGACGAGATCCATCCCGGGGTGGTGCTGCACGACTCGCACGACGAAGACCATCATCGCATCGAGCTGCCGCCCTACCCCAGGCCGGTGTTCGGGCTCGCGCTGATTCCGACCAGGCATGCAGACGAGCAAAAGCTCTCCGAAGCGCTCGCCCGCCTGCAAGACGAAGACCCCTGCATCGAGATCGGCTTCGACCCGCAGAGCCGCCACACAGTGATGCGCGGTCTTGGCGAACTGCACCTGAAGATCCTGCTCGAACAGCTGAACAGCCGCTGGAACCTGGAACTCCAAACAGCGACCCCGTCGATCCCCTACCGGGAAACCATCGCCGCGCCAGCCGAGGCGCGCTACCGCCACAAGAAACAGAGCGGCGGCGCCGGTCAGTTCGGCGAAGTCGCACTACGGGTCGAACCCTTGCCGCGCGGGACCGGCATCGAACTCGGAAACGAGATCAAGGGGGGCGCGATACCGACCAATTTCCTCCCTGCAGTCGAGAAAGGGGTCCATCAGGCACTGGCCGAGGGCGCGCTTGCAGGCTATCCAGTCCAGGACGTGCGCATCGTATTGGTCGATGGCAAGCATCACGCGGTCGACTCGAACGAGATCTCCTTCGTCACCGCAGGGCGCAACGCAACGCTCGAGGCCCTGCTCGCGGCGCGCCCGATTGTGCTCGAACCTCTGTTCGAGGTCACGGTTCAACTGGACGAAACCCACTTCGGCGAGATCAGCGCGGAGCTGTCCACCCGACGGGGGCGGCTCACCGAAACCGGCAGCCCGGCCCCGAGGCGGACCCGCATCAGCGCCATCGTGCCGATGGCCGAGATGGACGGTTTCGAGGCTCGAATGAAGGCCATTTGCGCTGGTGACAGCGAGTTCACCATGCGGGCCGCGGGTCATGAACCAGCCCCGCCGGATGTTCAAAAGCGCCTCGTGCAGATGCACGGTGCCAGCGGTGCGAACCGAGGGGCCTCGGTAACATGAAGCTCACCCGACGCCATCGCATCTACTGGCGCATCAACCTGATCCTCACCGCCAGCCTGCTGGCGGTGTGGTTTCTGATCACCTTCGTCACCGGCTACTTTGCACGCGAGCTCAACGCCTACAGCTTTCTGGGTTTCCCGCTGAGCTTCTACATCTTCTCGCAGGGCGCGCTGATCGTCTTTCTGATCATCATCGGCATCTACGTCTGGGCAATGAACCGGCTCGACCGCCGCTTCGGCGTCGCCGAACGACGCTGATCACGCCCATTTATTTAGCCGCCTTGTCCTGGCGCTTGCCGAAGTTGTGCGCATGCCGCCCGAGTGCAAAGTCGAGGATCACCTTGCACCAGATCGTCACACCCGCGAGGGCGCTCCACACGTCGTACTCGGCCTGGCCAAACAGCACCAGACCAATCGCCAGCACAATCAAGCCCCCGCCGGCGAGGTTGATCAGGGCCGCCATCGGCGCATACCGGCCCGGGTCGGGCGGTGATTCACCGCGCTTGAGCGCCACCTCGGAAAAATCGCGCTTGACGATGATCTTCCACGCCCGCCGCAACCAGATGAACGCGATCGGAAAAAGCGCGATGAACAGAATCCAGGTCAGGGCAATTCCGATGTCGAAAGCCATTTGATACTCCAGTCTATGCCTTGGGTGCTTGTGTCCCCGAGGACATGGAAGGTGCCACAGAAAAGAAAACCCCGCCAGACCTCAGCGGGGTATCGATAGAGCATTGCGGTTCGCCGCGCGTGCGAACCGCAATCAGGCTTGCTGCTTAGTGATCGACTGCGGCACCGGCACCACGCGGCACACGGACGTCTTCGACCATGTGCTGGATGTGATCCGGGGCCGGAGCAGTCATCTTCATCACGAGGAAAGCTGCAATGAAGTTCACGCTCGCACCGATGACACCGAAGGCCTCCGGCGCAATGCCGAAGAAGAAGTTGGGCGTCAGGCCCATTTTCTCGACGAAGGCGGTACCCGGGACGAACATGATGCCACGGTGAGCGAACACGTAGAACAGGGTGACACTCAGACCGGCCAGCATACCGACGATCGCGCCTTCCTTGTTCATCGTTTTGCTGAAGATGCCCATCATGATTACCGGGAACAGCGAGGCTCCGGCAATACCAAAGGCCAGCGCCACGGTACCTGCGGCGAAGCCCGGCGGATTCAGGCCCAACCAACCGGCGAGCACAATCGCGAACGCCATTGAGATCTTGCCAACGAGGAGTTCCCCCTTCTCCGACAAATCAGGCACGAACACGCTCTTAATCAGGTCATGCGAGACTGCCGAAGAGATCGCCAGCAGCAGGCCCGCAGCGGTCGACAGTGCAGCAGCCACACCACCCGCGGCAACCAGCGCGATCACCCAGTTGGGCAGCAGCGCGATTTCCGGGTTGGCCAGCACGATGATGTCGGCGTTCACCGTCAGCTCGTTGCCGTTCCAGCCGGCGGCTTCGGCACGAGCCTTGGCCTCGGGCCTGGGCGCAGCAGCCATGAGCTGGATGCGACCGTCGTTGTTCTTGTCTTCCCAACGCAGCAGGCCGGTACGCTCCCAACGCTTCATCCAGTCCGGACGGTCCTCGTACAGCAGGCTGGACTCTTCAGCGAACATGTCGCCACCAGTCGCGACCGCATGGTTCACCGTGGCATGCAGGTTGTACTTGGCCATGGCGGCAACGCCCGGTGCCGTGGTGTAGAGGATGGCGATGAACACCAGCGCCCAACCGGCGGAGCTGCGTGCATCGGCCACTTTCGGCACGGTGAAGAAGCGGATGATGACGTGCGGCAAACCGGCGGTACCAATCATCAAGGACACCGTATACACGAACATGTTCAGCGTGCTGCCCGGTACCGAGGTGGTGTACTCGTTGAAGCCGAGGTCAGTGACCACTTCGTTCAAACGGGTGAGCAGGTGAACATCGGTGCCGACCAGCGTGGAACCGAGTCCTAGCTGGGGAAACGGATTGCCGGTCAGTTGCAGCGAAATGAAGACCGCCGGGACCGTGTAGGCCGAGATCAGCACGATGTACTGGGCAACCTGAGTGTAGGTGATGCCCTTCATGCCGCCGAACACTGCGTAGGCGAACACGATACCCATACCGATGTAGATACCCACCTCGTTGGTCACACCGAGGAAGCGCGAGAAGGTCACGCCAACACCGGTCATCTGGCCGATGACGTACACGATCGAGGTGACCAGCAGGCACAACACTGCCACTGCGCGGGCGCTGTTCGAGTAGTAACGGTCGCCGATGAAGTGCGGCACCGTGAACTTGCCGAACTTGCGCAGGTACGGCGCGAGCAGCATGGCGAGCAGCACGTAGCCACCGGTCCAGCCCATCAGGAACAGGCCGCCGCCATAACCCATGTTGGAGATCAGGCCCGCCATCGAGATGAACGACGCGGCCGACATCCAGTCAGCTGCAGTCGCCATGCCGTTGGTCACCGGGTGAACACCACCGCCAGCCACGTAAAAGTCTTTGGTGCTACCGGCACGCGCCCAGACGGCGATACCGATATACAGTGCGAACGACCCACCCACGAAGAGGTAGGTCATCAAGGTCAAATTATCCATATTGACTCCCTATCCCTTATTCTTCGTCAACGTTGAATTCGCGGTCGAGCTGGCCCATCTTCTTCGCGTAGTAGAAGATGCACGCGATAAAGACGTAGATCGCACCCTGTTGCGCGAACCAGAAACCGAGCGGGTAACCACCCAGTTGAATGTTGTTCAGCATCGGTGCAATCAAGATGCCCGCGAACAGCGATACCAGGAACCAGACAATCAGGACGTTCCGGATAAGGCTAAGCGTAGCCTTCCAGTAGCCTGCAGCGCTTTTGTCCATAACGCCTCCTCTCCTTAAAGTTATCGGGCCGCCCAGGTGGACACGACCCCCGACTGCTAATGACAGCGTTGCGATTATTGGCTTTCGATCTTACTTCTTGCTTACAAGCCGTAACATCGCGGAACATTCAGGCGAGCGGAGCCCGAAAAGACGACGCCCCCATACGGGGGCGCCGCAAATACGTCTTGGAACGGTCCCTCACTCGGCAACCGGCTGTGCCTGCTCGAGGTCGCGCACCAGGCGTACATAGATGAAGTCGGAACGACCGCCGGTACCGGTGTGTCCGGTGAGGAAGGAGACACCCCAAGCACTGTAGTTCAGCCTTGCGTGGGGCGTGCTGGTCCAGAAACTGTGCTGCGGCGTATTCGGAAAGACGCTGGTGATGATCGTCGGTTTCTCGTAATTCCCGACACAGCCTCCACCCAGCCCCTCGCGGGTCGGCTCGGCGCGTCTCCCGGTGCTGCAGAAGGTCATCGGATAGAGTTCAGGCTGGGTCGGCAAGCGCCAGTCGTCATAACCGGCGAAAACGGCTTCCTCCGCGATTTCGAAGGCCCGGTCCCAGTTGAATTGCCTACCCTCGCCGACGCAATCGGTTCCGGTCCACTCCTGACCGATTGCGCAACGCATCCACATCAGCCCGGCCGTTTCCTCCAAAACGGTGCCGTCTGCCAGCGGCGTGAAGCGTGCTGCGACCCGGGCCCGTCGCTCCCCGACTTGCGCCCTTTCCTCGGCCTCGCGCGCCAGGCCCGCTTCGGTCAGGCGTCGTTCGAGCACAATGACAAGCGGCGCGGTGGCGCGGGTTTCGGAGTGTTCGATCTGGGCCGTGCCGACGAATTCGACGAATTCGTCGCCTCGCCGGAAGGCCTCGACCGAATAGCGGCCCGTGGGCAGCCTCACCTCGAGCGACTCACCGGATTGAGCCGGAGTCGTACCGTAATGCTGACCATTGATGGTGAGCTCGGCGCCGCCCGGCCGAGTCGTCACGCGCAACACACCGGGTTCGCCCAGGTCCCTGCCGCAAGCCACCAGCAACAGCATCAGCAGCGACAACAGCAGCGGCTTGAGGCGAAGGAAATCGTTCATGAGTGTTCTCTTTGCGGCGCAGGTGGCACGGCGGATCGCCGACAGGGCCTGTATTCTGCCACAGCCCCGCTGCCGGCGACTCGTGATGCCTTTTTGATGCACAAAGGGCTGCCTCCGGGCAGCCCTTTGTTGTCGCTAAACTCCTTGGGCGCTCAGGCGAGCCCGGGGTTGCCTTCCATCCCCTTCAGATTGGGCATGTTCAGCTCCAGCTGGGTGATGACCTTGCGGTCGCGCAGGTGACGCGCGACGACTTCCCACACCGGGGGGCCGGAATCCCGTGCCTCCTCCGACACCGGCGCCCAGCCCGCGACCTTGTAGGTCTTGTTCGGGTCGATCGGCTGGCCCTTGAGCATCATGTTGCTGATGCGGTTACCCATCGTGGCGTTGGGATCGCAGTCGTAGTGCAGCCCGCCGACGCGAACCATGTCACCACCCTGCTGATAGTAGGGGTCCGGATTGAAGATGTTGTCGCAGACGTCCTCGAGCACGGTCTTGATCATCTCCCCGCTCATCTCGGTGAGTGTGGTCCAGGGGTAAGTGATCGCGGTCTGGTCAAGCAGATGCTCCATCAGAATGGTGTCACCTGGCAACAGCGAGGTACCCCAGCGGAAGCCCGGCGAGAACGCAATCTCGGCGTCCATCTCGGAAATCAGGGCGTCAACCAGCAACTGGTCCCACGAACCGTTGAAGTTGCCACGACGATAGAGCAACCCTTCGGTGACCGCAAGCGGCTCCATGAGCTGATCCAGGAAAGGCGCGCGGACCTTCTCGATGAAGGCGGACATCTCCGGATCGGCAGGCAACAGGTTGGAGAACACCGGCACCAGCTTGTAGCGGAAATCCTGGACCTTGCCGTCGCGCACGTCGAAATCCATGACGCCGAGGAACTTGCCATTGGAGCCGGCATTGGTCACCAAGGTCTTGCCGCCGGCGTTGTCGACGATGGTCGGGGCCGGCACACCGTCGTGCGTGTGACCACCAAAGATCGCGTCGATACCGGTCACGCGCGAAGCCATCTTGATATCGACATCCATACCGTTGTGCGACAGCACGACCACCACCTGCGCGCCTTCGGCACGCGCAGCGTCCACCGCTTCCTGCATGTCCTGGTCGCGGATGCCGAAACTCCACTCCGGTGTGAGCCAGCGCGGGTTGGCGATCGGGGTGTAGGGGAAGGCCTGGCCGACGATAGCCACCGGCACACCGTTGATGTTCTTGATCACGTAGGGCTTGAAGACCGGATCTTCGAAGTCGGTGGTCTTCACGTTCTGGGCGACGATATCGACGCTGCCCTCGAAATCGTTCTCTTCGACCTCCTTGACGCGGTCAGCGCCCAGCGTGCTCTCCCAGTGCAGGGTCATGACATCCACGCCGAGCAGCTTGCAGGCATCGACCATATCCTGCCCGTTGGTCCACAAAGCGGTGCCTGAACCCTGCCAGGTGTCACCACCGTCGAGCAGCAAGGCCCCCGGACGGCTGGCCTTCATCCGCTTGACCAGCGTGGCCAGATGCGCGAAGCCGCCGACCTTGCCGTAGGTGCGCGCAGCCTCGACAAAATCGAGGTATGTATAGGCATGGGCCATGATGGAACCAGCCTCGTAACCATAGTGCTTGAGCAAGGCCTCTCCGACGATGTGCGGCGGCTGACCCAGCATGCTGCCAATGCCGAGGTTGACGTTGGGTTCGCGGAAATAGATCGGCAGCAGCTGCGCGTGGCAGTCGGTCATGTGCAGCAGGCTGACGTTGCCGAACGGCGGCAGGTCGTACATCGCCTCGGCGGCCTGATTGGCGCGGGCGAAATCGGAGTGCAGGGTCATGCCGCCGGCCGCAGCGACCGCGAGCACCTGCATGAATTCACGACGATTCATCGACATGGTGAGACCTTTTACGTTTGGTGAGTGGTGTTCGGTCGGCGCCTGCGGCGGCACCGCAGCGAGCCATATGACAGGGGCAGCGCCGCAGAACAGTCGCTGGCTGCTGCCCCGTCGGAGACGCTTACTTGTTTACCGGGGATTCCGGATCGAACAGGTAGGCCATCACGTGGCGGATCTGCTCCTCGGACAGGATGCCGCCGAAGCCGTTACGCGGCATGGCGCTGCACGCGTTGTAGGCCTTGGAGTTCCACAGCTTGCCCCAGGTGTACTTCACGATCTCGTCGGAAGTGCCACGGATCTTGGCATAGCCGTGCAACGGTGGCCCGATGGTGCCGTAGGACTCGTTGGCTGGATCAAGCCCGTGGCAGTTGTAGCAACCACCGCCATTGATCGTGTCCGGGCCATCGGTCCAGGTCAGGCCGCGACCGCTGATCGCGATGCGCTGCCCTTCCTCCCAGTCACCACCCTGCCAATAGTCGCCGTTCGCAGGCCACTGGATGGTTTCCATTTCGGCGGCTTCGAGGCGACGCATGGTTTCGCGATCCGGCTGAGTCGGACTCGAGCAGGCCTTTTGCACCTCGTCCCGGGTCTGACGCTCGATACCGGCGATGCCGGTTGCCTTGAACGAGCTGACCATCATCTGCTCGACCCGCGTCTCGAGCTCGGTCGCCATGGCAACCGACGCGAACAGCGCCAGCGGTGCAATCAACAGTTTCTTCATGTCTGCTTCTCCTCAGCGCTTGACGCCAGGCCACACGGCCTCGCCACCGTTACCCATGCCCGCCATGTACACCGACAGCGCGATCGTCACGTCGGACGCGAAGACCGGCTCGGCGGTACGCTGCTGGCGGAAGCAGTCCCACAGGCGATGCTGCATGGTCCAGAACTGGGAGTTCGAGACACGATAGGCCGGCCACGACCCCCAGCCCTCGGCCGCACCTTCCGGCTTGGTGATGTTGGGCAGGCCAGTGGCGCGAATGCGCAGCCCGTCCTGGCTGTGACAGGACGCGCAGGAGTAGTCCATCGCGCCGGTGCGATAGAAGAAGGCCTTCTCGCCCAGCTCGTACATGTCCTTCATCGCAGGGTGCTCGAGATCGATGGCAATCTTGTGCCCGTGGGACTGACCGGTGACATACGCCACGACCGCGGCCAGATTGCCACGCTCGCCCTGACGGAAACGGCCATTGACAATCTCTTCCGTCGGGATGCCCTGCAGGGTTTCCATGCAATGCATCAGGCGCGACTCGAGGTCCTGCACCCGGCCGGTATCCTCGAAAAAGCGCGGCATCTGTGCTGCCGCGCCTTCTACGACACCCGGCCCGAGGCCGAGGTCGCACCGTTCCAGGGTGGCGTTCTTGGGTCCGCGAGCGGTGACCCACAACTCTTCCCCCTGCATTTCATATAGTTCGGCGGGGTTGCCGTCGCGCAACATCTGCCTATACTCGTCGAAATCCAGATTGCTGCTGGTGGCCATGCCGGGCACGGCAACGGCTACGGCGGCGCTGATCGCGGCCGCCAGGGTCTTGGTCCTCATTGTCTCTCCTCCGAGGTTCCATTGGCTGGTCGATTCGAACCGCCGGGACCGCAAAAAAACGGCCTCGGCTTGCTTCGAAAAGATCTGGGGTTTTCTTGCAGGTGGCCCGTGGCCACCTTGTTGTTCTGCGTCAGCGAATCTGGACTTCGTCGGCTCGACTCTCGCCCTTGTTGTCTACCCAGCCGATCTTCACGGTGTCGCCAGAGGCGCCGCCCTGGAACTTGAACGCGAGGTATGGGTTGGTAGACACCGACGGCCCCATATGGGCCACGAGCACAGTCTTGCCGTTGTGCTCAGCGGTGAGTTCGGTAATGTAGTGCGCGGGGATGGTCTCGCCCGCGGAATCGCGGCGCAGGCCGGTTTCCATCGGGTGGGACATCAGAACGCGGACTTCGGTGACGCCGTCGCTCGCGGCGGCGCGGATACGCATGGGACCTGCCATTGTTCTATCTCCTTGTATTGCGTGTTGTCGATCAGCCGCCGCAGCCGCCGAGGGTGACCTTGATCTCTTTCTTGGCCATGTAGAACTTGCCGTCGGCCTTGACGACCGCGAACACGTCCGAGGTCTGGCCCATTTTCACACGGGTCTGGACCTCGGCGAGCGTACCTTCGGGGATATCGAAGGTCGCCGCGACCATGTTCGGATTTTTTTCTACCATGATGGTAATCTGCTCGACCTTGCCGAGGCTGCTGGTCACGCCGACCGGCACCACGGCTCCATTTTCGGCAATATCCGGGCCGATGATCTGAACGTCGCCGCTCTCTGCAGGCGAATCGGCGTTCAGCGCCTTGAAGGCGTCATCCAGCGACTGGGCGGAGAAGACCGCCTGATCACGCGCAGCCAGCGCTAAGCCCGGCTTGATCATGCCTGCGGCTACCAGCAGACCGAATACGCCGATGCCACCACCGGCCTTGAGTGTTTTCCTGCGTTGATTGTTCATCCCGTCTCTCCTCATAAGACAACTGTTACTGGGCCTTGGCGCCCGACATGATCCACTGGACGAGCGCCTTGGCCTCATCGTCCGTTACGTGGGGCTGGGGCGGCATCGGAATGCTCCCCCACACACCCTGACCACCACCTTTGACCTTGGCGATCAGGTATTCCTCGGTATCGGCACGATCCTTGTACTTCGCGAGGATCTCGTTGTAGCCGGGACCGACGATCTTGTTGGCGATGCCGTGGCAGGCCATGCAGCCCTTGGCGCTGGCCATGACCAGCGTGGCCGCAGCCTCGGACTGCTCGGCAGGCGCACCGTCTTCGCTCGGCTCGACGGTGACCACACCGCGGACCGGGCCGACCTCACGGTGCTGATCGGCCAGGTTGCCGTGTGCGTCGCGGGCATAGTCCGGCAGCGCCGAAGCGATCAAGACCTCGGTCTTGCAGTTCTCCATGCACAGCGTACCGGTGACATCAGGAATGCCGCCATTGCCGATGCCGCCCTCCGCAGCGGACGCCCCTGGCCACATGCCATGGTCGGTTGTCATGCCATTGCGGTTCGGCATGATCTCCTGGATGTCGCGGATGTTCTCGTGGCTCAGCACGAAGTCGTCCTCGACCATGTCCGACAGATACAGCATGTAGGCCAAAATCGCGTAGACATCGTCATCGGACAATGATTTCGGCGCGGTCCAGGGCATTGCACGACGGATGTAGTCATACAGTGTCGAGATGGTCGGCACCTTCATCATTGTGGTGCGCTGCGGGAACGAGTGATCCACGAGCGCCTGCACCCGGCCGGTTTCCATGTCCGAGGGGCGAGTCCCGCCGATCAACGGTGGGAACACCTCGTTGGACTCACCGAAGATGCCATGACAGGATGCACATTGCGCCTCCCACAAGTCCTCACCGGTGAACACGTCGCCCGAGCCTTCAGGCAGGCCGGCGAAGTCCGGACGCACATCGATGTCCCACGCAGCGATTTCGGCCGCAGTTGCCGGCCGACCAATGTTTTCGTAGCGATCAAAGGCCATGACTGCACTGGCAGCTCCGGCAAGCGCGAGGGCGATCAGCGTTTTACAGAACCTGGACATTGCTCACCTCTCCCGACTCTTCGACCTTCCACGACTGGATGGCATTGTTGTGGTAAATGGATGCGGTACCGCGCACCGCACGCAGCTGGCCGTAGCTGGGCTGGACATGGCCGGTGTCGTCGACCGCGCGCGACTGCAGGATCGCGGGCTTGCCATCCCAGCTCCAGTCCACGTTGAAGCGCGTGAGCGCCTTTGACGCAATCGGCTCCTCGAGCCGGGTGGGCATCCAGTTGATGCCGCCATCGGCCGAAACGTCGACCCGGGTGATCTTGCCGCGACCGGACCAGGCGAGGCCGGAGATGTTGTGAAAGCCCTTGTCGAGCAGGATCTGGCCACCCGACGGGGAGGTGATTACCGACTTGACTTCCTGAATCGAGGAGTACTGGCGATGCAGACCGTCCGGCATCAGATCGATGTAGTGGATCGCCTCGTCTTTGGTGCCGTAGGGCATGTCGCCCACCTCGATGCGGCGCAGCCATTTGACCCAGCTCACGCCCTGCACCCCCGGCACGACCAGGCGCAGCGGGTAGCCGTTTTCGGGACGGAGCATTTCCCCGTTTTGACCGTAGGCAACCAACACCTCGCCCGACTCGATGAGTTCCATGGGGATGGTGCGGGTCATCGACGAGCCGTCGGCGCCCTCGGCGAGCACGAAACGCCCCCTCTGGTAGTCGACGCCGCACATGTCGAGGATGAGGTTGAGCGGCACGCCGGTGAATTCCGAGCAAGCGATCATGCCGTGGGTGTACTGCACCGTCGGCACCGCTACGTTGCCCCACTCCATCCCGGTGTTCGCACCACACTCGATGAAGCAGATACGCGATACCGAAGGCAGGCGCATGATGTCATCCATGGTGTAGACCGCAGGGGTCTTGACCAGGCCATTGATCATCAGGCGGTGCCGATTGGGATCGATATCGTGCCACCCTTGGTGATGGCGCTCGAAGTGCAGCCCCGACGGCGTGATGATTCCGAACAACCCCTGCAGCGGCGTGAAGGACACCGAGGACCCGCCGACGCGCGTCAAGCCCGGACTCTCACGACGAACGAGGCCGCGCTCATACCGCGAAGGCATGCCGTAGGGGTGGGCCGCCACCGGCAGCCCGAGTGAGGTAGACCACTCCGGAAGCTCGAGAATCGCCGGATCACCCACCGGCTGCG
>CAYTAY010000053.1:14263-17899 GCA_964435845.1 uncultured Azoarcus sp.
CCGGCTGCGAGAAACGCGTTGCGAATGAAATCGCGCCTGCCCTTCGTGACTGCCTCGATATCTTCACGAGACAGGAAGCTCTCAGGCGCTGGCCTGACCCGGCCCGGCCGGGTGTAGTTGCTTGCCATGCGATGAATCCCCCTGGTTACCTTTGAGGTGGTCTTTTAAACGTTCAGCTGAGCTTTTCATGCAGGTCCTGCTCGAGTTGAAGCAGTGACTTGCGCCTCGGTTGGCTTAGATCCGCCCGCGAAGCGATGGTCACGCACACGGTTCGGCACAGGTCCGAGAAGTTTGGATCGATGATTCGGTAGATCACTTGACTGCCGTCACGACGGCGATCGACCACACCGGCGCGATAAAGAAGGTTCAAATGGCGCGAGGTGTTGGCCTGGGTGAGGCCGGTGCCCTCGACCACTTCGTTGACCGCTCGCTCACCATCGCACAGGCAGTGCAGGATGCGCAGGCGCGCCGGTTCGGACAAGAGTCCGAAATAGTCGGCGACGGTTTCGAATACCTTGGTGAGCTCGTCCATGCTTTTTTGACCTGGATCAAATTTCGTGGATGCAACTCTATGACTATGCGCGCATATCGTCAACACCTAATATTTGTGCACTGCGCCATTTCGCAAGGGTTTCAGCCAGATTCCGGTCGGCGCTCATCGCACTTCATGAGATATACTGGGGTCGGTCTCATACAGTCTGTGAGCCGTCAAAATGACGGCGGGGAGAAACAGCACACCACGCACCCGACAACAGACGACCGACCTGAACTTTTTCTGGAGAGGAGATAACCACTTGAAGACGACACGAATCATCGGGGTCGCGCTGAGCTTGGCCTTCATGGCCGGAGCGACACATGCAACCGACCCGAACCTTGCCCGCAATCTGGCCGCAACTTGCGCCAACTGTCACGGAACCGACGGACGTACCGTCGACGGCGATGGTCTTGGGGAAATGATCAGCTTGGCAGGGATGCCTGCCGACGAAATCCTCGAGAAGGTGAACGACTACCGCTCCGGCGACATGCCGGCGACGATCATGCACCAGATCGCCAAGGGCTACACAGACGAGCAACTCAGGCTGATCGCGGATTACTTTGCCGCGCAGGCCAAGTGAGGGAGGAACCGACATGCTGAACAGACGTGATTTCCTCAAGGCCATCGGCACCGTCGCCGCGGCGACCGGCACCATGGGTGGCCTGGCGAGCCATGCCTTCGCCACCGAAGGCAAGAGCGGCCATGTGGTTGTGGTCGGTGGCGGTTGGGGCGGCACCACCGCCGCCAAGTACCTGCGCATGTGGAGCAATGGCGCGGTCAAGGTCACCCTGGTCGAGCCGCAGAAGGAGTTCATCTCCTGCCCGATCTCCAATCTGGTGATCGGCGGCATCAAGGACATGTCCTACATCACCACCAGCTACGATAATCTCAAGTCGCGCTGGGGCATCGAGATCATTCACGATGTGGTGACCGGCATCGATGTCGCCAAGCGCGAGATGACGCTCGGCGATGGCCAGACGCTGAGTTACGACCGCGCGATCCTGTCGCCAGGGATCGACTTCCTGACCGATCAGATCGAGGGCCTGACCGGCAACGAAGACAAGATCCCGCACGCCTGGAAGGCCGGCCCTCAGACCGCGATCCTGCGCAAGCAGATCGAGGACATGCCCGACGGCGGCGTGGTCGCAATCCATATTCCCAAGGTGCCGTACCGCTGCCCGCCGGGGCCGTACGAGCGAGCCTGCCTGGTGTCCGACTACCTGCTCGAGCAGAAGCCAAAGTCGAAGGTGCTGCTGCTCGACAGCAACCCGGACATCCAGTCCAAGAAAGGCCTGTTCCTGCAGGCGTTCGAAGGCCGGTACAAGGACATCCTCGAATACCGCCCGAACAGCACGCTGATATCGGTCGATGCCGATACGCTGACTGCCGAGCTGGACTTCTCCGAGGTCAAGGCCGACGTGCTCAACGTCATCCAGCCGATGCGCGCCGGCCGCCTGGTCGACCTGCTCGGCGTCGAACTCATCAACAACCACTGGGTGGATGTAGACTGGCTGACGATGGAAGCCAAGGGCGCACCCAACATTCACGTGCTGGGTGATGCGACCTTCCCGGCGCCGACGATGCCGAAATCCGGCCACATGGCCAACCAGCACGGCAAAGTGGCAGCGGCCGCCATTCTCAACACGCTCGCGGATCTGCCGCCGAACCCGACGCCGGTGGTCATGAACACCTGCTACAGCTTCGTCGACAGTCGCAACGTCGTCCACGTGGCCTCGGTTCATCAGTACAACGCCGAACAGCAGACCTTCCTGCCGGTGGAGGGCGCCGGCGGCGTTTCGTCGGCCGCCAGCGAACTCGAGGGCCGCTACGCGCTGTCCTGGGCGCAAAACGTCTGGGCGGACATGCTCGCCTGAGGCTCAACGCCGGCTCCCTCGCGGAGCAAAAAAAGGCGCCTTGCGGCGCCTTTTTTTTGCTGTCCGAACCCGCTGGGCTCAGTCGAGCGCGCTCACGTAAAGGGAAACAGCCTTGATTTCCAGTTCAGTCATGTTAGCCGCAATCGAATGCATCACGTCGTTCTCCGTCGTGCGCGGCCGCTGATTGAAGGACTTGAGCTGTCGTTCGGTGTAGCGCGCGATCTGGCTGGCGAGGCGTGGCAGTTCAGCATTGCCGTGGGCATTGACGCCATGACAGCTCGCACAGGGCGCAACACCCGAAAACTCGTTACCACGATGATAGATGAAGCGCCCCACCGCCAGCAACTCCTCGTCTTCGACTGCATTCGCGCCGGTGGGCATACCCTCGTACAACACGCCGAGCCCAATCATGTCCTCGGCGGACAAGCCCTCTACCATGCTGCTCATGGTCCGACTCTCGCGCTTTCCGGACAGGAAAGCCTCGAGTTGCTTGGCCGTGTATTGATAGTGCTGACCGGCGAGTCGCGGGTAGAGCGGGGTCGAACTCTCACCATTCTCACCATGGCACATGAAACACCGCGCCATGTGGATCTCCTGGGCGCGCGTCAGATCGACGTCGGGCGGGTCGATCGCAAAACTTGCAGCCGGTGCGACCGCAACAATGACTGCGAACCCCATCCACGTGAATAGCTTCTTCATGAGTGTCTCCTTCCGACTCTGCGCTCGGGTTTGACCGGCCCGAGAGTCTAAATCAGAAAACAAGCATAAGCCAAACAAGATGTACCTGGCGGCGCTAGGGAAGCGATGATTTACTGTGAAATAACCGTGATTCAAGGCGAATAAAAACTTCGCGACCAAAATCACGATTTTCGTATTATTTCATGGTCAGGGGCGCTCCGTCATCGCAACATGAAAGTTAGCCGCGACCGTTCGGGCTGAGCCTGTCGAAGCCCTTGATCTTCTGAGGAATGCCCTTCGACAGGCTCAGGGCGAACGGATTTATTCAGCGCTTCCCTAGTGGTGTCCCCAGCCCAGCTCAAGCAACCAGGGCCCCGCTCCGGCTTTGATCGCCGCACGCACATACGGCACGATCCCCTTACTGTGAAATAACCGTGATTCAAGGCGAATAAAAACCTCGCGACCAAAATCACGATTTTCGTATTATTTCATGATCAGGGGCGCTCCGTCATCGCAACATGAAAGTTAGCCGCGACCGTTCGGGCTGAG
>CAYTAY010000054.1:0-3984 GCA_964435845.1 uncultured Azoarcus sp.
AAATGAAAAATGGGCGAAACGCCCATCCCTGTTGAAACCAACCGGAAAAGCCGGCCGTCGACCGTAGCCACCGACCAAAGCTTTGCGATTATAGCGAGTAATGGACTTTCTGGGGAAGTTCCACTTCACACCCTGCGGCGATCACACGAATGCCATCGAGACAGGCCTCTCATCGTGAAAACCCGGGTTCGCCGAGCGATGCTGCGCTTGGTGTCGTCATCACGGCCGAATCGGCCGGCATAGCCGAACTTCTGCTGGGCATGGGCCTGCGCACGCCGTCGATCAACTGCGCCAGCCCCACATCCCGCAATTCTCTGCCGATTACGCCGACGCTTGCCGCCTGTCAGCCACCGCGCTTCTTGGGCGTATACCGAGGGCGTGTCCGATGCAGTTTGGGCTCCGAAGTGCCGCGTGGATCCGGCCTGGTCTGGTGTTGCGGGCACGGTATGCCGGCAAGCTCGTAGGCATCCGCCTGCGGCACTTCCATCCACATGCCCCGCTTCAGCCTGGCAGGCAGCTCGACCGGGCCATAACGCACCCGCATCAGGCGGCTCACGGTCAGGCCCACCGCTTCGAACATCCGCCGCACCTCGCGGTTGCGCCCCTCGAACAGCGTGATCCGGTACCAGTGATTGACGCCCTCGCCACCGGCATCACGGAGACTGGAGAACTTGGCCGGACCATCCTCGAGCTGGATTCCGGTGATCAGCGATTCGATCTGCTGCTCGTCAAGCTGGCCGAGCAGCCGCACCGCGTATTCGCGCTCGAGTTCGAAACTCGGGTGCATCAGGCGGTTGGCAAGCGTGCCGTCGTCGGTAAACAGGAGCAATCCCGAGGTGTTGAAGTCGAGCCGCCCGACCGCGATCCAGCGGCCCTGACGCAGGATCGGCAGACGGTCGAAGACCGACGGCCGCCCTTCCGGATCGTCCCGCGACACGATCTCGCCCTCGGGCTTGTGGTAGAGCAGCACCCGGGGCGCACGCGCGACGAAATGCAGCGGAACGAGCCGCCCATCGACCTTGACACGATCGCCCGGACCGACTTTCTGACCCGGCACCGCAACCTCGCCATTGACCTCGATGCGCCCTTGGGTGATCCAGTCATCCACCTCGCGCCTGGAGCCGATCCCAAAGCGCGCCAGCACCTTTTGCAGCCGCTCGGGCTCGACCGGCGGAGTCATGTCCCCCGTATGCCGTGACCCACGCGCTGGCGAGCGCGGCGCCTGCTGCGTATCGGCCGTGCGCGCGCCGCGCGGCGCGGCGGCGCGATCGGAGACGCGCGTTCCGCGAGATGATTCGGCCGCCTCGGCCAGGCGTCTGCCGCGAGGAGACCGCTCTTGCTCAGCCGCCCCGCTCGACGCTCTCGTCGTGGGCTTCTTCGTAGGCGGGCGCAGCGGACTGCGTGATTTCTTGCGTATCGACAAGTTCCATGATCCTTTCAATATCGGTCAGAGCCGGCAACTCGGTGAGGGTCCGCAGACCCATGTCGTCGAGAAAACGTTTCGTCGTCGCGAACAGCGCAGGCCGACCGGGGGTGTCACGCTGACCGACGACGTCGATCCAGCCTCGTGACTCTAATGTCTTGAGCACGCTCGGGGAGACCGCGACACCGCGTACCTCCTCGATGTCACCGCGGGTTACCGGTTGACGGTAGGCGATGATGGCCAGGGTTTCCAGTGCCGCGCGTGAATAGCGGGGAGAACGCTCGTCCTTGAGGCGATCGAGATACACCTGGTACTCGGTGCGGGTCTGGAATCGCCAGCCGGAAGCCAGCTGCACCAACTCTACGCCCCGATCGCTCCACTCGGTGCGCAATTCATCCAGCAAGCGCCGCACCAGCTCGCTACCGGGGTCAGGCTCGAAAAGACGTCGCAGCCGACTTGCGGCGAGCGGCGCACTGGCGGCCAGCAAGGCAGCCTCGATGACCCGCTTGTAGCCCTCAGGCGTGTTCGCTTGCATCGGCCAGCCTGACATAAATCGGGGCAAATGCTTCAGTTTGAGCCAGGTTGATCATGCGCTCCTTGACAAGCTCCAGCACCGCGAGAAAACATACCACGACACCGGCCGCACCGAGCTTGAAGTCGAACAGCGAATCGAATACCACGAATGCACCACCCTCGAGGCGACGCAACACCATGCTCATGTGCTCGCGCACCGACAGTTCGTCGCGCCGCACGGTGTGATGACGGGTAAGCCGCGCTCGCTTCATGATGCGCAACCAGGCAACCTGGAGCTCGTGCAGACTGACTTCCGGCTGGCGCTCCACGATCCGTTCGGTCACGACCACGCCCACCCATTCGAAATCTCGGCCGGCACGGGGCAATACGTCGAGTCGCGCCGCGGCCATCTTCATCTGCTCGTATTCGAGCAAGCGACGCACGAGCTCGGCGCGTGGGTCGAGGTCATCGTCCTCCACCGCCTTCGGTGGCCGCGGCAGTAGCATCCGCGACTTGATCTCCAGCAGCATCGCGGCCATCAGCAGGTAGTCGGCCGCAAGCTCCAGGTTGCTGCGGCGCATCGCCTCGACATAGACCAGGTACTGGTCGGTCAGCGGCGCCATCGGGATGTCGAGAATATCCAGGTTCGACTTGCGGATCAGGTAGAGCAGCAGATCCAGCGGTCCCTCGAAGGACTCGAGTATGACCTCGAGCGCATCCGGCGGGATGTAAAGGTCCCGGGGCAGCTCGAGCATCGGTTCGCCGTAGATGCGCGCCACTGCCTCCCGCTCGGCTACGGTCTCATGCGGTGGCAGATCCAGTGGCAGATTCATCGACGGTCCTCTTCATCTGGCTCCGACTCGGAAAACAGCGCAGCGGTCAGGAGTAGGACAGACCCATGGACTCGCGCACGTCGCGCATCGTCTCCTGCGCGAGCTTGCGCGCACGCTCGCAGCCGTCGGCAATGATATTGCGCACCAGCGAGGGATCCTCGACATAGGGCTGGGCCCGCTCTCGCATCACCTCCTGCTCCGTGAGCACTGCATCGATCACCGGCTGCTTGCATTCTATGCAGCCGATGCCGGCGCTGCGACAACCTTGCTGTACCCAGTCGCGGGTGTCGTCATTGGAGTAGATTTCATGGAACTGCCAGACCGGGCATTTGGCCGGATCACCCGGATCGCTGCGGCGCACCCGCGCCGGATCGGTCTGCATGGTGCGGATCTTCTTGGTCACCGATTCCGGCTCTTCGCGCAGGAAGATGGTGTTGCCGTAGCTCTTCGACATCTTCTGCCCATCCAGCCCCGGCATGCGCGCCGCACGCGTCAGCAAGGCGTCTGGTTCGACCAGGATCATCTTGGACGAACCCTCAAGGTAACCGTAAAGCCGCTCGCGGTCGCCCATGCTGAGGTTTTGTGCTTCATCGAGCAAGGCGTGAGCACGCTCGAGCGCGGCTTCCTCACCTTCTTGCTGGAAACGGGTGCGCAGTTCGTAATACAGCCTCGCACGCTTGGAGCTGAGCTTCTTGGCCGCTTCCTGGGCCTTTTCCTCGAAACCGGGTTCGCGCCCGTAGAGATGATTGAATCGGCGCGCAACCTCGCGAGTGATCTCGACATGCGGCACCTGATCCTCACCCACCGGCACCTTGTCGGCACGGTAGATCAGGATGTCGGCCGATTGCAGCAAAGGATAGCCGAGAAATCCGTAGGTCGACAAATCCTTGTTGGAGAGCTTCTCCTGCTGGTCCTTGTAGGTCGGCACCCGTTCCAGCCAGCCAAGCGGGCACATCATGGACAATAAAAGGTGCAGTTCAGCATGCTCGGGCACGCGCGACTGGATGAAAAGTGTCGCTTGGCTGGGGTCGACACCGGCTGCAAGCCAATCGATAAGCATATCCCAGACGCTGTCCTCGATCACCTGGGGCGAATCGTAGTTGGTGGTCAGTGCGTGCCAGTCGGCCACGAAGAACAGACAGGGATACTCCTCCTGAAGATGGACCCAGTTCTTGAGCACGCCGTGGTAGTGGCCGAGATGCAGGCGACCGGTCG
>CAYTAY010000054.1:3994-17670 GCA_964435845.1 uncultured Azoarcus sp.
GCGTACATGTTTTAACCGTAGAAACCGAAAAAAGTGGCGAGAGCATAACGGAAGCTGGCGATCAGTGGCCACAGGATCGCGCCAAGCACCCCGGTAAACAGCATCACGAGCAAAATCGGAAAGCCGAACGGTTCCAACCGCGAAAAATGCCAGGCCAGCTTGCCGGGGAGCAAGCTCACCGCGATCCGGCCGCCGTCGAGGGGCGGAATCGGCAGCAAATTGAGGAACATCAACACCGCATTGATGAGTATGCCGGCTTCGGCCATCTTCATCATCGCCAAGGTATAGGCAGTCTCGGGCATGGATGTCGCAAGCTTGAACAGCATCGCCCAGCCGATGGCCATCACCAGGTTGGTGAAAGGACCGGCGGCGGCCACCCACAGCATGTCCCCCTTGGGGTTGCGCAGACGGCCGAAATTGACTGGCACCGGCTTGGCCCAGCCGAACAGGATGCCGCCCATGCCCGACAGCGTACTCAGCGCGAGAATGCCCAGCGGCACCAGCACGGTGCCGACCGGGTCGATGTGCTTGAAAGGATTCAGCGTGATACGGCCAGCCAGTTCAGCCGTGGGATCGCCGAAGTGTCGCGCGACATAGCCATGCGCCGCTTCATGCAGGGTGATGGCCAGCAACACGGGCAAGGCCCAGATTGCGATCGTGGGTATCAGGGCTTCCATTGGAACGGACTCGACATGCGCTGACGGCGCAAAGGCGTGATTCTATCAGGCCCCATAGCGCCTCGTCCTGTCCGCATGTTTCAACATTGCGGCAAGAAGCGCCCGGACACCGTTGGTCAGTCGGCACTCAAGCCGAAGGGATCGAGGCGGCCACGCCCGGCACGAACCAGCACGGGCGCGCCGCTGGTGAGATCGATGACCGAAGTCGCCTCGGGCCCGCAGAAGCCGGCCTCGATGACCAGGTCGAGCTGTTTGCCAAGGCGCTCGCGGATATCCTCGGGATCGGTCAGCGGCAAATCGTCACCGGGCAGCAGCAAGGTCGAGGTGAGAATCGGCGCTCCCAGCTCCTCCAGCAGCGCAGCCACGACCGGATGATCGGGGACACGCAGCCCGATGGTCTTGCGTTTGGGGTGCATCAGCCTTCGGGGCAGCTCTTTGGTGCCCTCGAGGATGAAAGTATAGGTACCCGGCGTCGTCGCCTTGAGCAAGCGGTAAATCGCGTTATCCACCCGGGCATACGTGCCGATCTCGGAAAGATCGCGGCACATCAGCGTGAAGTGGTGCCGTTCGTCCACCCCGCGAAGCCTGCGAATCCGCTGCAACAGTGCCGCGTCGCCCATGTGCCCGCCTAGCGCATAGGCCGAATCGGTGGGAAACGCGACCAGCCCACCGTCGCGAATGATCTGCGCCGCCTGCCGGACGAGACGCAGCTGTGGCTGCTCGGGGTGCATCGAAAAAAACTGGGACATGGCAGGCGGTATCCGTGACGACCGATCAGCGCGGCAACACGCTCAATACGGCATTTTGCGGCCAGCTAGCCTTCAGATCAACCGTCGCCACACTGGGTCGAGGCCTGCCGGCATCGGCTCGCAGCGGCCCAGGTCGACACGACTTTCGTTCTCACCATGGAAATCGGAACCCCGCGAGGCCAGCAAGCCGTACCGTTTGGCGATCGCAGCATACTCGCGCACCTCGGCCTCGGTGTGGGCGCCAGAGACCACCTCGATCGCCTCGCCACCGACGCCTGCGAAGCGCTCGTAGAGGTGCTCGAACTGCGGCGCGCTGAAGCGATAGCGTGCCGGATGCGCGATCACCGCCAAGCCGCCGGCCGCGCGGACCCAGCCCACGGCGTCCTCGAGCGAGGCCCAGGCATGTGGGACATAACCCGGCTTACCCTCGGCAAGGTAATGCAGAAACACCGTCGATACATCGGGCATCAGGCCACTGGCGACGATGTGACGGGCAAAATGCGCGCGGCTCACTAGCTCAGGATTGCCGACAAAACGTCGCGTGCCGGCAAGGGCGTTGGGCACGCCAACGGCTTCCAGCGCCTCGGCGATGCGTTCAGCCCGTTCGCCGCGACCACTGCGCACCCGTTCCAGGCCGCGTCGCAAGACGGCATTGCGGTGATCGACACCAAGACCGACGATATGTACCGTCTGATCGAATAGGGACACAGAAATCTCGACCCCGGCGATGAACCGCAGGTCGTGCTCCGCAGCGGCTGCGACCGCCTCGTCGATGCCATCGACCGAATCGTGGTCGGTAAGCGCGAACAACTCCACGCCGTTACGTGCCGCGCGGGCCACCACTTCCGCCGGTGCATGCCAACCGTCCGACACCGTCGAGTGGCTGTGCAAATCCGCATTGAGGTCGAGCAAGGACTTGGTCACGATGGTTCGTCCAGGAAACGAGCGATGGCCGCAGCAACCGCTGCAGGCTGATCATGATGCATACTGTGACCACTGTCGACGATCTCCAGTTCGCTGAAGTGGCGGAAACAGGCGCGGGCCTCACGATAGCTTTCGTCGTCGATGCCAAATCTCCGGCGCCACGTCGGATCGGCCTGCACCAGCCACAACACATCAGCGGCGACTCGCCGCCAGCAGGCTTCCACCTCGGCGCGTCGGTAGAGGACCGGATTGACGTTTCGATGCGCTGAATCGATCGCTGGCCGGAAGCCACCCTCGCCGTCGGATTCGGCGAGGTGCCTGGCCAGAAAACCTGCTTTCACCTCATCGAGACGAGGGTTGTCGCGCATCAGGCGCCGAGCAAAGGACTCGAGATCCGGGTAGGAGCGAAATCCGTCCGCCGCAGCCAGTTGATTCAGCCATTTTTCGAACCGGCCGGGCGCTTCGGCCGCCGCGCTATCGGCCAGGCCGAACGCATCCATGGCCACGACCTTGCGCACTCTCGCGGGACGAACCCCGGCATACGTGCAAGCGATGTTGCCGCCCATGCTGTGACCGACGAGATCAACCTCCCCATGTGGCTGAAGAAGCCGCAACATGGCGTCGAGATCGGCCAGATAGTCTGGAAACCAGTATGCGTCACCACAGCGGGCACTGCGACCGAAGCCCCGCCAGTCAGGGGCGAGAAGATGCCAGCCGGGGCCGAGTGCATCCGCCAGGAACTGGAAGGTGGCCGAGACATCGGCCCAGCCGTGCAGCAGAAAGATCGTGGCACCGTCCCCGGGCGCGCCCCACTCGCGCACGTGATAGCGGATGCCGCGCAGTTCGACGAAGTGACTTTTCGAGGTTCGCATTGGCGAAAAGATACCACCAATGCCGACCACCAATGCCGACGTTGCCACCTGCCCGACGCGGTGGTAAGGTGCGCAGCAGGCGCGGGAGAGAACTCCCGCATGGCAGCCTCAAGTCCGATAGGCTGGCTGGAGTCGCCGAAGGCGTAACCCCCCCGGAATCGCTCAGGCAAACGGACCGCGCCCGAAATACCATTCTGGAGAGCGATGCCGGCGCGCGCGCCAAGGGCATCCACCGAAGGGGCACCCGGTCCGCTGTCTTGTTGGCCGGAATCTCTCAGGTACAAGGGACAGATGGGGGCATGGTGCCGCGTCGCGCGCGACAACGGTTTGCGTTTCTGCCCTCGCTCTGGAACCTTCATTCATGAACAGCCCCGCCAAGCTCACCCCTCTTCACGACCGTCACCTGGCCGCCGGCGCGCGCATGGTCGACTTTGCCGGCTGGGACATGCCGGTCAATTACGGTTCGCAAATCGAGGAACACCACGCAGTGCGCCGCGATGCGGGCATGTTCGACGTCTCGCACATGCTCGCGCTCGACCTCTCGGGTGCCGGCGCCATGCCATTCCTGCGCCGTTTGCTCGCCAATGACGTGCTCAAGCTGCAAACCCCCGGCAAGGCCTTGTATTCATGCATGCTCAACGACGAAGGTGGTGTGATCGACGACCTCCTCGTCTACTTCATCTCGGCCAGTGAATACCGCCTGGTGGTCAACGCCGGCACCACCGACAAGGACGTGGCCTGGATGCGTCAGCAGATTGCTGCCGGCGGCGACAACGTCACGCTCGAGTCTCGTCGTGACCTGGCGATGATCGCGGTCCAGGGGCCGAATGCCATCGATCGCGCATCGCACGCGGTACTCGAACTCAACACCGCGCGGGGTCTTCCAGCACCTTTCAACGCGGTGCGCCTGGGTGACCTCTTCATCGCCCGCACCGGCTACACCGGCGAGGACGGCCTCGAGATCACGGCACCCGCTCAACGCGCGGCAGACATGTGGGACGCCCTCGTGGCCGCCGGAGTCAAGCCCTGCGGCCTCGGCGCCCGGGATACGCTGCGCTTGGAAGCCGGCATGAACCTTTACGGCCAGGACATGGGCGAAGACATCTCTCCGCTCGACGCCGGCCTGTCATGGACGGTCGATCTGCGCGACGACGAGCGCGATTTCATCGGTCGCAACGCGCTCGAGGCGCACGGCGAACGCAAGGCCTTCCTCGGCCTCGTCCTCGAGGACAAGGGCGTATTGCGAGCCCACATGAAGGTGCTCACCCCCCGGGGCGAAGGCGAAACCACCAGCGGCAGCTTCTCGCCAACTATCGAGCGTTCCATTGGCTTCGCCCGCCTGCCCGCCGGCACCCAGGCCGGCCAGGCGGTGCAGGTGGAAGTGCGCGGCAAGCCACTGGCCGCCCGCACGGTGAAGCTACCTTTCGTCCGCAACGGCAAGATCCTCATCGACTGATTCTCACCGCCGGGGCGCGTCGAGCGCCCCGGCCAATGCAAGCTAGGCCACCACAAACCAGCCAGGAGCGCCGCATGAGCAACATTCCCGCCGACCTCAAGTACACCAAGTCTCACGAGTGGATCCGCCAGGAAGCGGATGGCACGCTGACCATCGGCGTCACCGATCACGCTCAGGAAGCCCTTGGCGACATCGTCTTCCTCGAACTGCCCGAAGAGGGACGCAGCGTCGAGGCCGGCGAGGCCTGCGCAGTGATCGAATCCGTGAAGGCGGCTTCCGATATCTACGCACCGGTTGCTGGTGAGATCGTGGCCTTCAACCAGGAAGCCATCGACGTCCCCGAGAGCGTGAACAGCGACGCGTACGCTGCCTGGCTGTTCCGCATCAAACCTGCCGTAGAAGTCTCCGGCCTGCTCGATGCCACCGGCTACGAAGCCGAAATCGCCTGATCAAGCACACCCCCGACCCCACTACGCCCACCATGTCGAATAACGCCCCCGCCCTGGCTGCCCTCGAGCAGCGCGACGCTTTCGTCCATCGCCACATCGGCCCCAATGCGAGCGAGATCGAATCCATGCTCTCGAGCATCGGCGTGCCGGATCTAGAGACGCTGATCGCACAGACCGTACCGGAGGATATCCGTCTGCGTGCGCCGATCGTGCTCGGCCCCGCGAGGCCGGAGCACGAGGCGCTTTCCGCCCTGCGCCAGCTCGCGCAGCGCAATGTCGTGCGCAAATCGCTTATCGGCATGGGCTACTACGGCACTCACACGCCTGCGGTGATCCTGCGCAACGTGATGGAGAATCCGGGCTGGTACACCGCCTACACGCCATACCAGGCCGAGATCGCCCAGGGCCGGCTCGAGGCACTGCTGAACTATCAGCAGATGGTCATCGACCTCACCGGCATGGAGCTGGCCAACGCCTCGCTGCTGGACGAGGCCACCGCTGCCGCCGAGGCCATGGCGATGGCGCACCGGGTCAGCAAGTCGAAAAGCAGCGTTTTTTTCGTCGACGAGGCCTGTTTCCCGCAGACCATCGACGTGCTGCGCACACGCGCTGCCTATTTCGGTTTCGAGCTGCTGTTCGGGCCGGCCGGCAGCGCCGGCGAACAAGATGTCTTCGGCGCGCTGCTGCAATACCCCAACGACCACGGCGCGATCACGGAGCTCAGCGAACCGGTTGCAGCCCTCAAGGCGAAGGGCGCGGTCGTTGCGGTCGCCTCCGACCTGATGGCGCTGCTGCTGCTCAAGTCGCCCGGCCAGCTCGGCGCCGACATCGCGCTCGGCTCGGCGCAGCGCTTTGGCGTGCCGATGGGCTTCGGCGGCCCGCATGCCGCCTTCTTCGCCTGCCGCGAAGCCTATGTCAGAGCCATGCCGGGCCGCATCATCGGTGTGTCGAAGGACGCACGCGGCAAGGTCGCGCTGCGCATGGCCCTGCAGACCCGCGAACAGCACATCCGTCGCGAGAAGGCCAACTCCAACATCTGCACCTCGCAGGTCCTGCTCGCCAACATGGCCGGGTTCTACGCGGTGTATCACGGCCCGCAGGGACTGCGCACCATCGCCGAGCGCATCCATCGGCTCGCCGGCATCCTCGCCCGAGCGCTCGCCGATGCTGGCTTCGAGCTGGCCTCAGAGCACTTCTTCGACACGCTCCAGGTGCGCAGCGGCGACCAGACCGCAAGCATCGTCGCGGCATGTGACGCCGCCGGCTTCAACCTGCGTCAGGTCGCAACCGATCGCCTCGGCATCGCAGTCGATGAAACCACCACCGCCGCCGACCTGCGCGCCCTGCTGGACTGCTTCGGCATCCAGGCCGACATCGACGTCCTGGACGCAGCAGAAGCCGCCGCCGGCGTGCGCATCCCGGCCAACTTGCAACGAGCCGATGCAGTGCTCTCGCACCCGGTGTTCAACACCCATCACACCGAGCACGAGATGCTGCGCTACCTCAAGCGCCTGCAGAACCGCGACCTTGCGCTCGATCACTCGATGATCCCGCTCGGCTCGTGCACGATGAAGCTCAACGCCACCAGCGAGATGATCCCGGTCACCTGGCCGGAGTTCGCCAACATGCATCCTTTCGCGCCGGTCGCGCAGGCGTGCGGCTATCTCGAGATGATCGAGAGTCTGGCCGACTACCTTCGTGCGGTCACCGGTTTTCCGGCGATCTCCATGCAGCCCAACTCCGGCGCCCAGGGTGAATACGCCGGCCTGGTGGCGATCGCGCGCTACCACGCGAGCCGCGGCGAGGCCCATCGCGACGTGTGCCTGATCCCCAAGTCGGCCCACGGCACCAACCCAGCCACCGCGCAGATGTGCGGCATGCGGGTGGTCGTGGTCGCCTGTGACGACAACGGCAACATCGACGTCGAAGACTTGCGCGCCAAGGCCGCCCAGCACGCCGATACGCTCGCCGCGCTGATGATCACCTACCCCTCCACCCACGGCGTGTTCGAGGCCTCGGTGCGCGAGATCTGCTGCATCCTCCATGAGTACGGCGGTCAGGTGTACATGGATGGCGCCAACCTCAACGCCCAGGTCGGCCTGACCTCGCCGGCCGCCATCGGCGCCGACGTGTCGCACATGAACCTGCACAAGACCTTTTGCATCCCCCACGGTGGCGGCGGCCCGGGCATGGGCCCGATTGGTCTCGCGGCGCATCTCGCGCCCTTCATGGCTGATCACGTCGTCGCTCCCACCGGCGGCAAGGATCGCCCCAACCCCGGCCAGGGCGCGGTCTCGGCCGCACCGTTCGGCTCGGCGAGCATCCTGCCGATCTCGTGGATGTACATCACGATGATGGGAGGCGAGGGACTCAAGCGCGCCACCGAGGTCGCCATTCTCAACGCCAACTACCTCGCCACACGCCTGGCCGGGCATTACCCGGTGCTCTATACCGGCGCCAACGGGCGGGTCGCGCACGAGTGCATCCTCGATATCCGACCGATCAAGGCCACCACCGGCATCAGCGAGGTGGACATCGCCAAGCGCCTCATGGACTACGGCTTTCATGCGCCGACCATGTCGTTTCCGGTGCCGGGCACCATCATGGTCGAGCCGACCGAATCGGAAGACCTCGGAGAACTGAATCGTTTCGTCGAGGCGATGATCGCGATCCGGCAGGAAATCGCCCGCGTCGAAGCCGGTGAATGGCCGCGCGAGGACAATCCGCTGGTCAATGCGCCGCATACTCAGATCGACGTCATCGGCGACTGGGAGCGGCCCTATACCCGCGAGTTGGCAGTCTTCCCGCTGGGCTGGGTCGCCGACAACAAATTCTGGCCCAGCGTCAACCGCATCGATGATGTCCACGGCGACCGCAACCTGTTCTGTGCCTGCGTGCCAATGGAAGTCTACGCAGAGTGAGTGTTCTGGCGGCGCTCAGCGCAGCACCGCCGCCACACCGAACAATACCGGCAGGATCAGCAGGCTGACCCAGAACCCGCAGCGGATCATCTGACGCTGCGGCACGCAGCCGCTGCCGAAAATGATCGCGTTCGGCGGCGTGGCCACCGGCAGCAGGAACGCACAGGAGCAGGCCATCGCGATCACGACCGCGATCGACACGTCGCCAATCTGCGGAGCCATACCGATGAAAAGCGGCACCAGCAGCGCGATGTCGAGCCGGTTGCCGGCCTTGCCGATCACCCAGGCCGCCATCCAGCGGTCCAGGCCCTGCTTTTGCAGACCGGCGGCAAGCGCAAAGAGTTGGCAAAGCGGAGTCTGCTCCCGCTTACCAATTTTGACGTATATCAATGAAGTGGCCGAAGCCCACACTCCTGGCATGGCTTTTGGCTAGAATCGCGCCGTGCTCAAGAATCCGCTGGCAGCCTTTGCGCTGCTTCTCCCAGTTATCGCGTTGCTTTTGGTGACGCTGCAGACCCGCGAACGTCCGGTCGACCTTCTTGCCAAACCCGCACCGTGGATGCAGGTTCCGATAGTCAGTCAGAGCGCGCTGGCACCTATCCCCGCCCCTCCCGAGGTCGACACGGAGGTTCGTGCGCTCGGCGAACGGCTTTTCCATGAGCCACGGCTCTCGAGAGATGGCACCGTGGCCTGTGCGAGCTGCCACAACCTGCATCGCGCTGGCCACGATTCACGCACTCATGCAATGGGCATCGACGGCCAGGTGCTGCCGCTGAACACACCGACCGTATTCAACGCAGCCCTGCACCACGCGCAGTTTCATGATGGACGCGCCGCCACCCTGGAAACGCAAGTCGCCGGGCCACTGCATTCGCCGCTGGAAATGGACAGCTCCTGGGACGCTGCGGTCGCCGCTCTCGAGCAGGATCCGTCTTATGTAGCGAGCTTCGCAAAGCTCTACGCAGAAGGGATCACGCCAGCTACGATTGCCGATGCCATCGCTAGCTTCGAGCGCACCCTGCTTACGCCAGACGCTCGTTTCGACCGCTACCTGCACGGAGACCACAACGCTCTCGACGAGCGCGAGAAAGCTGGCTACGCACTCTTTCTGCAACGTGGCTGCGCCAGCTGTCATCAGGGCGCTGCGGTAGGCGGCAATCTTTTCCAGCGTTTCGGGCTCATGGGCGACTACTACGCCGACCGGGTCGACCAGGCGCAACCCAGCCCGGGCCGCATCGCGGTGACAGGTCGCGAGGAAGATCAACATGTCTATAAAGTGCCGTCGCTGCGCAACGTCGCCCTCACCGGTCCCTACCTGCACGACGGCTCGGTGGATTCGCTCGCGCACATGGTGGCGCTGATGGGCCACTATCAGCTGGGGCTGCAGTTGAGCCCTGACGAAGTCGATCTCATCACCGCCTTCTTGTCTACGCTCACCGGAAGCTATCGGGGAATCGAATTGAGATGACCCCTCCTTTCCCGCGGGCAAGCCGGCACTCGGCTTCAAGTGCCGGAGGCCGGGCCCTGATCGCGCTGGTGCTGGCACTACTCGCACCAGCCATGCTTCTGACCTGGTTGTTCGTGCAGGCCGACTCGGTTTCCAAGACAGAGGACCATGCCTACCAACGTGAGCTGCGCCTCTTGCGCCAGGCCGATGCCGAGCTGGATGCCGCGATACTTGCGGCGAGATTCGGGTTGTCGCTCTCCTATGACGGCATAGTGGCAAGAGTCAAGGCGTTGGACGCGGGTGTAGAGCGGTTGATGAATATCCCCGGCTATATCACCGGGGATTACCGCGAGGGCCTGCACAAGAGCATTTCCGAATACGCCCTGCGTCACGCAGACAAAACCAAACTGGTGGAAGCGTTCAAGCAGGGCAATGCCGTGGTGCGAAATTCGCTCGCCTACTTTCCGACCCTGCGCGAGCAGACACAGGCAAGACTGGCGCCGGACACCCCGATGGCCGAGTCAGTTCGCCAGTTCACCTGTAGCGTGATGGCACACGCGGTTAGCGACGAGAACCCACCCCCGCTGCGCGCTCTCGAACTGGCTTCGGAAATCGCGAATGGGCTGGCAACGCTTGACCCGGCCACTGCACAACTGGTCACCAGCTTGCTCGCGCACGGCACAATCATCCTCGAGAACAAGCCTGCACTGGACGGCACCATCAGCCAGATCCTGCTCCTCGACAGCGGCAACCAGGCCGAGCGCATCCACGCCGAATACGCACGTGGCCATGCACGCGCAGTCGAGCGTGCGGGCCGCTACCACACGGGACTTTACGCGGTCGCGCTTTTGCTGGCGGCTTACATCGCCATGATCGTCCTAAGACTCGCTCACACCTCGCGAGCACTCGATCAGGCTAACCAGGAACTAGAGAAGCGCCTGGATACGCTACTCAGCACCCAGTCCAATTTGAGGCTGTTGTCGACCGTTTTCACCAATGCCTCCGAAGGCATGCTGATCACCGATGCCGGCGCACGCATCCTCGCCGCCAACCCCGCATTCTCGCAGATCACGGGTTACTCGCTGGATGAGGCACTCGGCCAAACACCCGCACTGCTGCGCTCCGGCGAGCATGACGAGGACTTTTACCACCAGATGTGGACCGTGCTCGCCCGCGATGGTGAGTGGCATGGCGAGATCTGGAACCGCCGCCGCGACGGATCCGTTTATCCGGAATGGCTGTCGATCAGCGCGGTGCGAGACGCCGGGTCGGGCGTCAGCCACTACATCGGTGTATTTTCGGACATGAGCGAACGCAAGGCTGCCGAGGCTCGCATTCGCTTCCTCGCGCACCACGACACACTGACCGGCCTCCCCAACCGGGTGCTGATGCAGGACAGACTCAACCAGGCGGTACGAAACGCCCGTCGCTCCGGGCGTCGGGTCGCGGTCCTGTGCCTGGACCTGGACCGCTTCAAGACGATCAACGACAGCCTCGGCCCGGAGGTGGGCGACCAACTCATCGTCAAGGTCGCCGAACGCTGCCGCTCGACGCTGCGCGAGACCGATACGTTGTCGCGCCAGGGTGGCGACGAGTTCGTCATCGTACTGCCCGAACTCGAACATGAAGAGAACGCAGCGGTGGCTGCGCGCAAACTACTGGCCGCACTCGACACCCCCTTCGATCTCAGCGACCACCAATTGTCGATCAGCGCCAGCGTAGGCATTGCGGTGCACCCTAGCGACGGCTCCACCGCAGGCGCGCTGATCACGAATGCCGACATCGCGATGTATCGTGCCAAGGAACGTGGTCGGGCCCGATACGAGTTCTACGCGGAAGACATCAATGCAGCCACACTCGGCAAACTGCTGCTGGAAAACCAGTTGCGACGCGCGGTAAGCGCCGGTGAACTCTTGCTCCACTACCAACCCAAGTTCGCGGTCGATGGCGAACGCCTCACCGGATTCGAGGCGCTGTTGCGCTGGCGGCACACGGAGCACGGCGAGTTGTCCCCAGCTGCCTTCCTGAATGTCGCGGAAGAAGCCGGACTCATCACCGAGATCGGCACCTGGGCGCTGCGGGAGGCCTGCGCGCAGCAGGCCCGCTGGCGCGACCAGGGTCGCCTTGCGGTGCCGGTCGCGGTCAACGTATCGGCCCAGCAGTTCGAGCAACAGGATATCGTGTCGCTGGTCCGGCGCAGCCTCGAGGAGCACCAATTGCCGGCGCCGCTCCTGGAGCTGGAGCTGACCGAGACCACGCTGATGCGTGATCCGGCCACGGCCGCAGACACGCTGCAGCGACTGCGTGCGATGGGCGTCACACTGGCCATCGACGACTTCGGCACCGGCTATGCTTCGCTGAGCTATCTGCATCTGTTGCCCGTGCAAACCGTCAAGATCGACCGCAGTTTCGTTTCGCCCATCGGCGCCGAGGATGCCGACGGCAAAATCGCCAGCGCGATCATCGCCCTGGCCCACAGCCTGGGCATGATTGTCATCGCCGAAGGGGTCGAGACCGAGGGGCAGCGGGCGCTGCTCGCCTCGCGCCAGTGTGACCAGATTCAAGGCTATCTTCTGGGCAGGCCAATGAACGCCGAGGCTGCCACTTCGCTGCTCGGCACGGCCGCGGGAACCAATCCGGCCTGATGTCCGTCAGCCTGATGGCACGGCGCGCGTCACCCGATATCCGTATTCGTAATATGCATAGAGTCGGCGACGGTTTCACAAACGCGTTGCAAGCCCCTAAGCTCAACCCTCCCCCAACCCGTCGACAGTAAATCCAAAACCTATGGCCAGCTTCGTCACTGAACGCGTCCTCAGCGTACATCACTGGAACGAGACCCTCTTCAGCTTCAAGACCACCCGCGACCGGGGTCTGAGATTCGAGAACGGCCAGTTCGTCATGATCGGTCTCGAAGTTGACGGACGTCCGCTGACCCGCGCCTACAGCATCGCCAGCCCGAATTACGAGGAGCATCTGGAGTTTTTCAGCATCAAGGTGCCCGACGGTGCCTTGACCTCGCGCCTGCAGCACCTGCGCGAGGGCGACCCGATCGTAGTCAGCAAGAAGCCGACCGGTACCCTGGTGTTGCACGACCTCCGACCGGGACGGCATCTCTACCTGCTCGCGACCGGCACCGGCCTCGCACCCTTCCTGAGCGTGATCCAGGACCCGGAAACCTACGAACGCTTCGAGAAGGTCGTCCTCGTCCACGGCGCGCGTTTCGTCTCCGAGCTCGCCTACAATGACCTGATCACGCAGGCCCTGCCCGAGCACGAGTTTCTCGGCGACGTGATCCGTGACCAACTCATCTACTATCCCACGGTCACCCGCGAACCCTTCCGCAACAACGGCCGCATCACCCACCTGATGGAGAACGGCAAACTGTTCGAGGACATCGGCCTGCCGCCACTCGACGCCGCGACGGACCGCGCGATGATCTGCGGCAGCTCGGCCATGCTCAGCGACCTGTGCGACCTGCTCGACGCCCGGGGCTTCGGGATATCGCCCCGTATCGGCGAGCCGGGCGACTACGTCATCGAGCGAGCCTTCGTCGAAAAGTAGGACAGGGCCACCCCTGCGGCGCCCGCCACGCCCAGCGCTCCGAAAGCCAGGGCGCCAACCAGAAAACCCGGTCCGCGCGAGGACGGCTCGCGCCGATAAGCCAGCGCATACCACACCCGACCCAGCAGCCACACCACTCCGAGGCCGGCCGCCACCGCGTCGGATACGAACACCGCGCACACCCAAAGGCACGGCAAGGTCATCACCACCCACTCGAGGGTGTTCATCTGCACCCGGTAAGCCCGTTCGAACATGGGGTGGCCGGTCACGGCCGGCGCCTTGACGTCATAGCGCTTGCGCCCCATGCCCACATCGTAGGCGGTCCAGAACATCAGCAGGACGATGAGCAGGGTGATGCCGGCGGTGAGGGGGAAGTCAGTCATGGTATGGAGTCACGCGGTTGATTGCCCGCGCACTATACCTGCTGAAGCATGGAAACCGGATCAACCGTCGCGCTCGCGAGCAAGTCCTGGCTGCGCCTTTGCCGATGCGTTTCGCCGTTGGCTCAACACACCCTGTAAGCCCTGTTGGCGTCACCGAAGTCGGGTCGGGCGGGGAGCCTTCCGGCTCCGATGCCACTCGCGCTGCCGCTGTAAGGCTCGCTTCGCTGAGATTCC
>CAYTAY010000055.1:0-17627 GCA_964435845.1 uncultured Azoarcus sp.
ATCAGAGATGGCGGCGGTTGTCCAGTGCCTGGGGCTTAGTGGGTAACGATGTGGCCTCAAGAAGGTCAAGGCGGTGGCCACCCTGTATGCCTTGGCCCACAACCTGATGCGAATGATCAGCCTGGCCCCGGAATTGCTGGGGATAGGGACAAAACCGTCCAAAAACTGCCAGATGGCGGGATAAACGTGGAAAACGGCCCAAAAATCGACCTATGAGCCTGTAGAAACGGAAATCATGATGAACTATGCATATTTAGCCGCGTCTCGCGGATGAGGCAGCGTTTGTGCGCTCAGTTCGGCGCAGTTGCGAAAAATTCACAGGCTCTGAGGCGAACTCGGGGCCGCGATGGTCGATGGTCGGCAGGCTCATCGCACGCAGAATCCGGTCCGGAACCGGGCTGGGACCGGGAATCTGCAGGAAGTGCCTGCCGCTGGGGTGGGCGTCGAGGGTCAGCATGGATGTCTCTCTCCTTTTGGTTTTCTAGTTTTGCATACAAAATACTTTTGTCAATGAAAAATTGAGCTTTATCGCCTATAATCCTGCCAAAAATACAGCGTATTTTGAATACAACGTAGGTGGCTTATGACCAATCTGAACTCGATCCCGAGGCAGGCCTTGCATCAGGAGGTCGCGACCCGCTTGCGTCAGCGCATCATCGAGGGCGAGCTGGCACCGGGCGCCAAGCTCAATGAGCGCGAATTGAGCGAGCGGCTGCAGGTGTCGCGAACACCGCTGCGGGAAGCGGTCAAGATGCTCGCGGCCGAGGGGCTGGTCGAGCTGTTGCCCAATCGGGGTGCGGTGGTCGCACAGATGTCCGAACAGGACGTGATCGAAACCTTCGAGGTCATCGCCGGTCTGGAGGGGCTGGCTGGCGAACTGGCGGCACAGCGCATCGACGACGCCGAACTCGCCGAGATCCGGGCGCTGCATTTCGAGATGCTGGCTGCCCATGCGCGTCGCGATCTGCCGACCTACTACGAGCTCAACGCTCGCATTCATGCCCGGATCAACGCGGCGGCACGCAACACGGTGCTGACCCAGACCTGGCAGACGGTCAATGCGCGCCTGCAGTCGCTGCGTTTTCGCTCCAACCTGGATGAAAACAAGTGGCAGCAGGCGGTCAGGGAGCATGAACGCATGGTCGAACTGCTCGCGAGCCGTGATGCACCCGCGATGCGGTCGCTGATGATCGCCCATCTGCTGGCCAAGCGCGATGCGGTGCTCGAACTGCTGCGTACCGGCCGGATCTACGAATCTCGCAAGGAAGAGTCATGAACAAACCGTTGCCGTCGAACCTCGCGGTCGGAAGCGAATCGTCTCGCGGGACGGGTGCACTGCCGGACGCGATGCCGGATGCAGCCGAACTGGCGCGCCGGCTGGCACGCGAGACCGAGGGCGAGGTGCTGTTCGATCTCGCCTCGCGCGGTCGGTACGCCACCGACGCTTCGATCTACCAGATCATGCCGGTGGGGGTGTTCGTACCCCGGACGTCGCGCGACGTCGCGCTCGCGATCGACATCGCCCGCGATCTGAAGACCCCGCTGCTGCCGCGCGGGGGCGGCACGTCGCAGTGCGGGCAGACGACCGGCGCGGCACTGGTCATCGACAACACCAAATACCTGCGCAATGTGCTGGCGGTAGACAAGCAGGCGGCGACGGCCGATGTCGAACCGGGCATCGTGCTCGATCACCTCAATGCGCAGCTCAGGCCGCACGGCCTGTGGTATCCGGTGGATGTCTCGACCAGCGCGCAGGCCACGCTGGGCGGCATGGCGGGTAACAATTCCTGCGGCAGCCGCTCGATCGCGTACGGCAACACGGTGCATAACGTGCTCGGCGCCGACGTATGGCTCGCCGACGGCACGTCGCTGTCCTTCGGGCCGGTAGCCGGCCTGGGTGACCGGGAGCGACGCATCGCCGACTTCGTGCGCGGTCTCGCCGACCGTCTGCGACCGGACATCGATGCGCACTGGCCCCGGGTCATGCGGCGGGTGGCCGGCTACAACCTGGACATTTTCCATCCGGCCAGCGAGCGTCCCTATACGAGCGATGGCAGCGTGAACCTCGCGCATCTGCTGATCGGCTCCGAAGGCACGTTGGCGGTGACCCGCAGCCTCAAGCTGCAGCTGAGCCCGCTGCCGCGCGCCAAGGTGCTGGGCGTCGTGAATTTTCCGACCTTTCATGCGGCGATGGATTCGGCCCAGCACATCGTCAAGCTCGGGCCGAGCGCGGTCGAACTGGTCGATCGCACGATGATCGAATTGTCCCGCGCGAACCCGGCGTTCCGTTCGGTCATCGAGAGCGCGTTGATCGGTGCGCCGGACGCGATCCTGCTGGTCGAGTTCTCGGGCGACGACAGGTCGGCGCTGCTGCGCCAGCTCGCCGCCCTGGTCGAGCTGATGGGCGAACTCGGATTGCCCGGATCGGTGGTCGAGATGGCCGACGACGTACCGCAGAAGGCCTTGTGGGAAGTGCGCAAAGCCGGGCTCAACATCATGATGAGCCTCAAGGGGGACGGCAAGCCGGTGAGTTTCATCGAGGACTGCGCGGTGCCGCTGGAACATCTGGCCGAGTACACCGACCAGCTGACCGAGGTCTTCAGCAAGTACGGCACGCGGGGGACCTGGTATGCGCACGCATCGGTCGGCACGCTGCATGTGCGGCCGATCCTGGACATGCGGCGCGACGGCGCTGTCCGCATGCGGGCGATCGCCGAGGAGGCGTCCGAACTGGTGCGCAAGTACAAGGGGGCCTTCAGTGGCGAGCATGGCGACGGGTTGTGCCGGGGCGAGTGGATCGAATGGCAGTTCGGGCCGAAGATCAATGCGGCCTTCCGCGAGATCAAGCAGCATCTCGATCCCGCGAACCTGCTGAATCCGGGCAAGATCATCGATCCTCCGAAGATGGACGATGCACGCCTGTTCCGCTTTCCGCCGAGCTACAGGACGATCGAACTGAAGCCGGTGTTCGACTGGTCGGCGTGGGACGTCCAGGCCGATCCGGTCACCGAGCGCGCCACCGCTCCGGGCACCGGCGGCGATACCACCGGTGGTTTCGCTAAGGTGGTGGAGATGTGCAACAACAATGGCCACTGCCGCAAGTTCGATGCCGGCACGATGTGCCCGAGTTATCGCGTCACCCGGGATGAACAGCATCTGACCCGCGGTCGCGCCAATACGCTGCGCCTGGCCGTGTCCGGCCAGCTCGGGCCGGATGCGCTGACCGGCGATGCGGTCCGGGAGGCACTGGACCTGTGCGTCGGTTGCAAGGGATGCCGGCGCGACTGCCCGACCGGGGTGGACATGGCAAAGATGAAGCTCGAGGTGCAGGCGCAACGACGCAAGCGCTTCGGGGTATCGCTGAAGGACAGGCTGTTCGCCCATCTGCCCGACTACGCGAAGCTCGCCAGCCGTCTGCCGTGGTTGTTCAATCTCCGCGACGCGGTGCCAGGACTGGCCGCGTTGAGCGAACGCCTGGTAGGCTTGTCCGCGCGGCGCAGCCTGCCGAAATGGCGTGGCGACACCTTCTGGAACGGTGCTGCCGGCCTGAAGCTCGTCACGCGCGAGCAGGCACTGGCGGCCGACAAGGCGGTGGTGCTGTTCGTCGACACCTTCAACGGCTTCTTCGAGACCGAGAACGCGGTGGCCGCGGTGCGGGTGCTTCAGGCGGCCGGCTATGCGGTTCATGCGGCGAAGGGGGCGGGGGGCGCGAACCTGTGCTGTGGCCGGACCTATCTGGCTGCCGGCATGGCGGACGAGGGGCGGGCCAAGGCAGGCGAGCTCCTCGATGCGATGCTGCCGTTCGCGCAGAAGGACATCGCGATCGTCGGGCTGGAACCTTCGTGTCTGCTGAGCCTGCGTGACGAGATGCTGGTGATGGGTTTCGGAGACAAGGCGAAAACGGTGGCGGCGCAGGCGCTGCTGCTCGAGGAGTTTCTGGCCCGGGAGGCGGTCGCCGGGCGGTTTGCGCCCAGGCTGCGGGCGGCGAACAGGCCGATCAAGGTGCATGGGCACTGCCATCAGAAGGCCTTTGCCGCCGTGCAACCGGTACTCGACGTGCTGAAGCTGATTCCGGGCGCGAAGCCGGAGCTGATCGAGAGCTCCTGCTGCGGCATGGCGGGCAGTTTCGGTTACGAGGCGGCACATCATGACGTATCGATCAAGATGGCCGAGCTGAGTCTGTTGCCGGCGGTGCGCGCGGCCCCGGACGCACTGATCGTCGCCGACGGCACGAGTTGCCGTCACCAGATCGCGGATGGCGCCGGGCGCGAGGCGCTGCATGTCGCGCGGGTATTGGCCGATCATCTGGAGGCTTGAGATGAACAAGAATCTGTATCGGGTCCTCGAGCAAGGTTTTCCGGCGTCTGCGGATGAGACAGCGCTGGAAACCGTGGACGGGACGGTGTTCAGCTACGGTGATCTCGGGCGCGAGAGTGCCCGTTTCGCGAACCTGTTCGTGTCCCTCGGTCTGGTGCCAGGCGATCGGGTCGTGGTGCAGGTGGAGAAGTCTCCGCAGGCGCTGTTCCTGTATCTCGGTTGCCTGCGCGCAGGCACGGTGTTCGTGCCGCTCAATTCCGCCTATCAGCGCAAGGAACTCGCCTACTTCATCGCCGATGCCGAGCCGCGGCTGATCGTGGGAGATCCGGGCAGGGAAGTCATGCTGAAGGAACTCGCGGCCGAAGCGGGCCACCCGGCGGTGCTGACGCTGGGGGAAGGCGGCGAGGGGAGCGCGGCCGACGCGGCCGCCGCCATGGCGGACGACTTCAAGACCGTGATGCGCAGCGACGACGACCTGGCTGCCATTCTGTATACGTCCGGGACCACCGGACAATCCAAGGGTGCGATGCTGACCCATCTCAACCTATCGTCCAATGCGCGCACACTGCATGCCTACTGGGGTTTCGAGCCGGGTGACGTGCTGCTGCACGTGCTGCCGATCTTCCATGCCCATGGCCTGTTCGTCGCATGCCACTGTGCCTTGCTCAACGGCAGCCGCATGCTGTGGCTGCCGCGCTTCGATGTCGACGCGGTGAAGCGCCTGATGCCACGTGCGACCGTGTTCATGGGGGTGCCCACGCTCTACACGCGTCTGCTCGAGCAAGCCGGGTTCGGTCGCGACACCTGTGCCCGCATCCGTCTATTCGTTTCCGGCTCGGCACCGCTTCTGGCGGAGACGCATCGTGCGTTCGAGCAACGCACCGGTCACGCGATCCTGGAGCGCTACGGCATGACTGAGACCGTGATGCTGACATCCAACCCCTATGTGGGCGACCGGCGCGCCGGCACGGTGGGTTTCCCGTTGCCAGGCGTCGGCGTGCGCATCGTGGACAACGACGGCCACCCCCTGCCGCAGGGAGAGGTCGGCCATGTGCAGGTGCGCGGGCCCAATGTGTTCCCGGGCTACTGGCGCATGCCCGAGAAGACGCGCGAGGACTTCACCGACGACGGCTTCTTCCGCACCGGCGACCTCGGCATGATCGACGCACGCGGCTACGTCGTGCTGGTCGGCCGATCCAAGGATCTGATCATCACCGGCGGCTACAACGTCTACCCGAAGGAGATCGAGTCCTGCATCGACGATATCGACGGCGTCAAGGAGTCGGCGGTGATCGGTCTGCCGCACCCCGACTTCGGCGAAGCGGTGGCCGCGGTGATCGTGACACAGCCCGGCGCGAGTCTGGACCAGGCTACCGTGATCGGCAGGCTGAAGGCGGATCTCGCGAACTTCAAGGTACCCAAGCATGTCTTTTTCGTGACCGAGTTGCCACGCAATACCATGGGCAAGGTGCAGAAGAATCTGCTGCGCGATGCGTATGCCAATGAAAACAGGAACGGAGCGAAAACGAATTGAAGACTGAAGACATCGATCTGGCAGCGGGGCTGCTCCTGGAAGCGCGCACCAGCGGCCGGTTGCTCGATTCGCTGCCCACCGGTTGCGTACCGACCGACGTGTCGGCCGTGTATGCGATCCAGGATGCGGTTTCGGCGGGCCTCGGGCCGGTGGGTGGCTGGAAGGTCGGCGCGAAGGGGCCGGATCTGGAGCCCAACTGTGCGCCGATGCCGGCGTCGCTGATCCGGGCGGCGCCCTGCAGCATCGCGCCGCCGCTGGTCGGACGATCCGGCATCGAGGCCGAGATCGCGGTGCGCTTCAAGCTCGATCTGCCGCGCCGGGATACGCCCTATACCCGCGACGAGGTCGTCGCCGCGATCGGTTCGATTCATCCCGCGATCGAGATCGTAACCTACCGCTTTGCCGACCCCGCCGCGCAACCGCCACTGTCGGTTGCGGCCGACGCGCTCGGCAATGGAGGTTTCCTGTACGGCGAGGGGCGCACCGACTCGATCCTGATCGATCAGACGCAGCAGCCGGTGAGCCTGTCGATAGACGGCAGGAACGTGGTCGAGCGGGTCGGTGGCAATGTCGCCGGCGACATCTTCTGGCTGCTGACCTGGCTCGCGAACCATGTCGCCGAGCGCAGCGGTGGCCTGCGCGCGGGACAGTTCGTGACCACCGGCACCTGCACCGGCCTCATCTACGCCGATGCCGGCAGCGAAGTCAGTGCCGACTTTCCGGGGCTGGGCAGCGTGTCGGTGACGATTCAGCCGATCTGATCCGAAAGTCGCGATCGCGCCCGCCCGGCCACGATCGCGACCGGGCCCTCTGTCGGAAAGTCACGGAATGATCAGCACGGCGCCGGTCGTGTTGCGAGCCTCGGCTGCGCGATGCGCTTCGGCCACGTGATCCAGTGCGTAGCGGGCGCCGATCCCGACGCCGACCACGCCGGCCACGATTGCCTCCATCACCTCGGCCGCGTTGGCACGGAAGGTCTTCGGGTCCGCGTTGTGCGGGAAGACCGACGGCCGGGTCAGGAACAGGCAGCCCTTCTTGTTCAGCAGATCGGGTTCGATCGCCGGCGCGGGACCGGATGCCGCGCCGTACAGCACCACCAGACCGAACGGGGCGGCGCAGTCGAGCGATTTCAGCAAGGTGTCGCGCCCCACGGAATCGTAGACCACGCGGGCCTTGCGTCCTCCGGTGGCCTCGATGACCGCCTGCGGCCAGTCCGCACGGGTGTAGTCGATCGCGACATCGCAGCCGGCCTGCAGCGCCTGATCGCATTTTGCGTCCGATCCGGCGGTACCGATCACGAAGGCGCCCAGCGACTTGGCCCAGCGCGACAGGATCTGGCCGACACCGCCTGCGGCCGCATGCACGAGTACGATGTCGCCCGGTTGCACCACATGGGTGCGCCGTACCAGATACTGCGCGGTCATGCCCTTGAACAGCAGCGCCGCGGCCTGCTCGAGGCTGACCTCGTCGGGCAGTCTGACCAGCTTGTCGGCAGGCACGTTGCGATGGCTCGCATAGGCGCCGAGGCCTGCATTCATGTAGGCGACCCGGTCTCCGGGCTGCAGGTCGGTGACGCCCGGACCGACCGCCTCGACCGTGCCGGCCGCCTCGTGGCCGAGTCCGCCCGGCAGTGGAATCGGGTAGTAGCCGCTGCGCTGGTAGGTATCGATGAAATTGAAGCCGATCGCGCCCTGGCGGATCCGGACTTCATGCTCGGTCGGTTCGGGCAGCGTGACCGAAATGATCTTCATGACCTCCGGTCCGCCGAATTCGGTAAGCTGGACCACGCGTGCTGTTGTCATTATCGCTCCTCGTCTTCAGTTGATTCAGGGTGGATCAGTGCTTGCCGCGGGTTCAGTATAGTTGTCTGTCCAGCCAGGTCAGCGCGCCGCGCACCGTGTCGAACTCGGCCAGCGCGCGGGCGGGCAGGGCGGGGAAGCGCTCGCGCAGCATGCGGGTGAGCCCGCAGCCCGGACCCACTTCGAAGAACACGGTCGCGCCCATCTCCACCGCGACGTCCATCGTTCTGGCCCAGTCGAGCGGCTCGGCGATCTGGTGGCTCAGTCGCTCGATCGCGTCGGCGACGGTGTGGATCGGGCGCCCGTCGATGCCGCTCAGCACCGGCGCCTGCGGTGCCCGCCAGGTTGCGGCGGCCAGCGCGGCGGCGAAATCCGCCACGCCGGCGTGCAGCCATTGGCTGTGCGCCGGCACCGAGATCGGCAGTGACACGATATGCGGCGCATGGGCCGCGCCAAGTCGTGCCGCGAGTGCCTGCAGCGTCGGATTCGGTCCGGCGAGCACGACATGGTCGGCGCCATTCACGATTGCGATCCTTGCTCCCGCCGCATCGGCGTGGGTGCGCACGACCTCCCGGTTCAGACCCCGTACCGCGAGCATGCCATGATCCGGAGGTGAGGCGGCATCCATCACCCGAGCGCGTTCGGCGGCCAGCGTCAGCACGTCTTCCGGGTCGAGCGCACCCGCCACGCCGTATGCGGTGAGCTCGCCGACGCTATAGCCTGCGACCACCCCGGCGGCCATGCCCGCGCGGGACAGGGCCTGCGCGACCGTGAGCCCATGGAGTACGATCAGGGGCTGTGCGTGACGGTTCAGAAAGCACCGTGCCGGATCGGTTGCGACCGCGATCGTGTCGGGTTCGACATGGACCGACAGCCTCGCGAGGATGTCCGCGGTCAGCGGGTCGCGGTTGAGCCGGTCGAGCATGTCGGGCGACTGGCTGCCCTGGCCGGGGCACAGCAGGCACAGACTCATGTCGCGACCGCCTCGGGCACCGCTCGCGTGATCCGCCGATGTTGTTCGTGCGGGGCGTCGGCGTAGGGATCGCCGGACTGGAACATCATGTCGAACCGATGCAGCGCCCACGCGGCGGCGAGCAGGTCGGCGCTGCCGCCCGGGCTCAGCCAGCGCGCTTCGAACGCGGTGCACAGTCTGCGCAGTCTCGCACGCCAGCCGGCGGCGAAGACGCCGCCCTGCGCCAGAAACGCGTGCGCCTGCGCCTGCGCCCAGGCCAGCCCGCCCAGCCCGCCGCGATGCGCGAGGTTGGTGTCGGGCAGCGCCGCCATCGTGCTCAGCAGCGCATGCAGGCCGGCTCGCTCGGGATCGGCGCCACGCTGCAGCGCGACCCTGAGTGCGCGATACGTGGTGCCGCTCAGGATCGGGAAGCCCGCGATCGCCTGCTCGCGCGCACCCGGCAGCCCGGTTTCGATCCGGACACGTCGTCCATGCGTCATGTCCGGCGCGATGCCGAGTGCGGCAGCGGCGACCACCATGTCAGCGCCCCAGCGCTGCGCCACCACGCGGCCCAGCGTGTCGGCCCGGATGCTGCCGTGGCGCTGAAACTGCCATCCGGCGGCGGCACTCAACAGGCCGAGCGTGAAGATCGCGCCCTTGTGGGTATTGATGCCGCCGGTGGCCGCGAACATCACCTGCTCGGCGAGGACGCCGCGGCTCTGCAATGCGCGAAAACCACAGGCGCCCGCACCCAGGCGGGCGCAGTCCCCGAAGTAGCCGCGCAGCGCGGCGATGCTCGTATCGAAGGTGCGAACATCCATGTCGGCATGGCTGCCGCGTGCGCTCGGGGTGACCAGGCCGGGTTTGTGTTCGAGCATCAGCTCGTCCCTGAGCCCGATCAGCGCGTGGGTGTCGATGCGATCGGCAAAGTCCTTCATGCGACCTGGCGCTCCCGATCCGCGTGACCGAATGCGTCGATGAAGTCGCGGCGCGCGATCAGTGCGACACCATCCAGGTGCTTGGACAGCAAGGTGTCGGTAGCGCCCGCCAGTTCACGCCAGCACACGGCACGACCGAGCGGATCGACGATCTCCCCGTCGATGCGAGGCTTCGCATCGACGGCTTCGATGCCGAGCAGCGTGTCGATCGCGGCGCGTGCCGCCGCCCAGTCGGGCGGACTCAGAATCAGGTCCAGATCGGAACTGCCCGTTAGGTAGGGCAGGCCGGTCAGCCTTTGCATCGCGACCGAGCCGAATACCCGTGGGGCACAGGCGCGGACCTGCGGACTGGCTCGCAGGGCTGCGAGCGTCGGCTGCCAGGACTCGGGCAGGTCATCCCCGATTGCGTCCAGCGGCGGTGGTGCGGAGCTCAGCGTCACGGTCGCCAATGGCAGGTCGAAACCCAGGCGACGTTTGTCCTGACTCGGTGGCAGCGGCAGGCCCAGCCGGATCATGCCGGGTTGGACGCCCTCCTGACGACCGAGCACCAGCGGACGCCTCGCCAGGATCCATTCGGCCAGCAGCGCGATCGCATCGAGGCGGTTTCGTTCCGAGGCGATCTGGTAACCGATGCCGGTCGGCTGCGCCATGCTCGCGCAGCCGGACCTGAGCCAGACCAGGAAATGACGCTGTCTGCGCATTTCACGCATGTTCGAGCACTCGCTGCACGATGTCGGCGGCCTGCGTCCGGCCGCCGCGTGCGCGACCGAGTTCCATGCGGTCGTCACGGGAACGTTCGGCCGGCGTGGCGTCGACAAGTTCGGTGAGCGCGGCGACGAGTCGCTCGGCCGGCTGCTCGGCCCACACCGCCCGCAGGTGACCCATGCGCAGGTAGTTGGCCACGCCGGGGGAGAATACCGGTGACTGTTCGGCCAGCGATTCCAGGCGCTCGAGCGGAATCTTGGTGATTCTCGCCATTGCCGGCAGGTTCATCACCTTGATCTCGGCGTCGTCCAGTGCGTAGCACGCGTCAGTCATCATGCCCGTGGTCAGATAGCCACCACTGACCGCCTCGCCATAGACGATGCTCAGCACAGGGTGACCGCGACGACGCGCGACCTCGACGCACTTGGCGAGATGGGCCATGTAGCCGTTCAGACCGAGCAGTTCGTCGCGCTTGCGCAGCCGCTGCCCCTGGGTGTCGAGCAGGAACACGATCGGTTCGCCCGGTCGCGCGCGCACCGTCTCGAGCACCGCCGCCGACATGCGCAGGCACAGGTCGGCGCCGACCTCGGCCCGGTTGGCGGTGCCGATCACGGTGACCCAGGCTGCTCCGACCCCGGCCCGCCCCTGAAAGTAATGGGTTTCCACGCACCCGGCCTCCCAGCCCAGCGGGAACAGGGTGTCGATCAAACGCTCACGATTCATGACTGGGCACTCCTGCAGGTTTCGGCCATGTTGACGAACTCGGCGGCCGGCATCATCGCTACCGCGGCCGGGTCGGGTATGCCGAGTCGCGTCCAGATGTCGAGCGCATCGTCACAGGACTCGAACCGCGTCCAGCGCGCCTGCAGTCGCGCATGCTCGGCCTCGACCGCCTCCAGCGTGAGGCCGGCGGGACCGTCGAGCAGCTCGATCGCGCCGGCACGAAAAGCGGCGATGTCGTCGTCCACCAGACTGTCGGCCTCGCCGAGCAGATAGCGGTTCTTGCCGCCCGTGACCCGCCACACCAGGGCGCGATCGCGGGAATCGAATTCCTCGACGCCGTGCACCGTCTCGATGACTTCCGGACCGGACATCGCGAGCCGGCCTTCCTCGGACATCACCAGTGCATCGCAGCAGCGGGCGATCAGTCCGGTCCCGCCGAAGCAACCACCGCTGCCGCCGATCAGGCCGATGAAGCGAATGCCGTCCGCCCGCGCCCCGAGTACCGCACGCAGTATTTCGGACACCGCGATCAGGCCGGCGTTGGCCTCGTGAAGCCGCACGCCGCCCGAGTCGAACAGGATCAGCACGGCCCTGGGCCTTTCGACCATCGCGCGTCGCACCAGGCCGACCAGCTTGGCGCCATGCACCTCGCCGATCGCCCCGCCCAGGAACAGCCCCTCCTGGGATGCGACCAGTACCGGCGCCCCGTTCAGTGTCGCGGCGCCGATGATCAGGCCGTCGTCCAGCGCGACGGGCTGATCGAGCATCGCCAGGTGCGGACTCGACGCGCGTGCCTCGGGCGGGATGAACTCATGGAAGGAGCCGGTATCGACCACACCGAGCAGGCGACTGCGCGCCGAGGCCTCATGAAAGCTTCTGGGCATGTGGAGCTCAGACATCGTTTTCCTCCCAGGCTTCCAGAGCCTGATCCAGTCGCAGGCTGACCACCGCCGGGGTGGCGCCGACATCGTTGATCTCGATCTTCAGTCCGCCGGCCTCGTGGCGTTCACCGAAGTCCTTGAACACCGCCTCCCAAATCGGTGCAAAACCGCGCGCCGAGGTGCTCACCGAGATGCTGCAGCGCTCGGCCGCGCCGCCGCCCTCGACCAGGATCTCGCAGTTGCCGGATGCGGTCACGCCGACCAGAACCGGTTTGCGTGCGTCGGCCACTCCGCGGGTGTCCAGCTCGTAATGCAATCGTTCCATCGTGCTCTCCTGTGCCTACCAGCTGCGAAAACGACTGGGCGGGTCGTACAGCCCGCCGGAAGCGCGCACCAGATCCTTGATCGAGCGCGCCGCGAGCAGGTCACGGGTCGCGTCGCGCCGCGAGATGCCAAGATCCTCCGGGCGGTGGATCACGCCGCGCTCGCGCAGTTCGGCGACCCGGCGCCGGTCACGCTTGAGCCCGACCTCGGTAAAACCGGCCACCCCCCGGATCGCCTGTTCCCGCTCTTCCGCGTCGCGACACAGCAGCAGATTGGCGATGCCTTCCTCGGTGACCACATGGGTCACGTCCTCGCCGAAGATCATCACCGGCGGGTTGGCCAGTCCCATGTCGCGCGCGAGATCCCACGCATCCAGTCGCTCGACGAAGGCGGGCGCCATGTGCTCGCGGAAGGTCTCGACCATCTGCACCACCAGCTTGCGCCCGCGCGGCATGACATCGCGGCCCTGGCGCGCTTCCTCGCCGGCCCTGAGCCAGGCCTCGCTCTCGTGGCGACGGCCGCGCGCATCCGCCCCCATGTTTGGGGCACCGCCGAAGCCCGCGATACGGCCCTTGGTCGCGGTCGAACTGTTGCCCTGCAGGTCGAGCTGCAGCGTCGAGCCGATGAACAGATCGCAGGCGTAATGACCGGCTGCCTGGCAGAACGCCCGGTTCGAGCGCATCGACCCGTCCGCCCCGGTGAAGAACACGTCTGGCCGGGACTCGATGTAGGCTTCCATGCCCATCTCCGATCCGAAGCTGTGGATGGATTCAACGAAACCGGCCTCGATCGCCGGAATCATCGCCGGATGCGGGTTCAACGCCCAGTGGGTACAGATCCGGCCCTTCAGGCCCAGCGATTCGGCATAGGTCGGCAGCAGCAACTCGATTGCGGCCGTGTCGAAGCCGATGCCATGGTTCAGCCGCTTCACCCCGTACTCGGCGTAGATGCCCTTGATGACCATCATCGCCATCAAGACCTGGATCTCCGAGATCTGGGCGGGATCGCGCGTGAACAACGGTTCGATGTGGAAGGGCTTGGGCGACTCGATGACGTAGTCCACCCAGTCGGCCGGAATGTCCACCCGCGGCAGGCTGTCGCGGATCTCGTTGACCTGTGCGATGACGATGCCGCCGCGGAACGCAGTCGCCTCGACGATGGCCGGCGTGTCTTCGGTGTTGGGGCCGGTGTAGAGGTTGCCTTGCGCATCGGCCGCTTCGGCCGCGATCAGGGACACGTTCGGTGTCAGGTCGATGAAATAACGCGCAAAAAGCTCCAGATAGGTATGAATTGCATTGATGCGGATCTTGCCTTCGGTGACCAGGGTCGCGAGGCGGATCCCCTGCGGCCCGGAAAAGGAGAAGTCGATCTGGGATGCGATGCCCTTGTCGAACAGCGCGACATGCTCCGGCAGCGACACCACCGACTGCACCAGATGCAGGTCGTGAATGCGCGCAGGATCGACTTGATTGAGGGCTTTGGCGAGGAAGTCCGCCTGCTTCTGATTGTTGCCTTCGACACAGACGCGGTCGCCGCATTCGATGACGGCCTCGAGCAGCGCGCTGGCATCCTCGGACATCACGCGCTTGCCGTTTGCCAGTCCTTGAGCGCGCGACTTGCGCGCCAACCTGGAAGACGTGCCGGCGTGATGGTGGTCGTTGAGTTTCATTGTTGCTTCTCCGTGGTCAACGTGCTCAGGAAGCACCGTGGCACGCCGTGCCCGTAAACCCGCCTTGACGCAGGCTTCGGGCACGAGGCCGGGCTCAGATCGCGGGACCCATCAGGAACTCCGGCAGCCAGGTCGCGATGCCCGGGAACAGACACAGCAGCAGGATCGCCAGCACCATGCAGCCAACATAGGGCAGTGAGCCCCACAGAATCGTCTGTAGACGGATGTCCGGCGCGATGCCGTTGATCACGTACAGGTTCAAGCCGACCGGTGGCGTGATCAGGCCGATTTCCATATTGATCGTCAGCACTACCGCAAACCAGTATGGATCGAAGCCGGCCTCGAGAATGATCGGCAACAGGATCGGTGCCGCCATCAGGATCACCGCGACCGGCGGCAGGAAGAAGCCGGCGCACAGCAGGAAGACGTTGACCCAGACCATGAGCATCCATGGGTTGAGTTCCATCTCGATGATCCATTCCGCGATTGCCTGCGTGATGTAGAGGCTGGAGAGCATGTAGCTGAACAGGCCCGAGGCGCCGATGATGATCAGGATCATCACGGACTCCTTGGTGGAATCCCGGAACATGTGCCAGATGGCCTTGGCATGCCACATCCGGTAGATCACCACGGCCAGCAGGATGCACAGCAGTGCGCCGACTGCCGCGGTCTCCGAGGGCGTCGCGACGCCCCCGTAGAGTGCGAAGAGTACGCCGACGATCACCAGCAGAAAGGGCAGGATTCTTGGCACCAACTCGAAGCGCTGCTTTAGCGTGTACTTCACACGCGAGGTGAGCACGCCTTCGGTTTGGCGCCAGGTGGAATAGATTGCCCAGGCCATGAACAGCCCGGTCAGCATCAAGCCCGGAAGTACCCCCGCGAGGAACAGGCGCCCGATCGACGTCTCGGTCGCGATGCCGTAGACGATCATCGTGACGCTCGGCGGAATCAGAATGCCCAGGGTGCCGCCGGCTGCGATCGATCCAGCGGCGACCCCTTTCGGGTAGCCACGCTTGATCATCTCGGGGATACCCATCTTGCCGATCGCCGCGCAGGTTGCGGGCGAGGAGCCGGACATCGACGAGAACAACGCACATGCACCGAGGTTGGAGACCACCAGGCCGCCCGGCACGCGCGTGAGCCAGCGTTCGAGCAAGGCATAGAGGTCCGCGCCGGCCCGTGACGAGGCCACGGCTGCGCCCATCAGGATGAACATTGGAATCGACAGCAGGGCGAAGCTGTCGAGCTTGCTGAACAATACCTCGGGGAGGACGGCCATGCCAAACATGCCCTCCGCCGCGAGAATGAAGATCATCGAAACGATCATCAGGCCGAAGCCGACCGATACGCCGGAAAACAGCACCACGATGGTGACGATTCCGACAATTGCGCTCAAGACCAACGGATCCATTATCTTCCCCCCTTCGGTCCGACCGGCTCGCCGGCGGAATGCGGAATTGCAGCAGCCATCGCATCGCCTAGCGGGGCGAACGGATCTTCCGCGCCACGCATCGTCACGAGGTCGGCGATGTATTGCAGGACGAGCAGCCCAAAGCCGAGCGGTATCGTGATGTAGGGGATCCATAACGGCGGACCCCAGACCGAGGAAGAGCGCCAGCCGCCGTGAACCGATTCGAGGAAGAGCTCAAAGGCGTAGTAGGCGATCACCAGGCACGCGACCGCCTGCACCAGAACGCAGCCGACGAACAGGACCTTGCGCGGTTTCGGCGGCAGATAGATCGGCAGCAGATCGACGTTGATATGTCCGCGGATGAGCTGGACATAGGGAAGGCCGATCAGCGTGGCGCCAACCATCAGGAAGATCACGGTTTCGGTCTGCCAGACGGTGGAGGCGTTCAGCACGTAGCGAACGAACACCAGCTTGCAAACGATGAGCACCGACACCAGAATCATCGCGGCCGCGATGACGCCACAGGCGCGCGAGAGGGTGTGCACCATTCGGACAAAATTGGACATGTACTGCTCCCGATTCGAATTCGTGGAGGTGGGGCAGGCAGGCTGGTATCCTTGATGCCAGCCTGCCGGGTGTCACTCGACCGACAGCGCGAGGTCGAGCAACTCCTGGCCGCCGCGAACATCCTCGGCGAAGGACTTGTAGGATGTGGTTTCGGCCAGTGCACGCCACTTGGCGAACTGTTCGGCGTTCATTTCGGCGATCTCGACACCGGCCTCGCGGAATACTTCGACGGATTTGGCGTCTTCCTTGGCGGCTTCGGTGACGTAGTATTCCTCTGCCTTCTTGCCTGCAGCGAGCAGTGCGGCCTTCTGGTCGTCGTTCAGGCGATCGTAGGCGCGCTTGGACATCAGGACCGGCTGGTACATGAACCAGAGGGCATGCTCGCCGGCAGGCGTGTAGCACTTCACCTGCTCGTAAAGCCGGAAGGACACGAAGCTGGAGGAGCTGGTGTTCACCGCGTCGAGCACCCCGGTCTGCAACGCGCTATAGACTTCGGAACTCGGCATCGAGGCGATCGCACCGCCCGCGCCCGCAATCATCTGCTCGAAGGCTCTGCCTGCGGCGCGCATCTGCTGTCCGCGAACGTCCTCGGGCTCCAGAATGCAGTTCCGCTTGGACGCGAAACCACCGGCAAGCCAGCCCCTGGCGACCGTCACCGCACCGGCCTTGTTTGCGATCTCCTCGAGTTTGTCCATGAATGGCGAATTGTTGATCCGCTGGGAATGCTCATGGTTCTTGACCAGGCCGGGCATCAGCGTGAGATTGAACTCTGGATGACGTCCCCCAGCGTAGGAGAGCGGAATCACGGTCATGTCGAGGCGCCCGGATGCGACCGCGCCCCATTGATCGTTGGCCTTGAAAAGCGACTGGTTCGGGAAGATCTGAATGTTCAGGCCGACATTCGCGGCTTCCAGCTCGGTTGCGATGATTTCGGCAACCTTGTGGCGAATGTCGTTGGTCGACCACTGGTGGGACAGGCGCAGCGTCTGCTGCGCGGCGGCCTGGCTGACCAGGCCACCGGTGAGGGTGACGGCAGCACACAGGCTGACTGCGCCACGGATGAAGGTTCTGCGGTCGAGCTGAAGTTTGCGGATCATGGCTTTGTCTCCAAGGATGTGGTTGTCCTGCCGAATCGAATTTCCTGCGGGGCATGTTCGGGCTTCCGGGTCGTCCGTTTCGGCATGGTGGCGCTTCGATCGATCAAGTTGCGTTACCCGTATGACGCTTGCAACAGGACATCAAGCGCTTCTGGACGGCTGCAACGTATTCATACAAGTCCTCGATATATTCATAAGAAGCTTGTATGTATACAAGAATAACCTAAGATGAAACCTTGTCAACGCCGCAGGTATAATCTGAGCATGGCAAAACCGTTCTAGCCCTCCGCGTGTCGATGTGCGGCCGAGCGAGGCTGTGTGTTCGCGGTCATGCGCAGGTAATCGAAGACCAGTCGAACGTTTCGGGCCAGCCGTTGGATGGTCGCGGAGACGGAGTCACGGGCTTTGGACTTGATGATGCCGATGGCGAAGCGGCGTAGCGCGGTGATGTTTTCGGGGCCAAAGCCGGTGCGGATGGTAGAGCGATCCTCATGAATGCCTTGTCCGAGAGCCGGATGCGGGAAATCCGCACGTCCGGTTCGATGAGCGGGATGTGGAAACGGAGCTATGGCACGGCTATTTGGGCACCGGCAGACGAAAGGGCCGGAAAACAGCGATGCCACACCTACCGCCACCGCGCCACATCTCGACTCTACATTGGTCTGCTTGAGCTCATCGCTATCGCCTACTGGCAGCGAACCCACTTTTTT
>CAYTAY010000056.1:0-17449 GCA_964435845.1 uncultured Azoarcus sp.
GGTGAGCTTCGACAAGCGCTACATCACGCTCGCACCGGTGTGCACCGTGTTCGGCCTGGCCTTCCGCCTGTACGACCCCGAGCACCTGCTGGGCGACATCGAGGATATCGGCATCACCTGCGCGCTGGTGCCACGCGAAACTCCGGGCGTGAACATCGGCCGCCGTCACCTGCCGCTCAATGCGGTGTGGATGAACGGTCCGATCCGTGGCAAGGATGTCTTCATGCCGCTGGACTTCATCATCGGCGGCCCGACGATGGCCGGCCAGGGCTGGCGCATGCTCATGGAGTCTCTTGCCGCGGGGCGCTCGATCTCACTGCCCGGCTCCAATACCGGCATGCAGAAGCTCACGGCGCGCGCGGTCGGTGCCTATGCCCGGGTCCGCTACCAGTTCAAGACCGCCATCGGTCGTTTCGAGGGTGTCGAAGAGGCGCTCACCCGCATCGGTGCGAACACCTATCTGTCGGATTCCGCCCGTATCGTCACCGCCGGTGCGATCGACCTCGGCGAGAAGCCGTCGGTGGTTTCGGCCATCGTCAAGTACCACGTCACCGAGCGCGCACGCCAGACCGTCGATGATGGCATGGACGTGATCGGCGGCAAGGGTATCTGCCTCGGGCCGCAGAACTTCCTCGGCCGTGCCTACCAGCAGATCCCGGTCGGCATCACGGTCGAGGGCGCCAACATCCTGACCCGCAGCCTGATCCTGTTCGGCCAGGGTGCGATCCGCTGCCATCCCTATGTGCTCGAGGAGATGCACTCGGCGCAGAAGAACGATCTCGACGCTTTCGACAACGCCTTGTGGAACCATGTTGGCTATACGGTGAATAATGCCGCACGTGCCCTGGTCATGGGCATCACCGGTTCGCACTTCGTCAAGGTGCCGGACAATGTCGCGCCGGAGACCGCGCGCTATTACCAGCAGCTGACCCGCTTCTCGGCGGCCTTCGCTTTCCTCGCCGATATCTCCATGGGCACCATGGGCGGCGCGCTCAAGCGCAAGGAAAAGCTCTCCGCACGCCTCGGCGACATCCTGTCGCTGATGTATCTGGCCACCGCCACGCTCAAGCGCTATGAAGGAGAGGGTAGGCAGGCTGCGGATGCGCCCTTGATGCACTGGGCGATCTGGGACTGCATGTTCCGTATCCAGAATGCCTTCGAGGGGGCGATCGCGAACTTCCCGAATCGCTTCTTCCAGTTCCTGCTGCATCGTCTGGTGGTGTTCCCGCTCGGTCGCCCCTACGTCGTGCCGTCCGACAAGCTCGGCCATGAGGTCGCGAGCCTGCTCATCGAGCCGTCCGCGACCCGCGACCGCCTGACCGCCGGCACCTACCTGCCCAAGGATCTCGAAGAGCCGGTGGCGGCGCTCGAGGCCGCACTCGCGGCGACCGTCGCAGCCGAGCCCATCGAAGCCAAGCTGCGCGAAGCGCAGAAAAGCGGACGCTTCCGCCCGGGTCTGAACGTTGGCGGCGATGTCGACTGGGTCTGGCGTGAAGCGCGCGAAGCCGGCGTGATCAACGAGGAGGAGTACCGCATCGTCGAGGAGCGCAACCGACTGCGCGACATGGTCATCCGCGTCGATGACTTCGAGTACGACTTCGGTTTGCGCGAGGCGCTGGCCGAGATCGACGACACTGCCCACGGCGCGCAGGAATTGCGCGCAGCGGCATGAGCCAGGCGAGGAGCCCCGAGCGCATGACACGCGAAGTCTTCATCATCGACGGCGCCCGCACGCCCTTCCTCAAGGCCAGGAATGCGCCGGGGCCGTTCGCGGCCTCGGATCTGGCCACCGCTGCCGGCACTGCGCTGCTGTTGCGCCAGTCCTTCGCCCCGGATCAGCTCGACGAGGTCATCCTCGGTTGCGCGAGCCCGTCGCCGGACGAGGTGAACATCGGCCGGGTCGTCGCGCTGCGCATGGGCTGCGGGCAGAAGGTGCCGGGCTGGACCGTGATGCGCAACTGTGCGAGCGGCCTGCAGGCGCTGGATTCGGCCCTGGTCAACATCCAGGCCGGGCGATCGGATCTGGTGCTGGCCGGCGGGGTCGATGCCTTGTCGCGCGCGCCGCTGCTGCTGTCGGATGCGATGGTGCACTGGCTCTCGGGCTGGTATGCCGCCAAGAGCATGGGTCAAAAGGTCGCCGCGCTGCGCCGCTTCAGGCCCGGCTATCTGGCGCCGGTCATCGGCATCATGAAAGGCCTGACCGATCCGATCGTCGGCCAGTTGATGGGGCAGACCGCCGAGAACCTCGCGCATCACTTCGGCATCAGCCGTGATGAGATGGATGCCTTCTCGGTGCGTAGCCATCAGCGGGTCTGCGCTGCGCAGGACGCAGGGCGCTTCGACGGCGAAATCGTGCCGCTGGTCGACCGTGACGGCAGCGTCTACACTGCGGACGACGGCGTGCGCCGCGACTCGTCGATGGAGAACCTCGCCAAGCTCAAGCCCTTCTTCGACAAGAAGTACGGTCGCGTGACACCGGGTAACAGTTCGCAGATCACCGATGGTGCGGCCTGGCTGATTCTCGCTTCTGCGGATGCAGTCGAGCGTCATGGCCTCGAGCCGATAGCCCGGATCGTCGACAGCGAATGGGCCGGCCTCGATCCAGCACAGATGGGGCTGGGTCCGGTGCATGCCGCGAGCCCGATCCTGCAGCGTCAAACGCTGACGCTTGCAGACGTCGACTACTGGGAGATCAATGAAGCTTTCGCCGCCCAGGTCATCGCCTGCCTGCGCGCCTGGGACGACGAAACCTACAGTACCCAGCAACTCGGCTTGCCGGCACCGCTCGGCAAGCTCGACGAGAGCCGGCTCAACGTCGACGGCGGCGCAGTGGCACTTGGCCATCCGGTCGGTGCGAGCGGTGCCCGCATCGTGCTCCATCTCGCCAAGGTACTGCGGCGCGAAGGCGCACGGCGCGGTCTGGCGTCGATCTGCATCGGCGGCGGCCAGGGCGGCGCGATGTTGCTGGAGACCGTGTAATGAACATGACCTACAAGCACCTCAACCTGATCCGCAAGCCGTCCGGCGTGGTCTGGCTGCAACTCGACAAGGCCGAGGCGTCGACCAATACCCTATCGGTCGACATGCTCGACGAACTGGCGAACGTGTTCGCCGAACTCGAGCGCAACCAGCCTGCGGGATTGGTGATCACTTCGGCCAAGTCGGCGGGCTTCATCGCCGGCGCGGACATCGAGGAGTTCACCCGCATCGATTCGCCGGAGGCCGCCCGCACGCTCGTCGAGCGTGGCTGGTCGCTGTTCAACTGGCTCGCACGCCTGCCTTTCCCGACGCTGGCGCTGGTTCGCGGCCACTGCATGGGCGGCGGGCTGGAACTCGCACTGGCGTGCCGTTACCGTATCGTCGTCGATGATCCGTCGACCAAGCTCGCCTTGCCTGAGGTCATGCTCGGCATCATGCCCGCCTGGGGCGGCATGATGCGCCTGCCGCAGGTCGTAGGTCCGGCGGTTGCGCTCGACATGATGCTCACCGGCAAGCCTGCCGACGCAAAAAAAGCCAGGCGCATCGGCCTGGCGGACGAATGCGTGCCGCCGCGCGTGATGGAAAACGCCGCCGACATGCTGGTGATGTCGGGGCGCAAGCCACGCACACTGCCTTTGATGGCGCGCCTGATGAACGGCCCGCTGCGCAGCATGGTCGCCGGCAAGGCAGTCAAGCAGGTCGAGGGGCGAGCGCGTCGCGAGCACTACCCGGCGCCCTACGCGATCATCGAGACCTGGGCGAAATACCGCGGCAACGCACTCGACGTTCCGGCTGATTCGCCCGCCTCGCTGGAGGCGATTTTCCGGTCGCCTACCGCGAAGAACCTGGTGCGGGTTTTTTTCCTGCAGGAACGCCTCAAGGGCTTCGGCAAGCCGGCCGAGGGTGCCGAGCCGTTCAAGCCGCGTCATGTGCATGTCGTCGGTGCCGGTGTCATGGGTGGCGATATCGCCGCGGTGTGCGCGCAGCGCGGCATGACGGTGACGCTGCAGGACCAGTCGGTCGACCGGATCGCCCCGGCGATCAAGCGTGCGGTGAAGTTTTTCGAGCGCAAGTACAAGGGCGACAAGCGTCAGGTGCGTTTCGCGCTCGATCGCATGGTGCCGGACCCGGAAGGCCATGGCATCGGCCGCGCCGACGTGATCATCGAAGCGATCTTCGAGAACCTCGACGCCAAGCGCGCGCTGTTCGCGCGAATCGAGCGCGAGGCCAAGCCGGACGCAGTGATCGCCACCAACACGTCGAGCCTGCGCATCGAGGACATCGCATCGGCGCTCGAGGCGCCCGAGCGACTGGTCGGCATCCATTTCTTCAACCCGGTGACCATGTTGCCGCTGGTCGAGGTGGTCGATGCCGAAGGCACCGATGCCCAGGCCCTGGGTCGCGCCGCCGAGTTCGTGCGTGCCATCGAGAAGCTGCCGCTGCCGGTGAAGTCCGCGCCCGGTTTCCTGGTCAATGCCGCGCTCGGCCCCTACATGCTCGAGGCGCTGCGTTGCGTGGAGGAGGGCATCGCCCCTGAGGCGATCGATCGCGCCCTGGTCGACTTCGGCATGCCGATGGGACCGGTAGAACTGGTCGATACCGTTGGGCTCGACATCGCGGTGGCGGCCGGCAAGGCGCTCACCGGCGAGCCTGGGGCCGAACCGCCGGCGAAGCTGATGGCGCTGGTGGAGGCCGGCAAGCTCGGCCGCAAGAGCGGCGAGGGCTATTACCGCTGGGAGAACGGCAAGGCGGTGAAGGCCGCCGACAACGCGAGTGCAGCCTCGCCGCAGTTGGCCGAACGGGTGCTCGCGCCCTTGCTCGCGGCGGTGCGCCGCTGCGTGGAGCAGGGCGTTGTCGCCGATGCCGACCTCGCTGACGCTGGTGTGATTTTTGGCACCGGCTTCTCGCCCTGGACTGGCGGGCCGACGCATTTCCAGGCATTGAAGGGGATGGCGCCACCCCGGCCGCACGGTACCGAGGCCCCCGAAACGGTGCTGCAAACCGCATGAAGGAGAAGCCCAAGATGACGCGCGCGAGCGATTCGGATGATGTCGTGAGCCTGCCCGGGGGGCGTCACCCGGCTCTGCGCATCATGACTATGCCGGCCGACCTGAATCCGGCCGGGGATGTGTTCGGCGGCTGGATCATGGCCAATGTCGACATCGCTGGTGCGATCCCGGCCCGCCGGCGGGCCAAGTCACGGGTCGCCACCATCGCGGTAAATTCCTTCCTGTTCAAGCAGCCGGTGTCGGTCGGCGATCTGGTGAGCTTCTACGCCGAGGTGAAATCTGTCGGTCGCACCTCGGTGACGGTGGACGTCGAGGTCTATGCCGAGCGCGACCCGGAGAACCCGGTGGTGGTCAAGGTCACCGAGGCGACCCTGACCTATGTCGCGCTCGACGATCGTGGGCGCAAGCGGCCGCTGCCGCAGGGTTGATGTGCTGAGGGGGTGACCCATCCCCCTCTTGGTCTTCCCCTTGCAAGGGGAGGAAACTGCGGCCCATCTTTTCGCGGTTATCCAACAGAGGTACCGGGCCAACGAATTCCCGTTCTGCGGAAATAGCGGAACGTATCAAAGGAGGAGCAAGTGAATAGACTCGTTATCCGCAAGGTTGCCGTGCTCGGTGCCGGCGTAATGGGTGCGCAGATTGCGGCGCACTGTGTCAACGCCGACGTGCCGGTGGTGTTGTTCGATCTGCCGACCGATGGCGGCAAGCCGAATGCGATTGCAGACAAGGCGATCGCGGCCCTGAAGAAGCTCGAGCCGGCGCCGTTGGCCAGCAAGGACAGGCTGGGCTTCATCGAGGCCGCCAACTATGCGACCGATCTCGACAAGCTGCGCGAGGCCGACCTCGTCATCGAGGCGATCGCCGAGAAGATGGAGTGGAAGCTCGATCTCTTCGCCAAGGTCGCGCCCTATCTGCGCGAGGATGCGATCTTCGCCTCCAACACCTCGGGCCTGTCGATCGGCAAGCTGTCCGAGGGTATGCCGGCCACGGTGCGCGGACGCTTCTGCGGCATCCACTTTTTCAACCCGCCGCGCTACATGCCGCTGGTCGAGCTGATTCCCACTGTCGACACTAACCCGGCGATGCTGGATTCGCTCGAGACCTGGCTCACCGGCAGGCTAGGCAAAAGCATCGTCCGCGCCAAGGACACCCCGAACTTCGTCGCCAATCGCGTTGGTGTGTATTCCATCCTCGCGGTCATGCATCACACCGCGCGGCTTGGTCTTGGCTTCGACGAGGTGGATGCACTCACCGGACCGAAGATCGGCCGCCCCAAGAGCGCGACCTATCGCACCGCGGATGTCGTCGGTCTCGACACGCTCGCCCATGTCGTCGGTACGATGAAGGCCACCTTGCCGGACGATCCGTGGCATGCGATGTTCGAGCAACCCGAGTGGCTGAAGGCCTTGATCGCCAAGGGCGCGCTCGGCCAAAAGACACGCGCCGGCATCTACCGCAAGCAGGGCAAGCAGATCATGGTGCTCGATCTGGCCAGTGCGGACTATCGCCCGAGTGGTGGCGAGATCGCGCCGGAGGTCGCCGAAATCCTGAAGCTGCGCAATCCGGCCGAAAAATTCGTGCGCCTGCGTGCGAGCGAGCATCCGCAGGCGCAGTTCCTGTGGTCTATCTTCCGCGACGTGTTCCACTACTGTGCGGTGCATCTGGGCCAGATCGCCGACAACGCCCGCGACGTCGATCTGGCGATGCGGTGGGGTTTCGGCTGGGCGCAGGGCCCCTTCGAGACTTGGCAGGCCGCCGGCTGGCGTGACATCGCCGAGGCGATTCGGGCCGACATCGAAGCGGGGCGTGCGACCAGCAGCGCGCCCTTGCCCGAGTGGATATTCGAGCGTGACGGCGTGCATGAGGCTGCGGGCTCGTTCTCCGCCGCTGAAGCTGCACTGAAGCCGCGCTCGACGTTGCCGGTGTACGGGCGTCAGCTCTATCCGGAGCAGGTGCTCGGCGAGGCTGCGCCGGATAGAGGCGAGACCCTCTGGGAGAACGATGGCGTGCGGCTGTGGTGTCGTCCCGACCAGGACGCCCGCATCGGCATTGTTTCATTCAAGTCCAAGATGCATGCGATCGGCGACGAGGTCATGGATGGCCTCATCGAAGCGGTCGCACGCGCCGAGCGCGATCTCGACGGTGTGGTGATCTGGCACGAGGCCCCCTTTGCGGTCGGCGCCAACCTGCAGCAGGTGGCCGAAGCCATCAAGGCCGGGCAGTTCGACATGCTCGAGAAGGTCGTGGCCAAGTTCCAGCGCGCCTCGATGACGCTCAAACATGCCCAGGTGCCGGTGGTCGCGGCGGTGCAGGGCATGGCGCTCGGTGGCGGGTGCGAGTTCCTGATGCACTCGGGCCACCGCGTCATGGCGCTGGAGTCCTATGTCGGTCTGGTCGAGGCGGGTGTGGGCCTGATTCCGGCCGGCGCCGGTTGCAAGGAGTTCGCGCTGCAGGCCCATCGGCTTGCCCAGCGTGCGGCCGGTGGCGACGTCTTCCTCTACGTCCAGAACATGTTCCAGACCATCGCCATGGCGACCGTCGCCAAGAGCGCGCTCGAGGCGGTGTCGCTCGGTTTCGCCAAGCCTTCCGACGACATCGTGCTGAACCCGCATGAGTTGCTGTATGTCGCGATTCGCCGCGCACGGGCAATGGCTGAGGCCGGCTGGCATCCGCCGATGGTCGAGCAGGCGATCAAGGTCGCCGGACGCAACGGTATCGCCACCTGCGAGATGATGCTGGTGAACATGGCCGAGGGCGGCTTCATCTCCGCACATGACTACAAGGTCGCGCGTGCCGCCGCCACCGCCTTGTGCGGTGGCGAGGTCGACACCAACGCAAGAGTCTCCGAGCAGTGGATCCTCGACGTCGAACGTGCGCTCTTCGTCGAACTGCTGAAGACCGAGAAGACACAGCAGCGCATCGTGCACATGCTGGAAACCGGCAAGCCGCTGCGCAACTGAGAAGGGAGCATACGAACATGAGCAATCAAGTACAGGACGCCTACATCGTCGCAGCCACCCGCACGCCGGTGGCCAAGCGCAACGGCATGTTCCGCAACGTGCGTCCAGACGACATGCTGGCCCACGTGCTGGCGGCAGTAGCCGACAAGGTGCCAGGGCTGGATCGCAACGAGATAGCGGACGTGATCGTCGGCTGCGCGATGCCGGAAGCCGAGCAGGGCATGAACGTCGCCCGCATCGGGGTGTTGCTGGCCGGGCTGCCGGAGACGGTGCCGGGCATCACCATCAACCGTTTCTGCTCCTCCGGGCTGCAGGCGGTGGCCGATGCCGCCGCGCGCATCCGGCTGGGCGAGGCGGACGTGGTCATCGCCGCCGGCACCGAGTCGATGAGCGTGATGCCGCAAATCATGGGCAACAAGGTCAGCCTCAATCCGGCAATCTTCGAGAAGCGCGAGAACTACGGCATCGCCTTTGGCATGGGTCTGACCGCCGAGAAGGTCGCCGAGCAATGGAAGGTCAGCCGCGAGGAGCAGGATGCCTTCGCGCTGCAGTCCAACCAGCGCGCCTGCGCCGCGATCGCAGCCGGTCATTTCCGCGAGGAGATCGCCCCCTACACCGTGCGTGGCCACATGCCGGGCGAAGGCGGCACAGTGCGCGTGGTCGAGCGTGTCTGCGACACCGACGAAGGGCCTCGTGCCGACGCGTCACTCGACACCCTGGGCAAGCTGCGTCCGGTGTTCGCCGCGCGTGGTTCAGTGACCGCCGGCAATAGTTCGCAGATGTCCGACGGTGCCGGCGCCGTATTGCTGATGAGCGAGGCCGCGGTCAAGCGCTATGGTGTGACCCCGATCGCGCGCTTTCGCAGCTATTCGGTCGCCGGGGTGCCACCGCAGATCATGGGCATCGGTCCGGTCGAGGCCATCCCGCGGGCGCTGAAGGCGGCGGGCGTGGCGCAGGCCGACGTGGACTGGATCGAGTTGAACGAAGCCTTTGCCGCACAGGCGCTGGCGGTGATGCGTCAGCTCGAGCTCGATCCAGCCAGGGTCAATCCGCTGGGTGGTGCGATCGCCCTTGGTCACCCACTCGGCGCGACTGGCGCTGTGCGGGTCGCGACCCTGATGAGCGCCATGCAGCGCGAAGCCGGGCTGCGTTACGGCATGGTCAGCATGTGCATCGGCACCGGCATGGGTGCTGCGGGACTGTTCGAGCGCGTCTGACCCCCGGTTTTTGGTTATGCTCTAGGGCCTGTTCTCATTCGCCATGGCGATCCGCCAGCGCGAATGAGAACAGGCCCTAGGCGTCCGGCTGTGCTGGATTCGTCCAGGCGGTAACGGAGGCGTGTCTTTTCCAGACGTCGGCTCACCAGTTTCCAGGATGATGTGATGGCCAATACCGTTTTGCTCGATGTCGCCGACCGGGTCGCGACGATTACCCTCAACCGTCCGCCGCAGCTCAATGCGCTGTCGGTGGAGATGATGGAGGACATGCTCGCGGCGGTACGCGGTCTGCGCAACCGTGATGATTTCGATGTGGTCGTGATCTGTGGCGCGGGCGACCACTTCATGGCCGGCGGCGACCTCAAGGATTTCTCGCGTTATTTCGATCAGGGCTCGGCAGCCCGCCAGGTGAGTTTCCGGGCGATCATCGAAAAACTCATCAACCCGATCGTCGAAGTACTGCAAGGGCTGCATCAGCCGGTGGTCACCCAGGTGCGCGGCGCCTGCGCGGGCTTCGGTCTGTCGCTGGTGCTGGGCAGCGATCTCGCGGTGTGCGCCGACAACGCCAGGTTCACCACTGCCTACAGCGCGATCGCGCTGCCGGCAGACGGTGGCATGTCCTGGTTCCTGCCGCGCATCGTCGGGTCGCGCAAGGCGCTGGAGTTGCTGATGCTGGCCGATCGTTTCGATGCCGCCGAGGCCCTGCGCCTGGGCATCGTCAACAAGGTCGTGGCGGTCGATGCGCTCGAAGCGGAGACCTCGGCGCTGGTCGCGCGGCTGTGCAATGGGCCGCGCCATGCTTATGGTGAGATCAAGCGCCTGGTCGCCGGCGGCCCCAACATTACGCTCGAGGCGCAACTGCAGAGCGAGGCCGACGCCTTCGGGCGTTGCGGCGGCACCGGCGATTTCGTCGAGGGCGTCACCGCGTTTCTGGACAAGCGCAAGCCGTCCTTCCGCGGCGGCTGATCAGCCGGCTGGCGGGACGGTATCGATGAAGCTCGGGCGGGCGGACATCCGGGCTTCCAGCGCCTTGAGTGCCGGACGCGTGTCGCGCCAGGAGAGCTGGGGAAAGCGCAGGTCGAGGTAGGCCAGCGCGGTACCGGCAGCGATGTCCGCCAGGCTCAGGCTGTCGCCATGCAGCCATTCAAGGCCTGCCGCCCGGCGCTCGAGCATGTCCAGGCCGCGTTCGATCTTGGCGGTCTGGCGCGCGATCTCGCGGTCGCTGCGTTCGCCATCGGGACGTCGCGATTCCAGCAATGCGGTGACCGCCGCGTCGGTGATGCCGTCGGCCAACGCTTCGGACTGGCGCACTCTCACCCGGGCCGGCATGTCCGTGGGTAGCAAGCGTGGATCGGCGTCAAGAATCTCCAGGTAGCCGGCGATGACCGGCGAATCGAAGAAGACCTCGCCGTCATCCAGAACCAGCACCGGCACTTTGCCGAGCGGATTGATCTCCGGCACCCGGGTTGCCGACTCCCAGGGGGAGTCCTCCACCAGTTCGAACGGGAGCTGCTTCTCGAGCAGTACGATCCGGATCTTGCGGGCATAGGGACTGGTCGGCGAGGCGAAGAGTTTCATGGTTTTCTCCTAGAGAGACGCCCATGCGTCGTTGATTATGCTGCGGATCACGTGGAGCTTGCCGTGGAAGAAATGATCTGCGCCGGGTACCACGATGACTGGTTGCTCCTGGGGGCGCGCCCAGTCCAGCACGTTCGCGAGCGAGACGGTTTCGTCGTTCTCGCCGTGAATGATCAGCGTCGGGATCCCCTCGGGAAGCGGCGGGGTGTCGTAGTGACGCGCGCCGTCGGCGGCCGCTCCTGCCGCCATGCCGACCAGCACCATGCGGCGCGGTGGCGTCATGCCGCCGGCCAGACGGGTGGCCACCCGGGTCTGGACGAAGCCGCCGAAAGAGAAACCGCCCAGTGCCAGCGGCAGGAATCCCCAGCGCGACTGAGCCCAGGCGATCACTGTCAGCATGTCCTCGGTCTCTCCTTCGCCGTGGTCGTGCGCGCCCTCGCTTGCGCCGACACCGCGGAAGTTCGGGCGGATCGCTGCGTAGCCGAGATCCCGGAAGACGCGCGCCAGCGTGTGGGCCACCTTGTTGGTGTTGGCGCCGCCGTAAAGCGGGTGAGGGTGGCAGACCAGCGCGATGCCGCGCACTCCGGCGGGTGCGTCGATCAAGGCCTCGACCCCGCCCTCGGCGCCACGCAGCAGGACTTTTTCGGTAGCGGGCGCTCGGCTCATCATCCCTCCAGTTTCAGTCGTTCCACGATTTGTCCCTTGACCAGGTGGGACTCGATGATTTCGTCGATGTCTTCCTTGTCGATATAGGTGTACCACACCGCATCCGGATAGACGACGAGCACCGGCCCCTCGTCGCACCGGTCGAGGCAACCGGCCTTGTTGATGCGGATCTTGCCGTTGCCCTTGAGGCCAAGCGCACGGATGCGGTCCTTGGCGTAGGCCTGCATGTCTGCCGCCTTGTGGTCGTTGCAACAGGTGTCGCCTGGGATGCGCTGGTTGCAGCAAAAAAACACATGGTGTTGAAAGTAGCTCATGGGTCTCTCCGGGGCATGTTTGATCTTGCCGTCTTTTAATCGAGCCTCATCGGCTGTGCAGGTGCTCGCCACGCCACAGCCCGAGGGCGGACAAATAGCCTAGCGCAATAAACGGCCAGGTGCTCGCAACAATGTGGGTGAGGCCGTGGAAATTCAGGAAATTGCCGTAGGCGAGCAGGCGCTGATCGACCATCAGGAAGGGGTTGTCGGGGATCAGGTTGGCGAGCGTGGTTGCGGCCAGCAGCGCCATGCCCGCCAGCGCGTGCTGCGCGAGCCGCGGCAGCAGCAACATGGCGGCCAGCGCGGGCAGTCCGAACAGCATGCCGTCACGTGCCCCGGGGGTCAGCCAGCCAGTGGGGGCGCCCGGGACGAAGAAACTCCATGTCGCCAGCGACTTGGCCGCGAGCGCGAGCCCCAGCAGCACCAGGATCGCCAACGGGTTGGCCGAGGTCATCATGCACCGCGCGATCAGCCCGACCGCGACGATGTTCGAGGCCACGAGCAGGGTTTCGAACAGAATGAAGCGTTCGGGCGCGAACGCCAGTGGCGTGCCGATGTCGAGCAGGCTGCGGATGTCGCCGCTGGCGAACACGATGCTCTCAGGCATGAGTTGGGTCAGCAGCCAGAGGCACAGCAGGATCAGGCCGAGGTCGCCGGTGCGGCCCGGAATGATGCTGCCGTTGCGCCAGCGCTGCAGCCAGCCGTTGCGGTCGAACAAGCGGTGGCTGAACAGTGCGCCGAACGCCGCGCCGATCAAGCCGCCAGCCAGATTGCAGCCGAGATCGACGTTGGACGAGACCCGCGTCGGCAGGAAGTTCTGCAGGGTTTCGACCGACAGGCTCAAAAGCCCCGTGAGCAGTGTCGCGATCAGGATCGCCGGGCCTCGTCTCAGCGGCAGGGCCGCAACCACGACGAAACCGAGCGGAACATACCCAAGCACATTGACCACCAGATCCTCGACCCGGAAATAGCGTGGGAAAGGGGCGATGAGGTAGTCGAATACCGGCAGGCCCGAGTGCTGCCAACCCGACAAGGGATGCAGGGTCGCGTAGAGAATCAGCAGCGCGTAGCTGAGCGCAAGATAGATCGCGAGACGGGACGGGGTGACCGGCGCGAGCATGCGTCGTGCCTTCAGTCGGCCTTGCGCCCGAGCGTCTGCGGGCGTGAAAACCAGCGCTCGCGACCGGCTTCGTCGAGCCTGTCCACCTGTCTCTGGCTGCGCAGCAAGGGCAAGTCAAGCCGTGCGACATCCGCCGTGCGTACCTCGTGCCCCGCGCTCACGGCGTCTGCACGATAGCGTTCCGCCGGCGCGTGACACAGATGCGGCTCGGTCGGGTCGGGATGGCCCTGGATGATGAGAATTCGCTTGCCCATGTGCGCCTCCTGACGAATGGAGACTCAAGTCTTCCACCTCGGCCGGCACGCTGCAAGCGCTTTGACGAGCGCTGGCCGACCGGCCCTAGGCTACTACTGTCTCGTCCCGATGGCGACCGTGGCGTAGTCGTTCGAGCACTGCCGTCGGCATCAGTCCGCGCTGGATGCTTTCCCAGTCGATCGCGTCCAGCGTGTTCTTCACCAGCAGGCCCAGGTCGGTGTCGCCTTCCATGCGCAGGCGGCGGCCGAAGAACAAGGTGTCGGCGTCCTCTTCGCGCAGCGCGAGCGCAATGAAGTCGCGCAGGTTGGCGCTGAGGGTTAGGTCGGGCTGGCCGGCGGCAGCACGGGGGCTGAAGCCGCCGGCGCCGTAGGTGAAGTCGAGCGACAGGCCGGCGTCGAGCACGCACAGGCGCATGTGGCGACCGATGAGCGGCGCCATGGTGTCACGCGGCACGATACGATCCAGCCCGAGGTTTAGCGCGAGCGTCAGCATTCGCGCCGGCGGTTTTTGTGGCAGGCGTGAGGCAATTCGGGCCAGCGGCGTTGGCAGAGTGAAGGCGGGCAGGACAGGGAGGTTCATGACTTTGCTCCGGCGGGTAGTTGCAGCTCGAGCCCGGGCTTGCCGTGCCAAAAGCCGTTGCAGGCGCGGTCGACCATCCATTCGGCGCTGCGCTCGAAGGCCGCCATGGCGCCCGTCTGGCCGTCGAGCGCTTCGCGGAACAGCGCGATCACGTCCAGGGTGTGCGAACCCTGGGGGCTGATGCGCAGTACGTCGGTGTATTGCACGACCTGGGGCAGGTCGGCAAGCAGGTTGTGCACCCGCGCCGACTGGGTCTGCACGCCGTTGAGGGTCAGGAAAGCTTCGCCTTCGCGGGTACGCAGCACGATGCCGTCGGACAGGCCGAGGCAGCGGAACTCGCAGGTGTCCTTCTGCAGGTTGAAGTGGCGGGCGGTGAAGCAGCGCGCCGAGTGGGCCAGCGGCAGGCGGCCCCAGGCAAGCACTTCGGTTTCCGGTCGGATGCGCATTTCGGCGAGCAGCGCCGCCATGGCCTGGCCGGACATTTCCGGGGCGACCGCCCAGCGGCTCGCGCCGGCCTCCATCATCAACTGCATGGTTTCTGGGTTGAAGATGTTGAGCGTCGGCCCGGCGACCCAGTCCTTGCGGCCAGCCTCGGCGAGCAGGCGCACCGCCGACATGTCGTTGGCCTCGACCCGGAAATCCGCCTGCGCGACCATGCGACGCACACTCTTGAGGTCGGATTCGGACTCGATCAGCGCCTGGGAGGACATGATCGCGGTCTTGCCCGCGTCGCGCAGCATCGCCGCGACCTCGAACCAGTCTTCCAGGCGCAGTTCATGACGACGCGAACAGACGGTTTCACCGAGGTACACCTCGTCGGCAGTCGAATCGGCGACGCCGGCGTAGAAATCGAGCGTGGCCTGGCGGGACCAGTAGTAGAGCAGGGGGCCGACACTGATGCGGGGGGAGTTCATTTCCATGGCCTGTAATACGCGCCCAGGGTGTGGCTGCGCCCTTCGGATACCTTGTCCAGCTCGGCCATCCAGGCCGGCTGCACGGTGAAACGATCGGCGTCGGTGAGCACCTTGTCGATCGCCGCCCGCCATACGCGGGTGACCTGCCCGACGTAAGCGGGGCTGCGCTGGCGGCCCTCGATCTTGATCGCACTGACGCCGACCCGGGCGAGATCTGGCAGCAACTCCAGCGTGTTCAGGCTGGTCGGCTCCTCGATGGCGTAGTAGGTCTCATCATTGACCTCGAAACGGCCCTTGCACAGCGTCGGGTAGCCGGCGCGCTCGGAGTCGTCGAAGCGGTCGATGAGGATGCCGTTGAGCCGCGTCTCCATGCCCTTTGGTGTCTGCTCCCAGCGCACGTGCTTGCCCGGCGAGCAGGCACCATTGCAGTTGGGTGATTCGCCGGTGGCATAGGCCGACAGTGCACAGCGACCCTCGACCATCACGCACAGCCCGCCGAATCCGAACACCTCGATCTCGACCGGGGTCTTGGCGATGACCTGTTCGACCTGTGGCAGCGACAACACTCGCGGTAGCACGGCGCGCTGGATGCCGAAGCGCTCGTGGTAGAAGTTGATCGCCTCGTAGCTGGTCGCCGAGCCCTGCACCGAAAGATGCAACCGCAGTTGCGGATGGGTCTTGGCGGCATAGGCCATCAGGCCCGGATCGGCGAGGATCACCGCGTCGATGCCGAACTCGGCGGCGCGGTCGATGGCGGCGGTCCAGTCGGCCCAGTTGTGGGCCTGGGGGTAGGTGTTGAGTGCGAGCAAGACCTTGCGCTTGCGGGCATGGGCGTAGCTGACGCCCTCGCGCATCGCCTTGGGGTCGAAGTTCAGGCCGGTGAAGTTGCGCGCGTTGGTCGCGTCCTTGAAGCCGACATAGACGCAGTCCGCACCATTGTCGACCGCAGTCTTCAGCGCCGGCAGGCTGCCCGCTGGGCAGACGAGTTCGATGCTTTGCATGATGCCTCGGGTAGCGGAAAACCCGGAGACAATACCCCCGATTCCCCAGTTCCGCGTTGACACTTGTCAAGGCCGGGGGTCGGGGTTGTGCGATGGTGAGGCGGGACAACGGAAACGGCGACCCGAGGGTTGGAAAGTCGGGTGGGGTGCGGGCCATTTACTTCAACCTTGCAGCCGACGAGAGCAAGGCCGCAATCGGCACGCCGCAGTCGGCGGTGTCCAGGTGCAGCTTGTAGCCGTTCCAGCTCACCTTGTAGCCTTGGGCATTGCTCTTGGTGCCACGATCGCAGGCGGTGGGAATCTCCGCGATCATCTGCGCCAAGGTCTGGCTGGGCTGGCGCTTGATCGGGGATCCCCTGGCGGGCGCGCGAACTTCACCCTTGCGCGGCCGGCCGCGCATGTTGTCGCGCCGGGCTGCGCTCGGAGCATCCGATCCGCTCGATGTTGCCTGCGCGAACCAGTGGCAGCCCGGCATCGTGAGACGGCGCATCGACCCTCGCGCTGTTGCGAGCGGGGCGTTCGCGCGCTTCGATGGCCGTGCCATCGCGGCTGAGGCGCCCGATCAACTGATCCCCCAGATGCGTCTGGACCAGCGCTTCATGCACGCGCTCGGCCAACCTGGCGGTGGCAAACTCGGCAAAGGCGCGCGAGAAGGCCGCCTCGGACGGCAGCTTTCGGTGCAGCGGGAAGCCGCAGATGCGCTGCAACGCGCGGTCGATCATCAGCCGTTCGATCAATCCAACCGTCGTCGTCAGTCCGAGCACCGCCTTGGCGGCGAAGGCGTTGGCCAGCCAGGCGCGCTCAGGGGGCGGACGCCCCTCACCGCACCAGGATGCTGCGACGAATTCCTCGATCCGTACCCACTCCAAAATATGGGTCGCCCGTTCGAGCTTCGGCGTCAGCCCCCCCACACGCTCTGAGCTGCGGCAGCAGTTCATCCTGGATCACGTTCCAGCGTTGCATGATCAGTTCGCGCGAGGTAGCATCCATGGCGTGGGCGTATTGATGACGTTGTCGTGCCCGCATCATGCCAGAAATGGCCGCCCACACCCTCTCCATTTTGCCCGTCCGGCAAGAAAACCATCCATGCGCCCAGAGCTGCCCAGCCATGGGTCAAGACGAACAGTAAAACCAGCAGCCGTGCCATGAATAGCATACGGCGGCGGAGGGTTCGAAATTCGTGGAGGAAGTCCATGTCGTGTGGCGGAGGCCGGTTTTTCGCAATGGCGTAAGTACGGTCCCGACAATGATGCACAAGCAATGGCGGCAGCGCCGCGAGCCATTCAGTCGCCAGACCCCAGGGTCGTCTCCGAAAACGGAAAAAAATCGTGCACCAAGCCGCGTGGGATCGCAGGACAGGAGCTTGGGCTCGTAAGGCATGGTGAGCTCCTCAAACGATGGAGGTGTAGACGAGGCCGATCGCGGCGCAGGCGCCGATCACTTTCATGATGTCCTGCTTGTACTTCCACAGGGCGATGAAGGCGGCCACCGAGATCAGGGCGTAGAACCATTCGAAGCCGCCGGAGAACGGCGCGGCCTCTGTGGCCCTCGGCCAGACCACGTGCCAGCCGAAGAACAGGGCGAGGTTGAGCACCACGCCCACCACGGCGGCGGTGATGCCGGTGAGCGGCGCGGTGAACTTTAGGTCGCCGTGGGTGGCTTCGACCAGCGGCGCGCCGGCCAGGATGAATACGAAGCTGGGCAGGAAGGTGAAGAAGGTGGCCACCGAGGCGCCGGCGAAGCCGGCCAGGAGCAGCATGTCCGCGCCGAAGATCTCCTTCGTCCAGGCGCCCACGAAACCTACGAAGGACACCACCATGATCAGCGGCCCCGGCGTGGTCTCGCCCAGGGCCAGGC
>CAYTAY010000057.1:0-824 GCA_964435845.1 uncultured Azoarcus sp.
TGTTCTCCGGCGGCAAGGACTCGATCTGCCTGCTGCGCCTGGCCGAGAAGGCCTTTCGCCCCGGGCGTTTCCCGTTTCCGCTGCTGCACATCGACACCGGACACAACTACCCCGAAGTCATCGCCCTCCGCGACCGTCGCGCCGCCGAGCTGGGCGAGCGGCTGATCGTGCGCTCGGTCGAAGACTCGATGGCCCGCGGCAGCGTGGTACTCAAGCACGCGGGCGAATCGCGCAACAAGCACCAGTCGGTGACCCTGCTCGAGGCGATCGAGGAATTCGGCTTCGATGCCTGCATCGGCGGCGCGCGGCGCGACGAGGAAAAGGCCCGCGCCAAGGAACGCATCATGAGCTTTCGCGACGAATTCGGTCAGTGGGATCCGAAGAACCAGCGGCCGGAGCTTTGGAACCTGTTCAATGCCCGCAGCCACAAGGGCGAAAACATCCGCGCCTTCCCGATCAGCAACTGGACCGAACTCGACGTATGGCAATACATCGAGCGCGAGCAGCTCGAGCTGCCCAGCATCTACTTTGCCCACGAGCGTCAGGTGGTGCGCAAGGGCGCGCTGCTGCGCCCGGTCACCGAGCTGACCCCGGCGGCGGCCGACGACAAGGTGGAGAATCTGCGCGTGCGCTTCCGCACCGTCGGCGACATCACCTGCACCGCGCCGGTCGAGTCCGATGCGGACAGCGTCGCCAAGATCCTGCTCGAAACCGCGACCACTACGATCACCGAGCGGGGTGCGACCCGCCTCGATGACCAGACATCGGACGCCTCGATGGAGCAGCGCAAGAAGGAAGGGTATTTCTGATGCCAGCCACCGGGA
>CAYTAY010000057.1:986-11461 GCA_964435845.1 uncultured Azoarcus sp.
CCTGCCCGGCATCGACAACGGTCTGCTGCGCTTCCTGACCTGCGGCAACGTGGATGACGGCAAGAGCACGCTCATCGGTCGTCTGCTCTTTGACAGCAAGACGATTCTCGCCGACACCCTCAACGCCATGGAAGCCACCTCGAAGAAGCGCGGTCTGGGTGCAGTGGACCTGTCCTTGCTCACCGACGGCCTGCAGGCCGAGCGCGAGCAGGGCATCACCATCGACGTTGCCTACCGCTACTTCTCGACCGGCACGCGCAAGTACATCATCGCCGACGCCCCGGGCCACGAGCAGTACACCCGCAACATGGTCACCGCGGCATCCACCGCCAATCTGGCGATCATCATGGTCGACGCCCGCCGTGGCGTGCAGACCCAGACCCGTCGCCACTCGCTGATCGCCCATCTGGTGGGCATACCGCATCTCGTGGTTGCGGTCAACAAGATGGATCTGGTCGATTACGATCAAAAGGTGTTCGAGAAAATCCGCGCGGATTACGTCGCTTTCGCCGACAAGCTCGGCGTCGGCGACGTGCGCTTCGTGCCGATGTCCGCGCTCAACGGCGACATGGTGGTCGACCGGGGTGAGCGCCTCGACTGGTACGCCGGCCCGACCCTGCTGGAACTGCTCGAGAAGGCGCCGGCCGCGCACACCGAGCAACCCGAGGACTTCCGCTTTCCGGTGCAATATGTATGCCGGCCGAGAGAATCGGCCAACCCCGAGCTGCATGACTATCGCGGCTTCATGGGTCGGGTCGAGTCCGGCGAGATCTCGGTGGGCGACGCGGTCACCGTGCTGCCGTCGGGGCGCGGCAGCACCGTGCGAGCGATCGAGGTCGGCGGCGCCCCCCGGGACCGCGCGATCCGCGAAGCTTCGGTCACCCTGCTGCTCGCCGACGAGATCGACGTGTCGCGCGGCGACATGATCGTCAAGCAGCGCGAGACACCGCGCGTACTCAAGCAACTCGAGGCGACCGTATGCTGGCTCTCGGAAACGCCGCTGGCGCCGACGCGCACCTACATCCTGCGCCACACCACCCGCGAAGTCCGGGCCAGGGTCTCGCTCATCGAGCACCGCCTGGACCTCAACACGCTGGAACGCGAGCAAACCGGCACGCTCGACATGAACGATATCGCCCGGGTCTCGCTCAAGCTTGCACAACCGGTCTTCGCCGACAGCTATAGTGCCAACCGCGCCACCGGTGCCTTCATCCTCATCGATGAGAGCTCGAACAACACCGTGGCTGCCGGGATGATCCTCTGATTCGCACCCCTTGTTTGGCTGACCTCGGTCAACAAAACAGCGGATCGTAGCGGACGCGAGCCACCGCCGCGGTGTTTTCGTGTTAAAAAGTCGGTTTTTCCCGGGCGACCGTGGGGCAGCGGCCCGAACACGAAAACCGCAGTCCCGTCGCGGTTGTTTTCGTGCGATGGGCTATGGTTGAATCGGAGCATCCGCTCGGCCGCCGTCGCGAGACATCCGCGAGTCGAGATCGCCCCTGAGGACTGACACCAGCCATGAAATGCGTCGATGACTTCCGCCTGAAATTCGGTAACCGGGAATACGTCCCGATCATGATCGGTGGCATGGGGGTCGACATCTCGACCGCCGAGCTGTCGCTCGAGGCCGCCCGGCTCGGCGGCATCGGCCACATTTCGGATGCGATGCTGCCCACCGTCAGCGACCGCCGCTACGACACCAAGTACGTCCGCGACAAGCTCAAGCGGTTCAAGTACAACGTCGCCAACACCAACAAATCGGAAGTGCAGTTCGACCTGGGTCTGATCGCGGAAGCCACCGACACCCACGTGCGGCGGACCATGGAGTGCAAGCGCGGCAATGGGCTGATTTTCATCAACTGCATGGAAAAGCTGACGATGAACAGCCCGAAGGAGACGCTCCGGGCGCGGCTGCGTGCCGCGCTCGACGCCGGCATCGACGGCATCACGCTTGCTGCCGGCCTGCATCTGGGCTCCTTCGCGCTTATCGAAGACCATCCCCGCTTCCGCGACGCCAAGCTCGGCATCATCGTCTCGTCGCTGCGGGCGCTGCAGCTGTTTCTCAAGAAGTCCCTACGCACGGGGCGCCTGCCGGACTACGTCGTCGTGGAAGGCCCGCTCGCCGGCGGCCATCTTGGCTTCGGCATGGACTGGGCCGAGTACGATCTGGCCACGATCACCGCCGAGATTCGTGACTGGCTCAAAGCGGACGAACTCGATATCCCGCTGATCGCAGCCGGCGGGGTTTTCACCGGCTCGGACGCGGTCGACTTCCTCGAAAACGGTGCGGCCGCGGTCCAGGTCGCCACCCGCTTCACGGTCACCGAGGAATGCGGTCTGCCGGCCGACGTACAACAGCACTACTTTACCGCCAGCGAAGATCAGATCGAGGTCAACACCATCTCCCCCACGGGCTATCCGATGCGGATGCTCACGAGCAGTCCCGCGATCGGCGCCGGCATCCGGCCCAACTGCGAGGCCTACGGCTACCTGTTGGACTCGAGCGGCAACTGTGCCTACATCAACGCCTACAACCGCGAGTTGGCGCTGCATCCGGAAGCCAAGCGCCTCAAGGTGATGGACAAGACCTGTCTATGCACCCACATGCGCAACTTCGACTGCTGGACCTGTGGCCATTACACCTACCGCCTCAAGGACACCACCCACCGGAACCCGGATGGCAGCTACCAGATCCTCAGCGCAGAGCACGTGTTCCACGACTACCAGTTCAGCAAGGACAACAAGGTAGCCCTGCCGGAAAAGGACGCCGCCTGACGGGTTCTTCGGTGCGTTGAACCTGAGATGAAACGCACCGCTTACCGCAGCAAGCCCCGCAGACCCCGCCGCAGGTCTTCTTGCAATTGCGGCGATGCGCGCTCGAGCACCCGCTCTTCGATCCGCTCTCTGGCGCGAGTGGAGAGGTTCTCGGCAATGAGGGTCTCGACGTCCAGCGCGTAGGTGGGGCGGTCGAAGCTGCCGCCGATGCGGATCGGTACGGTGACACCGCGCAAGGCGTCGCGATCCGCGCCGCCCTGCCCTTCGAGCGAGCCGACCAGGCTGGCACGGATGCGGTAATCGATCTGCTCACTCACCAGGTTGACGCTGCCGTCCCCGCCCACACGCAGCAGCGGCGAGCGCAAGGTCAGGTCATCGTTGCGTGCCACACCGGATGCGAAGCGCACCGTGCCACTGAGGTCGGTGAAGTCGGTCTGGTTCGGGCCGGATTCGGCCGGCACCGGCTGGCCGCGCAAACGGGCGGCGGCCTCGCGCAGATATTGCGCCACGTTCACCCCTGTCACTGCACCGTCGGAGAAGCGAAACTCGGCGTTGCCGTTGAGCGTGCGCCGGATCTCCTGATCGCTGGTGCCGTCGGCCTGCAGTCGCGCGCGCAAGTCACCACGCCCGGTGAGCCGCGCCTCGGCGCCGGTGAGCTCACGCAACAGACTGCCGACCTGCACCCCGGACAGGGACTCGTCCATGGTGATCCGCAACGGTGTTCTGCGCGCATCGAGTTGCACATTGCCGGCATAGCGTCCGCCGTAGAGCGCGGCCGACATCGGCGCCAGGCGTACCAGCCCGCCGTCGGCCCGGGCATGGATATCGAGTTCCGACACCGTCAGTCCGCTGGCCACAAGCTGCCCGATGCGCAGTCGCCCCTGCATGTCGAGTGAATTCAAGACCTCCGGTGGGGCGCCGCTCGCCGCGGCACCAGCCGCAGCACCCGGCGTCGCCGCGCCCTCGGGCGCATCGGGCGGCAGATAGCGATCGACATCGATGGCGTCGAGCGACAGGTCGAAACGCAAGGCCTGTCTCGACAGATCGGCAAGACCCGCCTCGCCGTGCAGGCGGCTGTCGTCAAGCTGCAGGTCGATGTCGCTCAGCATCAGGCTTTGCGCTGATGCGTCGAACGCCAGACTCAGGCTTGCGCTGGTGAGGGCGGAAGCATCCGCTGTCACCGGCGCCGGCCGACCCAGCGCACGCAGTACCGCCTTCGGATCGAAGCGCAGCGCAGCAAGCCGGCCAGAGAATGACGGAGCGGCGGCCAGGTCCGTACCGTTCAAATTACCCTCCAGCCTCATCCCCAGCACCTCGAGCACCAAGCCCGACAATGCGAGCGTATCGGCGGCCAGATCGACCGCGACATCACTCTTCAGCGCGAGCTGCTGCCGGCCGCCGGGCAAGCCCTCGCCGGCACCGTCGAAACGCATGTCCAGTCCAGCGACATCCAGCCGCTCGCGGTCCGGCCAGACGGTCAACCGGCCGGCGAGATCGAAGCGCCCGCGAAGCGCAGGGTCGTCCAGAATGAGGTCGAAACCGAGCGAGGCATCGAAAGGAGAGCCAGGCCGAATCGCATCGGCAACCAAATCCAGACCGCTGATCTCGTGCCGCACACCAGCCTGGGCATCCGCCCAGGTCAGTTTCGCCGAACGGATCTCGACGCCACCAACCGCGAAGACGCCCGCTCCGGCGGCAACCCCGTCACGTCCGCGACGACGCGCGCCATCCTCATCCGGCTCACCGACAAGGTCAGCCCAGTTCGAACGTCCCTCGGCATTGCGTGCGAGCTTGAGTTCCAGCCCCTCGAGCACCACCCGGTCGACATCGACCTCGCCGCGCAACAGGGGCATGATTCGCGCCCTGGCCTGCACTAGGCCGACGCGAACGAACGGGGCATCTCCGAAGCCGGGGGCGTCGCCCAGCGAGACCTCGCCGAGTTCGACACCGAGCCACGGGATGAAGGACAGACCGATGTCGCCGGCGATCACAAGCTCCCGCCCGGTCTGACGCTCGACTTTCACCGCAAGGCGGTCACGATAACTGTTTGGATCGAACACCAGTGCGAGGTAGGCCGCCCCGAGCCCGAGGACGAAAAGTAGCAACCCGAGGACGATGGCCAGACTGCGCAAGACGGTTTTCATTCGCTTATCCCCGGGTCATCAACATGGACCTGCGTCGAGCGTAGCAACCGCGCCGATGGCAGGCAAGCGCGGTGACAGAGTTTCACGCATCCGGGAACATGCAACGGTGACACCACTCACACGCTTGACGCTGTACTATGGATGCAATTGCTGCACCGATTGGAGGAGACGAACGTGCCGGTCACCGTCAGACGCGCACTATCGCTGTTGATCCTGCTTGGCGGGCTCGTCCTGCTGGGGTGGTCGATCGCGGAACCTCCGCCCAAGCAGGGCACCGTGGTCACGCTGCGCGTCGATGGCGCAATCGGCCCGGCAACCTCGGACTTCATCACACGTGGTTTCGCGATCGCAGCCGAGCGCAACGCCGGTCTGATCGTCATCGAGATGGACACCCCCGGCGGGCTGGATACCTCGATGCGGGCGATCATCAAGCACATCCTCGCCTCGCCGATTCCAGTCGCAACCTATGTCAGCCCCGAGGGCGCTCGGGCGGCGAGTGCCGGCACCTTCATCCTCTACGCGAGTCATGTCGCCGCGATGGCGCCGGCGACGAACCTGGGTGCAGCTTCGCCGGTGGCGATCGGCGGCCCACCGGGCCCGGCCGGCGCGCCGCGACCGGGCAGAGGTGGCGGAGGCGGTGACACAGAGACCCCAGCGGCGGCGCCGGAGGCTGGCGACGAGGCGGCTGACGCCGACAAGCCGGCCGCGCGACCGGCTACGCCCCCAAGTGCAGCCGCAGTCATGGAGAAGGCCACCAGCGATGCCGCCGCCTATATCCGCAGCCTCGCGCAACTGCGCGGTCGCGACGCGGATTTCGCCGAGCGGGCGGTACGCGAGGCGGCAAGCATGTCGGCCTCCGAGGCCCTGGATGCCGGTGTCATCGACCTCATCGCGATCAGCCTGACTGACCTCCTCGAACAACTGGACGGGCGTGAGATACGTCTCGACTCCGGCAATGTCGTGGTGCTCTCGACGGCAGATGCCGACATCGAGCGCATCACGCCGGACTGGCGCAACCAGTTCCTTTCGGTGATCTCCAACCCGCAGATTGCGCTGATCCTGATGATGATCGGCATCTACGGCCTGTTCTTCGAATTCACCAGCCCCGGTTTCGGCGTGCCGGGCGTCGCCGGCCTGATCTGTATCCTCATTGCGATGTACGCCTTCCAGTTGCTGCCGGTGAACTGGGCAGGAGTGGCGCTGATCGCCCTGGGCGTCATTCTCATGCTGGCAGAAGCCTTCCTCCCCAGCTTCGGGGTGCTTGGCATAGGCGGAGTGGTGGCTTTCGTCGTCGGCGGCCTGTTCCTAATGGACAGCGGCATTCCGGGCTTCGGCATACCGATCGCCTTCCTGGTCGCGCTGGCCCTCGTCAGTGCCTTGACCCTGCTCGCCATCGGCGGCTTCGCGATGCGCGCACGCAAGCGGCGGGTAGTGAGCGGCCGTGAGGAACTCATCGGCATGGAAGGCGTGATCACGAGCATCGGCCAAGGCGGCGTCTACGCCCACCTGCACGGCGAGAGCTGGCATGTCGTCAGCGATGCCGAACTGCAACCCGGCCAGCACGTCCGGGTCGTCGCCATGGATGGTCTGGTGCTCACGGTGGAGCCGATGACCACAACTCAGCACACAGTCACAGGGAGTGCGACATGATCTTCGATTTCAACATCGGGCTCGGCACCGTCATCATCCTGCTGGTCGCGCTGCTCATCAGCGCGATCCGCATCCTGCGCGAGTATGAGCGCGGCGTGATCTTCATGCTCGGTCGCTTCTGGAAGGTCAAGGGCCCCGGTCTCATCATCGTCATCCCGGGTGTTCAGCAGATGGTGCGGGTGGACCTGCGCGTGGTGACCATGGACGTGCCCAGCCAGGACGTGATCTCGCGCGACAACGTGTCCGTGAAGGTCAACGCGGTGCTGTACTTCCGCGTCGTGGATCCGGAGCGCGTCATCATCCAGGTCGAGAACTACTTCGACGCCACCAGCCAGCTGGCACAGACTACGCTGCGCGCGGTGCTCGGCAAGCACGAGCTCGACCAGATGCTGACCGAACGCGAGAAGCTCAACCTCGATGTGCAGCAGATCCTCGACGCCCAGACCGACGCCTGGGGCATCAAGGTGAGCAACGTCGAGATCAAGCATATCGACCTCAACGAAACCATGATCCGGGCAATCGCCCGCCAGGCGGAAGCCGAGCGCGAGCGACGCGCCAAGGTGATCCACGCCGAAGGTGAGAAACAGGCTGCCGAGAGCCTGATGCAGGCCGCCGAGATGCTCTCGCGCCAGCCCGCCGCGATGCAGCTGCGCTATCTGCAGACCCTGACCCAGGTCGCCGGCGACAAGAGCTCGACCCTGGTCTTCCCGGTGCCGGTCGACCTCGTCAGCATGCTCATGAACAAGGCCGGTACCCCACCGCCGGCAGCCCCGACACCTCCCCAAACCTGACGCGTTCGTGCGCATCGTCGTGTCGGACGCGCGAACTTTACCCTACTGTTTTCGTCAACTATTGCGTCGCACGGAGTGGAGACTGGCATGGACGCAATGCAGGACAAATACACGATCGAAACCATCATCGAGAAGCGCCCCTGGACCAGCGGTCTTTTCTCGTTCCGCACGAGCCGTAACCGCGCTTTTCGCTTCGTGCCCGGCCAGTTCGCAAGACTGGGTCAGCGCAAGCCGGACGGCACCACGCTCTGGCGTGCCTATTCCATGGTTTCGGCGCCCTACGACGAACATCTGGAGTTCTTTTCCATTGTCGTACCGGACGGAGAATTCACGACGATACTGGCGCAACTGGATGTCGGTGACGAGATCCTCATCGACAAGACCGCCTTCGGCTTCCTGACCACCGACCGTTTCCGCCCGGCGCGGGACCTGTGGCTGTTGGCGACCGGGACGGGTCTCGCGCCGTTTCTGTCGATTCTCCAGGACCCCGCGATCTGGGTCGACTACGAGAACGTCATCGTCGTCCACAGCGTGCGCACAGCAGCCGAGCTGACTTACCGTGACGAGATGCAGGCCCTGGTCGAGCATCCACTGGTCGGAGACGCCGCCAGGCGTCTGCGCTACGTACCGGTGGTCACACGGGAACATCCTCCCGGCGCGCTGGACGCACGCATCCCGGCACTGATCCGCGACGGCCGGCTGGAGGCGACCGTCGGCATCGGTCTCGATACCGGGCAATCGCGCATCATGATCTGCGGCAATCCCGACATGGTGCGCGACACCCGGGCCGCGCTCAAGGAGCGCGGGTTCGCACTCTCGCGGCGCGAGCGCCCGGGTCAGCTGGCGGTGGAAAACGCCTTCTGAACATATGCCGGGCGTCAGCGGCCGAAGGGCCGGGGCGCCCCGCAGTTCCAGCACTGCGCGAACTGGCCCTCGATGGATTCACCGCAGGACTCGCAGGTCCAGTCCGGCCCGGTCGGCGCCTGCTCGGCCTCGAGGATGATGGTTCGCGCGACTTCTTCGCTCTCGCGTTGATCGATCCAGATCTGCGGCCCGGCCTCGATGAAGGGGATGTCGCCCACTGCGCCGGTCAGGAATGTGTTGCGTACCTCGGCGCGGATGCCAGCCGAGCGCAGTAGATTGGCCTTGTGTTGCGCCTCGAAGATGTCGAGGCAGCGCAGGAAAAGCTTCACTGCGCCCCCGCCGGCTCATCGGGCGCTTCGAGGACGATGGTCACCCGCTTGTTGCGCTTGCCCTCGGAGCGGATTCTGGTAACCCGTGCCCGCCCGATCTCGCCGGTACGCCTCAGGTGCGTGCCGCCGCAGGGCTGCAGGTCCACCCCGGGAATCCGGATGGTACGCACGGTGCCCTGTCCGCGCGGTGGCTGCACCGACATGGTCTTGACCAGGCCCGGGTTGGCATCGAGCTCGGCCTCGTCGATATCGGTCGGCTCGACCCCGTCGTCACGTGCGATCAGCGCATTGAGACGGACCTCGATGTCCGCGGCGTCGAGCCTGTCCATGTCGATGTCGAAATCCAGGTGTGCCTTGTCCGCGCCCATGCGCCCGCCTGTAACCGGTGCTGCGACCACCGCGCACAGCAGGTGCAGACAGGTGTGATAACGCATATGGGTGTAGCGGCGCGGCCAGTCGATGGCGGCGGTCACCCGGGCGCCGGGCGGGAGCACGCTGGCATCGCCTTCGACACGATGCACGATGGCACCCTCGTCGCCCTTGACGGTATCCACCACTGCGACGCGGGTGCCGTCGGCGAGCACGAGTTCACCGCGATCGCCCGGCTGGCCGCCACCGAGGGGATAGAATACGGTCCGGTCGAGAATCACGCCGTCTCCGTCGCAAGCGACCACGATCGCATCGCATAGCTGCGCGTAGGCGTCCCGTTCGAAAACCCGTTCGGTCATGCCGACCCTCCATTGTCCACGTACCATCGGTCCACCGTAACGCAACGCATCGGAGCGCGAAACCCTGTCCGCCGTCACGGCAGTGACATCGCCAGCGCCACGGGCAGGAAGAGCAGCGCCGACACGTTACCGATCAGCACCATGGACGCGACGGTTTCCGGGTCCTGGTTATAGCGCTCGGCGAAGATGTAGTTGAGCACCGCCGGCGGCAGGGCGCCGAACACCAGCAACAAGGCCTGCTCCTGCGGCGGCAGATCGATGACCAGCATCACCGCCATCGCCAGCAACATGCCGACGATCGGGCGCGCTGCCGCCACGAACACACCGATGCCCACCGAGGTGATGCGGGAATCGGTCAAGCGGACACCGAGCGCGAACAGCATCAGCGGAATCGATATCTCGCCCAGCATGCGGATCGATATCATCAGCGGCGGCCATATCTGCACACCGGCGATGCCGATCGCCAGCCCCGCCAGGGTCGCGATCACCGACGGCACCTTCCACACGGTCCATACCTTGACCCGGTGATCGAGCAGCCAGGCGCCATAGGAGAAGTGCAGCAGATTCGACACCATGAACATCACCACAGCCGGCGCCAGCGCGAGCTCGCCGAAGGCCAGCACCGCCAGCGGCAGGCCGAGATTGCCGCAGTTGTTGAACATCATCGGCGGCACCAGCGTGCGGGTGCCGACCCCGGTCAGCCGCGACAGTCCCCAGGCCGCGAGACCCGAGCCGATGACCACTGCCAGCGTGGCCAGCGACAGCGGAATGAACTCAGTGACCCGGAACTCATTGTTCACCAGCGCCGCGAACACCAGCGCCGGCACGAACACATCCATGTTGAGCTTGTTCGCATGCGACAGGTCCGGCTTCATGCGCCGGCCGACGAAGAATCCCAGGGCGGTGATGGAAAACAGCGGAAAGAGGATTTCGACGATGCGGATCAGCATTGGGCAGCTCGGGTCCGGGATTTGCGGTCGCCGCCACGGAGGCAGCCATCGGAAGGCAATCGCGGGCAAGTCCCTCCCACAGCAAAACCAGGCAGGTGCATTTGCCCGTGGGAGGGCGCTTGCCCGCGAACAGGCGCCAAAGCCGCTTAAAGCACGTAGCGCGCCAAGTCCTCGCGCTGCGCCAGCATGTCGAGGCGCGCGTCGACGTAGGCCGCGTCGACCACCACCGCCTGGGTTGCGCTAC